>JARRPZ010000005.1:0-61978 GCA_037382365.1 Gammaproteobacteria bacterium
GACGTGGCACGCGACGATGACGAGATCCGCGTGACGCTACCGACGCGCTCGGTCAGCGTCATTGCGTTCAGCCGGTGACGTAGCCGGCATCCGTCAGCAGGATGATCATCCCCGGTTACTCGGCGAGTGGGTCACCCAGACGAGTCTGGAAGCCATCACAAACATCAGCGCTCGTCAGTTGCTCGGTATTGCGCCGCGTTCGGCCCACCCAACCAGGTCGGCGAGCGCGCTTGCGACCTCGGCGTTGTCGATCACACAGTGGCCGAAGCGATCGATGACACGGCGCTCGATGTAGCTTTGATTACCCGCGCCAGCCACCAGCTCCGAGTAGCGATCGTTGTTGAGTGCTTCGGGCGCGCCTGGGTCACGGGCGGTGTGGAGCAGCAGCACCGGCGTTCCGGCGGTGCTGCCCCTGGGCTCGTACCAGACATCGAGGTAGCGGTGTGCCTGCTGGTCTCCAGCGATTCTCGCAATCTGTGCGTTCAGCGCCTGGTCATCGCCGGTGCCGGCATATTCCACGGTGCGGTTATCGAAGGGAATTCCATTCGCGGCCTCGATGAGGCCGTTAACTCCGATGGTATGAACCGCGAGTGAGAATACGATGCCCTCCGCAAGTTCGAACGGTCCACTGTAGGCCAGCGCATATTGGTCGACGCTGGCCATTTCCTGGGCCTTACCCAGATCGGCGAACACGGCACCGGCGATCTTGGGCGCCAGAACGCCGAGAAACTCGTCTACGCTGATCTCTGGCAGTCGCGTGGGAGTACCCGGTAACACACCGGGAAAGTAGTGGTCGAACAGAAGCCTCGCGGTGAAGAAATAGTCCCACTGCAGCTGTGAGCCGCCGTTACCGCCGCAAACGGACAACGCCCCGCTGTACCGGACCGGGCTGGTTTCGAGGAGCTTCTGCATGGTGTGAGCGCCCCGGGAGAACGCCAGCAGATAGGTTTCCCGCGGTTTGGCGAACTCGACAGCGAATCGGGTCTGCACGAAGCGGGTCTGCAGGGTCGTCTGCTTCAACGCCGCGCCCTCACCGGTGCCATCGGCCAGCGTGACGAACGCAACCCCGAAGCCTTCAGCCAGCAGCACCGGCGCCAGCGATTCGAACACCTGGGGAATCGAACCGTGCACGAGCAGCACGAGCTTCTGGTTCCAGTCCGCTCCGTCAGGTCGTAGTAGCGAGTAGGTGTGGCCGACGTGCTCACCATCGACACGCAGGTAATCGCCGCGCGCACTTAGCACCGGCAGCATCGCCAGCGCCAGAATAAGTATGCTTCGTTTCATGTCCTCGAGCCTCCCAGCCGCGTGGCACCTGGCGTCGACTTCAAGGGCGCCGGCCAGGCAACGGGCTTCAACGCTAGCAGGGCGGCGTCAGAAGGTCCTCAACGAGTTATCAACGAATCATCAACGGCGAGTGGGGGCAGCCCAAGCGCGTCACGCAGACGATGAAAGCGCGGATGAATGCGGAGCGCATCGAAATAAGGGGCGCAAGCGATGGACCATAACGCCGCGTCGCGATCGTGCTCGGCCGCCTCCAGGCTCTCCAACGCGGCCTCCGGGCGCCCCAGGGCAACGTGCACCAGGCTGCTGATGAAGTGATCGTTTGCAGCAGTAGATTCGAGATCGCGCCCGATCTGCCGGGCGGGTTCGGACTCGCCCAGTAGCGCGTAAAGGTTCGCAGCGCAGGCTTTAAACAGCGGCTGACCGGTGGCGCGCCGGTCCAGTTCGACGATCCAGTTGAGGCAATCAGGACGCAGGTCGAGACGTGTTGCCCCATCCGCCCGCATCCAGTGACAAAGCAGATCGTCGGGATTCAACGCGAGCCCTGTTTCCGCGGCGTCCAGCGCAGCCCGGGGATTGCGGTTGTAGCAACTCGAAATCGCCCGCAGAGCCCAGGCCAATGGCAGGTACGGGTCCAGCCGTGTCATCGTCGCCGCGAGTTCGTCGGACTCTTCCCGACGTTGCAATGGGCAGAGCAGCATTGCATAAAAGCCCAGTGTCGGAACATGGCTGGGGTTGATTTCCAGCGCTCGCCTGAAAGCGATTTCCGCGAGCTGAAAGTTCCACCGTATGTAAAATTGCACATAGCCGAACGCGAACTGACAATCCGCTGAGTCGGGGTCGAGAGAAACCGCCCGTTCGGCATGATCGATACACAGATCCCGCATGGCTGCCTGCGGCGCGAGATGGAAGACGGCCAGCGTGTTGCAACACTCTGCCATTCCCGCGTGAGGCAGGGCGAACTCCGGATCGAACTCCAGCGATCGCTGGTAGTGTTGCATTGCGGCCTGCGGTTCGTGATTGTAGCCCAGCCAGGACTGACGCCCTTTCACAAACTCGCGGTAAGCATCCAGGTTTCGGGTGGACCTTGCTCTGCGGTAGTCCTTTCCCAAGCCGAGCCTTTGTGCGAGTGTCCGGGCCACCCGTCTCGCAATGTCTTCCTGTGTGCTCAGCACATCCCCCGGCGGACGATCGTAAATCTCCGACCAGAGCACGACATCCGAGACCGCTTCCGAGAGTCGGGCGTTTACGCGGATCGTCTTGTCGGTACGGCGCAGGCTGCCGGAGACGACATGGGTTGCACGGCTTGAAAAGGCGGCGAGGCTGGTATTACTGCCGCCCCGAAGAGCTTCGTCCTTTTCTGACAAGGCATAGCTTGAAGCCCGTCCCAATACTTCAATGTTGCGCACTCGACCGAGAGCGTTGATCAGTTCTTCCAGCAGTCCGTGACAGAATACAGCATCGTCGGGATGATCACTCAAGCACTCCAGTGGCAGCACGACGAGGCGTGCGGCCAGCCTGTCGGCGCCGGTTCGGACTTGCGCCAGCGTACGGTAGCCTTTTCTGGGTACTGTCTGAATGTAACGCGGCGCCCGCGACTGATCGCCCAGCGCACGCCTGATCTCATGAATGGCCTCCGTCAGAACGTGTGGCGTTACATCGACGTTTGGCCACACTCGATCCATCAGTTCATTCTTGCTGACGACTTCCCCGGCTGCGAGCAGAAGACACCGCAGTACATCCATGGCCCTTGGCTTGAGGCGAACGAGAGCACCCGCAACGAAAACCTGGTTTTCGTCGACGCGGATTTCAACGTCGCCCAGCCAGTAACGCTCGTGTCTAGATCCGATCACCATGTGCCAATTGTAGGCCAGGGCGACTGACCGCACCGCAAGACCGGGTCTAAGAGAGTGATCGTTTGTCGTCCGGGGGATCAGCCTGCGGGGTGACCGCTAATCAAACGACACCCTGGATTATGGTCGAGCGATATGTTCCGGCGTAATGTAACCGGGTAGCTGCGCTTCCGTCCCGTCCCCGTTTATGGGGTAGAGCCAGTGGCGGACAATCACACGATTTACAGATAGTGGATTATCAAAAATAGAGGTGAAGGCTGTGGACAGGCAACCGAAACATCCGTTCCATCCCGGCGAGATGCTGCTCGAAGAATTTCTCGAACCCCAGGGCATGAGCCAGGCTGAGTTCGCAAGGAGAATAGGCTGGAGGAACGCGGGATCACGGCAGAGGCTGCATTGGGCCTCGCCGACGCCTTGGGTACTTCGCCGAAACTCTGGATGAATCTCCAGGCAACCTATGCCCCTGATAAGGCCGCTGCCGCACGGAAGGTAGCATAGCAACCGCGAGCAAAACATCAGACGAGTATCGATACGAATGATCTGTCTTGAGTAGATTTACGCGCTGAGTGCTGTTGGGCTGGAATCTGCTATCGCGCGATCGCTGTTACTACTGTAGGGCGGATATTGTGCTTAACAAGGCGCCTTCGATGATTTCAATGGCGCTGTTTCTCGGCCTGTCAGCATTAATTACCAATGTTACTGAAACAAGTATGCGTATACGAGACCAAGCCTGCCGCTGATTCCAGACGAAGCCTGCCACCCCTTCCACGCGAAAGCTGCCACTGATTCCGCGGCAAAGCTGCCACGCCGGCAGGCTGCCTGAGAACCGCCAGCAGCGGCATCGGCCGCCCCACCGTCAGCGAGTATTTGCGAAGAATAGGACATATTATCGGCCTATCGATAGTAGACATCCTCGCTGATTGTATGGACAGGACCTGTAGACCTGCAGAAGTTTCCATCTATTGACCCGGAAATCCTGTTCGCGGCGTTGGGCACGCCATTCCTATCCGGACAATCCTGAACGAGCCGAACAGGCTCATGGCACGATTTCCTTCCGCACGGCTTCGAGTCTAACCGTTCCTGGTTCGAGGGGCGACGCAGCCAATGCGCCGCAGCAACACGGCTACCAGCGCTCTCCTAAGGCGGCCCTGTCCAGGCAGGTCTGGCGCTCGCTACCGTCGGCAATCTTCGCGCACTACTTCTGCGGGCTGGCGCGCGCGGCGGGGGTCAAGACCGGAGTGGAGTCCTCGGGCGTACTCGTTCAGGCCGCAAGGGCGACCACGGACAAGATAAGGATCACGATCAGGCAGCGAGGTGGGCTTGGCGTCGTCGGATTCATGATAGCCCGGATCTTCCGCTGAGACCTGCCCGGATTGCGGGGGCAAGCTTCGGGTGATCGCTTGCGTCGAAGAGCCCGCCCTGATTGCGAAGATCCTGAAGCATGTTCGGTCCCAGGAGGAGTTGGAAGGCCTGGCGGCCCGGGCACCGCCGAAGGAAAATGACCTGGATTGATGGACACGGCGGTCCAGCGGTGCAGATGGGCGTGTGACCAAGAGCGGCTCAGCGTGAGGGGTTTTGGCGAGGTTTTGGCATCTGCTGGACGACTTTGGGGTGGAATCATGGAGGCGTGATGGGGCCAGGGACCTCGGTTTGGACTTGATGATGCCGGGCTGAGTGCCCAAAACGGCGGTTTATACTTCCTATCCGCCGTGACGTACTGACCCAACCAGCCGGCGGGTAACTGCCGGCCACGAACCGACGGCGGCCGCCGGGCCGCCGTCCGTTATTTGGGCGTTGACGGTCACTTTTAGCGGCCTTCACCAGAGATTTCCGCGATAGTGCCAAGGTCCATCGGCGATATAGACGATTCCACCTGCATGCAGCAGTTTAGCCGCGAGTTGCCTGCCCCGACTCTGGTCAGCAGCACATTTCGGTCTGAGGGGCCGGTCCCATCGCTGCACTTGCCGCCACACTTTAGTCTTCACGCTTTTCTGTGCCCGTCGCCGAGTACGGAGGAGCTCGAGCGCCTGGCACGCTACGTCTCGAGACCGCCGGTGGCCACCGAGCGCTTGTCGCTGACCCAGGGCGGGAACGTACGCTTTGCGCTCAAGACGCCGTATCGCGACGGCACCACGCACGTGATCTTCGAGCCCGAGGACTTTATTGCGCGACTTGCCGCGCTGGTGCCAAAACCCCGTGCCCATTTGACGAGGTACCACGGCGTGTTCGCACCGGCGAGCCCCGACCGGGCAAAGATTGTGCCCGGGACATGCACCGCCGCTTGTGCAGCACGTGGTGAGGTATCGGTCAACGACCGGCAACGGGCGATGTCATGGGCACAACGCCTGAAGCGGGTATTCGCCATCGACATTGAGACCTGCCGACAATGCGCCGGGCTTTCCGGGTGAAACGGCAAGATTCGCGCGCCTCAACGACAAAGGGCGGGGCCGGCTCCGTCCGATGGCGGCCTCAATCCGCTCTCGTCGGCCCGCTTTCAGCCGGTTTCAACTCGCTCCGACGGTTTCGCTCCTGACAAAATGGCACCTTAGACGCACTATCCGCTTTTGGGTTCAATGAAATGGCATCGAGCGATTCCTGCTCACCGCTCATCCTGTGGGATGTCATTCCATGACGCCGCGGGCGGCGGAGTGTCACTTGGGTTAGTGACGAACTTCGGTATTGAGAACAGGTCCGCCCCATGAAGGCCGGCGGACCCGCCTGCCATCCTACGCTGCTAGCCGGTAAACCGGGTCCCGGAAAACGACGGGCAACCCGCAACGCCGACCTTATCACCGTTGAGGTCGTATAGCTCCGCGATCCCGGAGCCGCTGTACTCGGTACCGTCGTCGCTAATCCAAACCACGTTGGAGATCACGGTCGTACCAATTACCCCACCCGCGTCGTAGCGGAAGAACTTGGCGTTGGCGCTGTACTGGTTTGCGCCCAGGTACTCCCACACCACAAAGTGCAGCGGATTCGCGGGTGAATTCCCTGCAGGTTCCAATTGTCCGGTACCCCCCAACTCATACTTGTGCCGGGCCGGAAAAGTGGGACCTTGTGCGCCGGTGTCACAATTGAAAACTGTCACCGAAACGTCCCAGACACCGACGATGCGGGAGCCCTTGGCGTTCGTCATCGGATTGGAACTCGCCACAACGGCCGATGCCGCCAGCACGGAGAGTACGCCCGTCAGCAGCACGCCAACATTTTTCGAATATTTGTTCAGGTTCTTCATGTCTGCTTCCTCAGGAAAATTGCCGATTCCGGCCCAATGGCCAGGCCACCGATGGTCATGCAAGACTGGTCGCCGCGCCATGTAGCGGCGCTGGAGAATGCCTGTAGATTTCATGTAGAAGCGCAAGGCGCAGTCGAACGTGCGACCCATGTGGGCCAGACCGCCGGCCGCGGTCATCTGGCGAACCTAGTCGGCGTCGTCCCAGCCGATATCGTTACTGCAGCGTGCCGATAGCGACAGGTAACGGGCGTCGGATCGCAGCACTTCGAACTGAGGATTGTCATTGAGCGTTGAACACGAAACGCCGCCTCCCGCGACTGCGCGGTCCAGCCACTCGAACGCCGGGTCGACCTCGCCCAGTTGCGCATAGATGGTCGCGATCTGGAAGGGCGGCACGTACTGCTCCGTCGAGCGCGCCAGAAGGCGGCTGAGAATGTCGCGCGCCTCGTCGTCCCGACCGAGCCTTACCAGGACCAGGGCTTGATACGATGCTGCAAGGGTCGAGCGTCCACCCGATAACTTCTCGGCATTCGCATAATCCTGCAGGGCTTCATAGTAGTGTCCGAGCATGCGCTGCGCCGTGCCGAGATGCAGGTAACCGACCCAGAATTCAGGATCGATTGCGATCGCCTGGGTCGCGTACTCGGCTGCCTCGAGGGGCTCGCCCGCGTGCAATGCGACCACGGCGGAGTTGGCGAACATCAGGGGGAACAGCGGGTCGAGTTCGCGGGCGCGCCGCAGCATCGCGCGTGCCTCGACATGCTTGTCAAACTGCTCGAGGACAATGCCCAGGAACATGTGGCTCATCGCACTGTTCGGGTCGAGTGCGACGGCACGCCGTGCCGCGGCCTCGGCGGGTTCGAGGTTCCTGTCCATGAAGAAATGGAAGGAGCCCAGTGCAAGCTGTGTCTCGGCCAGGTTGGGCGCGAGCTCCAGCGCGTGTTGCAGCGCGTCCTGTGCGGCCGGCAGCACCGTTTCACGATCCGCTGTCGCGGTGACCACCGACGTCACCAGGGCATGCGCCATGCCTGCCCACGCGAGACCGTAGTTCGGGTCCTCGGTCACGGCCAGGCGGTAATACCGAATGGCCTCCTGCACCGAATCCGGCTGGAACCGTGTCCACTCGTAGCGACCCTTGAGGTACAGCTCGTAGGCCTCGGGATTCTGGGTCTGGCGAAGATCGATTGCTGCGGCAACTTTGGGCGATAGCTGCTGACGAACCTGTTCGGCAATGGCGATGCTGAGTTCACGCTGCAGGGCCAGAATATTGGTCAGCTCGCGGTCGAACGTCGCGGACCAGATCTGCTCACTGTCGGCGACGCGCAGCAGCCGGGACGCCACGCGGATCCGATTGGCATCGAGTCGCAGCGAGCTGACAACGAACAGGTCGACGCCCAGTTCGCGGCCGTACTCGGGCAGTGACACGTCCGAGTTGGCCAATGCGCGCGCAGATACGACGCCGATTACGCTGAGTCCGGGCAGATCCGTTTTGGCCAGGGCGATGCTGGTTTCCTCGGCTATCCCCGCCGCCATGAAGTCGAGCTCCGCATTGTTCGTCAGGTTCTCTAGCGGCAGTACCGCGATGCGGGTATGTTCCGGTAGCGAGTCTCGTGGCCAAAAGGCATGAAGTGCGGCGCCGGCGGCAACCAAAATCACCAGCACGGCGGAATAATGGCGCCACGGTGAGCTGCGCCGGGTCGCTGCCGGCGGTGTCGGCGATGACACCGCGGCAACAAAGCGATAGCCCTTGCCGGCAACGGTTTCAATGAATTTCGGGTCGTCGGATGTATCGCCGAGCGCACTGCGTGCTTTGCGCACGAGCGTGTTGACGCCGGAATCGAAGTCAATGATGACCTTTGGCGACCACAGTTCGGCAATGATTTCGTCGCGCGTGACCACGCGGCCCTGCGCCGCTACGAGGAGCGCCAGCAGGTCGAAGGGCCGACGTTCCAGGTGCACCGGTTCGCCATGCAGTCTGAGCTGCCGGGCGTCCAGGTCCAGCTCGAACTCACCGAATCGGCTACGTTGCATGACCTTAAGGCTCCTGGTCAGAAGCTATAGCCGAAACCCGCCTCGAAGGTCACCGGGTAGCCGGGGCTTGCCTGCAGGAATACCTGTTTATAGTAGTCGGCATTGGCGAGATTGCGGCCCGATGCAAAAACGTACCATTTGTCGCTGGCAGGCGCGAACTTCAGGAACAGGTTCAACAGGCCGAAAGCGTCCTGCGCAAACTGCGGGTCGTTGTCGGTGGTGTAAAAGAAATCGCTGCGATAGTTGTACTCGAGGCGCGTGCTGATGTGTCCACCCCCGCGCAGCGGGCGGTCGTGGTCGATGGCGAAGACGGCGGTCCACTCGGGCGCCCGCGTGACCTTGTTACCGGACAGCGTATCGCCCGTGCGATCGTTACGGTACGCGACGAACTCGCGCCGCGGCAGCCAGACCAGGCCGCCCGAAGCACTCAGCCGGTCGGAAATGCGATAGCTCGCGTCGGTGTCGATGCCATAGATCTCGGCTCGCGCCGCATTGTCGGTTTCGAAGATGAGCCCGGTCGCGGTAATCGTGAACGTGTCGATCTGCAAATCGCGAAAAGCGTAATAGTAGGCCGCAGCATTGATCCTCAGCCGCCGGCCCAGCCAATCGGACTTGATGCCGGCCTCGTAGGCTGTCAGGTGCTCCGGGTCGTATTCGTCCCAGCTGTCGCCTCGACGAAAAAGCACGCCTCCGCTCTTGAAGCCGGTGGAGATGCCGGCATAGGCCAGCAGGTCGTCGCTTACGGCATAGGCCGCATCGATCCGCCAGGAGTCGTTGCTCCAGTCATTGCTGTACGTCGTGAGCGTCGGGCTGTCCTCGGTGCCGGTGCCGATCGTCGAATAATCATGTGCCTCGTGACTCAGCCGATAGCCGCCGGTGACGCTCCAGCGCTGGGTGACATGCCAGGTTGCCTGCGCAAAGACGGCCCGGGTCGACTGTTCGGCCGTGGAATGATGGTCATGACTCGGCTCCGGCCCGAATACGGGCGTCAGCTGAAAATAATTGCGCCACGAATCATCGCGATACAGGTAGGCGCCGAGCAGCCAGGTTATGGGGTCACTGTCATTCGAGATCAGCTGCAACTCCTCGCTCCACTGGTGATGCCTCATTGGCAGCGCGCTGCGGACACAGTCGGCAAGGACGGGCAGCCCGGCGCAGTCGTCGCGATCGCGAACGTCGCTGGCGGCATAACCTGTGATCGAGCGCAGCGTGGCGAATTCCAGGTCGTATTCGACAGTGATACTGGCGCTGTCGTTGGCGGTTTCAAGGTACGGATTTGCCAGGGTCACCGTCGTCAGGTGAATGTCGGACGGGTCGGCGAGATTGTCCGGTCGCGGCAACCAGACTTCGCCGCTCGCGCCGTCGTCGAACACGTGCTGCGCAACAACATCAATACGCAACTTGTCGTTGACGTCGGCGCGCAATGAGGCTCTCAGCCCCCAGTAATCCTCTTCCGCAAAGGTCCGCTCGTCCACAGAGTTCCTGATGAACCCGTCGCCCTCGGAGCCGATGAACGCGATACGCAGCGCCGCCTTGTCGAAAGGCAGGTTGACATGGCCCTGCAGGCGGGTCGTGGCAAAACTTCCGTATGCGGCTTCAAGCTGTGCTTCGAGGTCCTTCTCTGGCGCCCGCGTGACGAAATTCACGGAACCACCGGTCGCGTTGCGCCCGTACAGCGTTCCCTGCGGACCCTTCAGCACCTCGACACGTTGCAGGTCGAACATTCGCGCAATCGCCAGGTTGGAGGAGCCGAGGTAGACGCCGTTCAGGTGCGTCGCCACTGACAGGCTGGAACCGCCCTGGTCGGAGACGCCCCGCAATGCGAAGCCGGCGCCATTCATGCCGAGATTGTTGACGACCAGGCCCGGGACATAGAATTGCAAATCGAACAGCCGGGTCAGGTCGGCCGTGTCGAGCCAATCCCGCGACAAGACCTGCACGCTCATGGGGATATCCTGCACGCTCTCCTCGGCCTTGCGTGCCGTGACGACAATCTCGTCGAGAAGGTCGGCGCGGGCTGTTGCCATGATCAGGATACTCAAACCCAATAGCCCACCTGCCCGCATCGAGGCATGAAGCGGCCATTCGACTATTGCCATGAACATAACCGGCCTCCCGGGGCTCCGGGAAGACTCCCCGGGCTGGATTGGAGGGGGCTGCAATCAGCGTAGAGCCAATTGCTGGTGCTGTCGAGCACTATTTGGGCCTGTTCGGCGGCGGTGCCGAGGGCAAACGGGCCCCGCCGTGGTGAGGTATCGGTCAACGACCGGCAACGGGCGATGTCATGGGCACAACGCCTGAAGCGGGTATTCGCCATCGACATTGAGACCTGCCGACAATGCGGCGGGCTTTCCGGGTGGAACGGCAAGATTCTCGCGCCCCAACGACAAAGGGCGGGGCCGGCTCCGTCCGATGGCGGCCTCAATCCCCTCTCGTCGGCCCGCTTTCAGCCGGTTTCAACTCGCTCCGACGGTTTCGGTCCTGACAAAATGGCACCTTAGACGCACTATCCGCAACCGGTGCTACTAGGCTTTTACCAGCGACTTCCGCCGACGCTGGTGCGAGCCTGGCGACCCGCCGCGCAAGCATGCACCGGCCAACCAGTCACAGGACGGCACCATGCTGCCGGTCGTCGACGAGGATGGGGGCGCAGGCCACAGCTGAGGCTGCCGCCGCCCCCCTGCCAGTCACTGCATCTACAGTAACGCCGACGCCACGCCTCGGGGACCTCGTTATACTCTCCCGGGCTATCGGCCCTTGACACCCACAGGGATACGCAGCAGCCGCGGTCCCGGGCCGACTGGCGCAATAGGCAGGTCGCCATTGGTCACGAAGACGCTGGTTTTCTGGCCCGGTCGTGTGCCGAAGGCAAGACTCAACGGGATATCGAACGCGTTGTCGAAACTCTCGACGCTGGAGCGTATGGGTACGCCATCGGCAGGGTCGACCCTCACCAGTGGCGGGAAGAAACCCACGGGTATGTGGCCGGGCAAGACTGCGTGGATGTGCCCGAACACATCGGCTGCGATACCATCAATTGACGGCAGTGCAAAGAATGCCGTCACCGCTTCGACTGGACCCGCACTGCCGTCCGGGAGGACCGGAACGCGGAGGATCTGGCCTTTCTCCGTGTTCGCCACGTAGACCGAATCGGGCGGTACGAAGGCAATGCCGTTGGCTCCCACGGTCGGGAAGCCGAAGGGGTCATCGGGCAGCGGCGCGAGCGCCGGATCATCCGTCCAGAGCTCGAACTTCGAGGCTCCACGTGCAAGGCGCCAGATAGCGCCACCGACCGGTGGCAATATCGGACCGCTGTCGCTAACGTAAAGCGTGCCTTGTTTGTCGAATGCCAGGGCATTGGGAAAGGTGATCTGCTCGGAACCGGCAATACGCTGCTTGTCCTTGCCGCTGGCCTTGATACGCCAGACGCCGTGATCATCGCCTTCGTGCACGGCTGCCCAGAGATCGCCGTCTCTATCAACGGCCAGCCCTAGCAGGGCGCTGCCCGGTGACCGCGCGAAGGTCGCGATAACCACGTCTTGCCGACACCCGGGGGACAGTTTGCGAAGCTCCGAGTCAAACTCGCCGCCCGCAACAGCGGTCCGGTTGCCGTAGTAAAGGTTGCCTTCACTATCGAATGCAATCCCCTCGGGCTTCTCGCCTTGGGCCAGTTCCAGGACGATTTCCACGTTCCCGACTGGCACTTGATCCTGGGTTGATACGGGCTTTTCCGCCAATGTGCAATCCGGTTCACTGGCGTGAACGGTGTTGATGACAGGCTGGAATAGATAGAGGACGGACATCGCCGCCACTGCGAATTGCCTGATTTTCATGGAAATTCCTCCGTGGGTTGGTGCGACAGTTCACTTCAAAGCTGGTCCAGGGCGGCTGAATTAGCAAGCGACAGCATGCGACATGCACGATTTGCCGTGTCGTGTCGCACGCTGCTCCTCGTCTATACTCGAATTTTGGCTATCGACAGGAAAGGAGGCAGTCGATTAATGGCCGGCCTGGAGCAGGCAGACGAAAAGCTCAAGTCGTGGAAGGCGATCGCCAATTACCTCAACCGCGATGTGAGGACCGCACAGCGTTGGGAGCGGTATGAAGGCCTGCCGGTTCATCGCCACGATCACCGTAAACGCGCTACTGTTTTCGCCTATCCCAGGGAGATCGATGCCTGGTTGGACGACAGGTGCCAATCGACGAGCAGCCTCACCGAAGCGTCTCTCGCACACGTAAACCGGCGCGGGATCGAATTCTTTATCCTTGCAATCCTGTGTGCCGCCTTATCGATATTTGCTTACGACAAGTGGTGGAGGTCAACGCCCGGGACTGTATCGATCGCTGTCCTTCCCTTCAAGAATCTTAGCGGTGACTCTGATAATGCCTATTTCTGCGACGGAGTTGCAGAAGAAATTCTTAACGCTCTGGCTGGAGTTGATTCGCTCCGGGTGACTGCCCGTACTTCCTCATTCCGGTTAAGAGAATCCGAACTTGACGCGGTGGAGATCGGCAAGACGCTTGGCGTCCAGTATTTTCTTGAAGGCAGTGTGCGCAGTGCGGGCAACCTGATTCGAATAACTGCACAACTTATCGACGCATCGACGGGTTTCCATCTATGGTCCCGGACATTCGATGGCAACCCGGCCAGTATTTTCGCACTCCAGGACAGGATTGCCTCCGGCGTTGTCGCCTCACTGAGTGCCGAATTGAACCTGCAAGTTGACACTAGCCCCCTTGGCAACGTCACTGATAGCATCGAAGCGCATAATGCGCTAATGAGAGGTAGGGTCGCATTGGCTCGACGCACGCTGGCCAACACCACCCTCGCGATCGGCGAGTTCGAGAAGGCCATCGAGCTCGATCCGGACTACGCAATAGCACACGCCGAGCTCGCTAAAGCGCTACTCTTACGGTCAACTTTCGATCATCGAGCGTTTCCGTTACGCTCAGTCGCGGATCGCACAGCGTCGCATGTCGAGCGAGCGCTTGTCCTCGATCCAGATCTCGCCGAAGCCCGGGCCGCCTCCGGGCTTCTCGCCCAATTCAGAAACGATTTCGACGAGGCACTTGCCCAATACGGAGTCGCCTTACGCGAGAACCCGAACTACGCGATCGTACACACCTGGCTTGGTCATCTTTATCAAGACTACGGTTACTATGAGAAAGCACTATCCTCGTACGAGTCAGCGGCTGGCCTGGACCCGCTGTCCGGCACGGCAATATACAACTATGCTCTGTCACTATTAAATCATGGTCGCCTGGCTGAAGCACATCAGGCTGTTGAGCGCCTCGCAGCGCTGTTTCCCGATACGCACGCGATGATGCGGCGCGTCATCAGCGCCGATCCGGCTGACTGGTCCGCCTACACGCTGGCGGGACTCGATGCGCTGCTCATAGGTCCGATGGAGAGTTACAACAGGCGATACCTGGCCAACATGTTTGCCGTTATCGGTCTCGAGCAGGAGGCATTGGCGGTAATGGGCGAACCTTTGGCATCGGTCTATATGTATCTCGGCAGGCCTGAAGCAGCCCTGGAGTTACTGAAATCACGCTACCCGGCGCACCCTGATGATGACGACGAACGAGTAGTACTGGGGCGCACACTGGCAGCGGTTGGGGACTACGAGAGAGCCCGTCCGCTTCTTGAAAGTGGGTGGAACAGGCAAGCGGGACGAGTTTATGGTGACTTTGGCATCGGAGCTGCGGCCAATTTGGTAGTAGCCAGGCGAGCGATAGCCAGTGACGCTGATGTATCGGATTTGTTGGCAGCGATGCGGGAAGATGTGCGCCGCAAACGGGAGGCCGGCTTCAGTAGCAGGTTCGATCTTGGTGGCCCCTTCTGGACGACAGGCTATGAGGCAGGACTTACGGCGTATCTGGCAGGAGAGCGTGACACAGGGCTGGAGCTGATTCTGGCAGCAGTTAAAGAAGGCGTGTTTATTCCCGAGGGGCTGGCTTACTATGACTTCCTCTATGGCGATCCCGGGTTTTCGGCGATCCGCAGGCAAATAAGAGTTCAACGGTCAACGGAACGAGCCCAACTTCTTGAAATCGTCTGTTCAGACAACCCCTACTCATCCGTGTGGCAACCCGAGAAGGCAACGTGTGATGAATATCGGGCACGAATCCATTGAACGCTTCATCCGCTACACTGCTTGCCACATTCCCGGCGTTTCATCCATTACAACCCAACCGTGAGGACACACTCATGCTCAGCCGGCGACCTATTCTGGTCCACGGCTTGATTTCCACCCGCCTGGTTTGCGCAGGCGATTGAGGACATCTACCAGAATCTGTACCGAAGTCCTCGAATAGGGGAAAGCAGCCACCCTCAATCACAATAGAAAGTGCTCCTTAGCGGCATGGAAACCTCGATCAGCAGGTACTCGAGGATACGATTGAGAAGCGAGCAGCCTGTCAGGGCGAGTCACGGGATATAGAAAAAGAATCAAAAACAACCCGACGTACCCGACGCATTCCATAACTGGCATGGCTTTCGGGAATGCGGATATGCGACGGGTAGGTCAGGTACGACAGACTGAATGGAATTCCTGCTACCCTGCCTCCCTTCGGGTGCGGATGGATGCTCGTCCCCCGCACCATCTCGTCCAGGTGACCCCGGATCTCGCTCTCATCGATCCGGATCACCCGACCCAGCGGGCTCGTGTTACCGTCTTCCATGGTGGTCTCGACCTCGTCTGGTTGTTGGTGAGTCGCATTTCCAATTTAGCCAGACCGAGACCACCGCCTCCTCAAATGTGCGAAAGATAATTTACGTTATCACGACCGACAACGGGCGATGTCATAGGCACAACGCCTGAAGCGGGTATTCGCCATCGACATTGAGACCTGCCGGCAATGCGCCGGGCTTTCCGGGTGAAACGGCAAGATTCGCGCGCCCCAACGACAAAGGGCGGGGCCGGCTCCGTCCGATGGCGGCCTCAATCCGCTCTTGTCGGCGTCATCGAGCGCGCCGGGTTTCCCGCTCGAGATAATGCAGTCGAGTCCGACCGCTTGTTCAACGGGTCGTGTAGTTCATCAGGCAGCCCAGCACATCTGCCGTATCGAGGCGCTGGTAGGCGTTGTCCAGCGGAAATCCCAGGGGGCGCCCCTTCAACGCTACTGCCTTACCAAGCATGAAAAGTGGCGAACCCGAATCGCCAGACAGGGGATCCGCATCGAATATCTCCGTCGGTTCCAGTAACAGCCATCTTCTTGCGGCTCCGACAGCGGGGTCGGTCACTACAGCGGAGACCTTGCTCAGCCCACGCTGTCGATAGCCGGCAACGAAGACCTCGCCGTCAGTAAGTTCCTCCGCAGCACCGTAACCTGAAAGGTGTGCCGGAGAATTGTAGAGGACGCCGCGAGAATCCAGATCGTCGACGAAGCCGAGGCGGGGCAGCCGTACGGGCCGTACAGCGAACGTGCCCGCCGGGAATGTAAGAACGGCGACATCCGGCACGATCAGACCGGGTAGCTCGGTCGCTCCGCTGCAGTAGTCTACGCCCGTCGCGGTCACTGTCTCGGTAAGTATCGGCCGCAGCGTCCCGAGATCCAGGGGGGCAGTTTGCACTGTGCCTGGTTCGATCACCGGGATTCTGGCTGAACCGGGAGCCAGCGTTACCTCGAATGAAAGCGCTATCGAGGAGAAGCTTGCCGTGCAGTGTGCTGCCGTAACGAACGCGGCATCACTGATGACGAAACCGGTGCAGAAGCCAAGCGGCGGTCCGGATGGTGACCAGATCGGCACGAAGCCCAGGGCGCCAACCGGGCGTTTTCCCGGGTCGGCTTTGCCGTTCTCGATTGCGAGCGTCGGTCGCGCCGCAAGAAGCAAGACTGAAACTATGAGTAATGCAGCCGCGATTGAGTATCGATTCGTCATGAAGGTTCTCCCTGGGCCGTCCCCGATCCATCAATTCTGATCCCGATATTTCCCGTGCGACGGCGCGGATGGCAAGCGGCAAGACGCGACATACCGGCAATTTCGTTCGATGTCGCATTTTGTCGCTTCCTTCTCTTCCATTATCATCATTTTCAAGGCAATTCGTTACGGATGTAACCGAGTGTCAGCCAACACGCATTCCGGGACACGGAGCGACCGACTGGAGTCGTGGAAAGCGATCGCGAAATACCTGCAACGGGACGTCAGAACGGTCCAGCGGTGGGAGGCGGACGAAGCGCTTCCCATCCATCGTCATGAGCACAACAAGCGCGCGACGGTCTATGCATTCGCCGAAGAGATCGACGCCTGGCGAGAAACCCGGCATGCGGATCCGGGAAGTTCGCGAAATCCGTACAAACTGTGGGCCGCAGCCGGGCTTCTCATCGGCGTTCCGGCAATCTGGCTGATACTGTCGAGCATTGAACTATCCAGTGACTCCGGTCGCGAAATCGTCGATGAACCCGATGTGTCGCCATCGATTGCCGTACTCCCTTTCGACTATCCGCCCGGCGACGATCGATTGGCCTACTTCAGCGCAGGGATAACGGACGACGTTATCAATCTCCTTGCGACGTCTCCGGATATCCGTGTCACGTCGAGGACCTCATCCTTCTACCTGGCCGGCCAGGGACTCGATCTGCCGGAAATAGCCAGCCGGCTCGATGTCGGGATGGTTCTGGAAGGGCACGTGCGAACGGAGGGCGACGAGCTTCGAATCAACGCCAACCTGATTGACGGTGAAACGAACACGCTCGTTCGGTCATTTCGCTTCGATAGCTCGACGAACGACGTACTCGAGGTGCAATTCGATATTGCCAGGGCCGTTGCCGAACAGCTTCACCTCGACGAAGTGGATTCCCTCGAGAGCAGGAAGTGGCGGACGCGGGATGCGCGTGCAGAGCAGCTCTATCTTCGCGCCAGGTTCGAGAGTCGAAAAAGAACTGCGGACTCCCTCAGGCTCTCGATAGCTCTTCTGCAACAGGCAATCGACCTGGATCCCGACTTCGCAGCCGCGTACGCGGAACTTGCTGCCGCCCACATGGTTCTCCCGGGATACAGCCAGCGAGCGGAAGACAGGTTCTCGGTGCGATTCCCGCAGGCCATGACGATCGCACAAAAGGCGCTGGAACTTGACCCCGGCCTCGGAAAGCCGTGGGCAATGCTGGCTGGGCGATCTGCATTTTCAACGGACTTTGTCGGTGCCAGGAAGCGCTTCGAGCGGGCGCTCGAGCTGACTCCGGGCGACTCGGAAGTCCGGATTTGGTACGGCATGCTGTTGTCGAGCGTCGGCGACGGCGATGGTGCCTTCGAGCAATATCGCCGGGCACACCAACTCGACCCGCTGTCAGGCATGGCGAATCGATTCGTCGGTATCGAATTACGCAGGATGGGCCGTCCGGTGGAGGCAGTCGAATTCCTCGACGTCGCAATCGCTCTCGATGACGTGAATGCACTCTACGATCGGGCTCTCGCACATATTGATCAAGGGGAATTCGAGTCCGCGGAGGCGCGGCTCAGTGAATGGTCGCGTGCCCACGGTATCGACACTGAGTGGGCCAGCGCCTACGTGAAGGCGCGCGCCCGCCCTGAAGCGCGGCCGGCGGCGATTGAATGGATTAACCGTCTCGCACCCCTGCATCGCGACATCGGGGTAACTACTCTAGCCGAGATCGGTGCGATAGATGAGGCCTTCGCCGCTGCAAAAATTCATGTCGCGAGAAACTCAGCAACGTTCGCCATCGGTTTCGGCCGCCCCGAAATGAAAAACTTCAGAAGCGACCCGAGGTTTGTTGCCCTGGCCAGGGACGTCGGGTTTGTCGACTATTGGAACGAGTTTGGATGGCAGGGTTACTGCTCGCCGCCGGAGAGCGAACCGTCTTGCCGGTGATTGGCCGTTCCTGGGCCGACAGTCACGCCGCAGATGGCAATTTTTTCTACAAGCAATGCCGCACGATCGGAGGAGTCGGTGAGCACTACGAGCCTAGTGCGCCGTGCCGTCCTCCTGATGTTCCGCCGGGTGCGGCAGCCGCACGTCGGATTCGGTGTAGGCGAGGCCCCGTGTTTGCTCGATGTAGTTCCCTTCGATTGCCATCAGGAACACGAACACGGCCAGGCACTCAATACGAACAGCCCGATCCAGACGATGAAATAGATCTTCAGGGGATGCTGTTGATGTTCGGTGGCCTCACTCATTCCGAACCTCCTACCACAGGCAGAAAAACGCGAAGATGAACACCCAGACGAGATCGACGAAATGCCAGTAGAGACCGGCAATCTCGACGATCTCGTAGCCTCTTTTCTCGTACTGCCCCTTGAGGACCTTGATCGCGACGATGCTGAGGTAGATCACGCCGGCTGACACGTGCATGCCGTGGAAGCCGGTAATGGCGCGGTTCTTTTCCGGTCGCGGCGATAGCCGTAATTCACGGCGAGCGCCATACAGGGATGTGCCCGGTCCGCTACTCCCAAATCGCAACGGAGGAATCTCCGGTAGCGACACCGGTCTGATCCAGTCCAAAGAAAATGGCCCCGGTCGGGGCCATTCTTGATTATTGGCGGAGAGGGAGGGATTCGAACCCTCGATAGGGGGTTACCCTATACATGAATTCCAATCATGCGCCTTCGACCACTCGGCCACCTCTCCGGAATTCGTCCTGCCGCGCGACAGCGGGCGCGCAGAGTACTCCAGGCCCCGCATCAGTTCAATCGTCCTCGTCGTCGTCCCGGACGTCGGCCATGCGATCCGAGAACGGCGGCGGCTCCTCGAGGCAGCGACCCTGCCCCGCCCCCGGTGGCGTAGACGCAACCGGTACGTTCAGATCACGGCGTTCGTCCAGTTCGTCGAGCCCGTCCGGTGCTCGGACCGGTTCGGTCAGTCGACTGTTCTGGTAGGGCTTCGGTTCGCTGCAGTCGCTCCCGTTGAATATGAAGCACCCGTTCAGGAGCGTCAGCGCCATCAGGGCCAGGACGGCGTGCCTCATGCCGGCACCTCTTGCATGGTATTCACTCCGCAGCGTTCGAGTACGGCCTCGAGGCGCTCACGCAACGCCGGATCCAGGGGCGTGAGCGGCAGCCGGATACCGGCACCCATCATCCCCATCCGGTGCAGTGCCCATTTGACGGGTATCGGGTTGGACTCCAGGAACATCGCCTCGTTCATCGGCTGCAGCATGGCGTCCAGCTCGCGCACGCGCTGCTCGTCCCCGGCAGCCGCAGCGCGGCACATGCGGGCCATCAGCGCCGGCAGCACGTTTGCAGTGACGGACACCACGCCGTGGCCGCCGGCCAGCAGGAAATCCGCACTCGTGAAATCGTCACCGCTGAAATAGAGGAAGTCCGGTGGACAGACCGCCTGCATGTCGCGCAGACGGCCGAGGTCGCCGGTGGCGTCCTTGATGCCGAATATGCGTTCATGCCCGGCGAGCCGGGCCACGGTCTCAGGCTTCACGTCGGAGGAGGTGCGTCCCGGCACGTTGTAGAGCATCACCGGCCGGCTCACGGTGTCGGCGACGGCAGTGAAGTGCCTTACCATCCCTTCCTGGGTCGGCTTGTTGTAGTACGGCACCACCAGGAGATAACCGGAGATACCCGAGCCGTCCACTGCACGCGACAGTGCGATGGTCTGCGCCGTCGAATTCGAACCGGTGCCGGCCAGGATCGGTATGCGTCCAGCGGCCAGTTCCACCGCGCGGTGCACGAGCCGGGCGTGCTCGTCCTTGACCAGCGTGGCGGACTCGCCCGTGGTGCCGGCGATCACCAGACCATCGGTACCCGCATCGCAATGGAAGTCGATCAGGCGCTCCAGAGCCTGGTAATCGACTTCGTCGGAATCGGTGAAGGGCGTCGCGAGCGCGACCAGACTGCCCGTGATCATGGATTACTCCGCCATTACAGGCCGGCGATGGTAAAGGTGGTGCCGGTCGCCGGCAAGAGATTACGGCAAATCAATTGCTTGCACGCAACGTCAATCGCAGTACACTGCGGCGGTCGGTCACCTCCGCTAGACTTGAGCGTCATTCTCTAAAGATGTCACAACTTATTGTTATCTCTGCGATTGGAAACGACAGGACTGGCGTGGTTCAGGACCTGACCGAGACCATACTGGGCTGCGGCGGCAATATCGTCGAGAGTCGCATGAGCACGCTCGGGCAGGAGTTCGCGATGCTGCTGCTGGTCGCCGGGAACTGGCACACGGTCAACCGCCTGGAGACCGAACTGGCGAAACTGGAACGGGAAAGGGGCATCGCGGTCATGCTGCGCCAGACCCGGGAACGCCTGGAGAAGCGCGACAGCCTGCCCTACGCGGTCGACGTGGTGTGTCTCGACCAGCAGGGCGTCGTGTTCAATCTCGCCCGCTTCTTCTCGAGCCGGGGGATCGACATCGCCGAACTGAGTACCCGCAGTTACGCGGCGGCCCACACCGGAGCGCCGATGTTCTCGGTGCAGATGAACATCAGCATCCCGGAGCGCATCCACATCGCCCAGCTTCGCGAAGAGTTCATGGAGATGTGCGACCAGTTCAACCTGGATGCGATCCTCGAACCGGTCAAGGCGTGAGCGTCGACGCCGCGATAACTCCGACAGCCAGAAGGAACCCATATCATGAGCGCACCGGAAATCGGCAAAGTGGTAAAGAATTTCGAGTTACCGGCGACCGGTGACAAGACCGTCAGCCTCAAGTCCCTGCGCGGCAAGAACGTGGTCCTGTACTTCTATCCGAAGGACGCGACACCCGGGTGCACGACCGAAGGTCAGGATTTCCGCGATCTGCACGGCAAGTTCAAACGCGCGAAGACAGTCATCCTCGGCGTCTCGCGCGATTCGATCGCGTCTCACGAGAAATTCCGCGCCAAGCACGACTTCCCTTTCGACCTGCTCTCCGACGAGGACGAAAAGCTCTGCCGCCAGTTCGACGTGATCAAGGAGAAGAACATGTACGGACGGAAGGTAATGGGCATCGAACGCAGTACCTTCCTGATCGACGACAAAGGCAAGCTCCGCAAGGAGTGGCGCAAGGTCAAGGTCAAGGGGCACGCCGAGGAAGTGCTGCAGGCGGTCAAGGAACTGGACTGACGACCTCCCCCGTCCGCCGTGAGCGCGGGATGAGCCTGTCGATCGCGGGGCGGCGGCGCACACAGGGGCAACGCGTATAATGGGAACGCAGCGCCACGGCCGTTGTCCCAGAGTCCACTATGGCTAGAACCCTGCGAGCAGCCTTCCGTTCTGGGCTCCTGTCCCTGCCGATCGCGATGATGCTGGCGAGCGGCGGACCGCTGATTGCCGCGGATTCACTCCCGGACATTGGCAGTCCGGCGAATGCCATGCTCCCGAAATCCGAGGAGGCCCGCCTCGGCCACGCGATCATGCGCGAGCTGCGCCGGCGGGGCAACGTGGTCGAAGACCCCCAGATCACCGAGTACATCCAGTCGGTGGGCCACCGCTTGGTCGCGCACGCCAATGACGGCGAGCAGGAATTCGAGTTCTTCGTCGTCGATGACCCGAGCATCAATGCCTTCGCACTGCCGGGCGGCTTCATCGGCGTGCACACCGGCCTGATCGAGGCCACCGAGAACGAAAGCGAACTCGCCGGCGTGCTCGCGCACGAGGTAGCGCACGTCACCCAACGCCACATCGCCCGATCGATCTACGCGAATTCCCGCGCCAGCATCATCACGATGGCCACCATGCTGGGGGCCATCCTGGCCGGCATGGCGGCGGACGGCGGCGGTGACGTGATGACCGGAGCCATAGCGACGGCCCAGGGCATGGCCATCCAGAATCGCATCAATTTCACCCGGCGCAACGAATACGAGGCGGACCGGGTCGGGGTCGCAACCATGGCGGCTGCCGGATTCGATCCCCAGGGCATGCCGGATTTCTTCGCAACGATCGGCCGCCGCGCCGGGCCGTTCGCGAGCTCCGTCCCCGAATTCCTCCGCACGCACCCCGTTTCCAGCGCGCGTATCGCCGAGACCCGGGCGCGGGCCGGAGCGCTTCCGGTGATGGAGGTGGAAGAGAGCGTGGGCTACGGGCTGGCGCGAGCCCGCATCATCGCCCAGGGCCGCACGTCGGCGCAGGAAGCACTCACCTACTTCACCGAATCGGCTCCGCCCGGCGACGCCTCACTGTACGGAGAAGCCCTCGCCCTGATGCGGATGGATCGGGCCGCCGAGGCGCAGCGGCTGTTCGAGCGACTGCTCGACCGCAACCAGAACGTCATTGCCTACCACATCGGTCTCGCCGAGGCGCAGTTTGCGAACGACAACGAGATGGCCGCTCTGTCCACTTATGACAACGCTCGGGCGCTGTTTCCCCGCAACGTCCCGCTGGTCATCAGTTATGCGGGGACGCTCCTTCAACTCGGCCGCGGGCAGCTCGCCCACGACATGCTGCTGGATCTGCTGAACAACACACCGCCGACGCCCGAGCAGGTCCGGCTGATCGCCCGCGCCGCCATCGACGCCGGGGAGACCGCGGAGGCTCATTATTACCTCTCCGAGTACAACATCATGATCGGAGATCTGGTGCGGGCCATCGGCTTCCTGTCGCGGGCACTGGAATTGCCGGACGCGGGACCGATCCAGCGTGCCCGTTTTCAGGCCCGGATCGACTTCATCAAGGAATACCTGAGCGAGGAGCAGCTGCGCGAGCTGGCCCGGCGGCAGGAACCGACCAACGAGGGACCGGGGATCGGCTGACCCGGCGGCCGCGCTTAATCCGGGGACGCGGCGTCCCCACCGCGATCCTCTATGAATCCCACCCAGCGTTCGCCCACGGTGAGCAGTTCGTCCACGTCGCTCGTCTGCGCGATATTGGAAATCTTCTCGGGGATATTGCGGAAATGGATCTCGCGAACGGTGTGGTTCGCCCACGTGATCCATTCCAGGAGCAGCGCGAGGCCCGCACTGTCGGTCTTCTCCACGCCGGCGAGATTCACCTCGATCATGGTGTGGTCCGCGAATTGGTCCAGGCTCTCGCGCAGGATGGTCGAGACGGTGGCGAAACTCATTTCTCCATCCAGGGCGAAGTGACCCTCGCCCAGGTCCCGGAATTCGTAGCGGGAGCTCACGCGTCCGTCGGCTCCGCGATGACGGCCGGCGCGAGCGCCGCCTTCTCGGCCTCGCGCAGGCCCCCTTCCCGCTCCAGGCGCTGGATCACGCTCTCCAGTCCCTTGCTGGCGATCTCCGAATTGAGTTCCGTGCGGAAATTGCGGACATAGGAGATGCCCTCGATGGTCACGTCATAGACCAACCAGCCGTCCTCGCGCTTGACGAGACCGTAATTGACCGGCACTTCGGTGCCGTCGTCCAGTTCGACCTGGGTACGCACCACCGTCCGACGGTCATCGTCGCTACCGCGGTACGGCAGGATCTCGACCCGGTCTTCGTCGAACTCCAGGACTCCGTCCGCATAGCGTTCCATCAGCGCCTGATAAAAGGCCTTGATGAAGCGCTCCTGCTGCTCCTCGCTCGCGGTCCGCCAGTAGCGCCCGAGCACCAGCTGTGCGGCATAGCGCCGGTCGAAACGGGGCAGCAGTATGCGGTCGATCACCTCGTAGAGTTCTTCCCGATTCTCGGACAGTTCCAGCTTGCGCCCGGAGAGAGCCTCGGAAAGTTCGTCGACCGCGGACTCGATCACCACGGTCGGATCCGCGGCAGCACTCTCCTCCGCTCTGATGGACCCGGCCATGGTCAGTGTCGTCCCCAGCAACGCCAGGGCCATTATGTTCAATTTCATTTGTCGTCTCCTGAACCACTATTGACCAGGAATTTGCCGATAAGGTTCTCCAGAACCACCGCCGACTGCGTGAACAGCACCTCGCTGCCCTCCTCGAGATAGACGTCCGAGCCGCCGGGCTGCAGACCGACGTACTGACTACCGAGCAATCCGGCAGTCAGTATGCTGGCGTCGGAATCCTCCGGGATCTGGTCGTAGCGACGCTCTATCCGCATGGTCACGACCGCGTCCAGGCGCTGCGGGTCGAAGCGGACCTCGCTGACACGCCCGATCGTGACGCCCGCCATGCTCACGGGCGCCCGCACCTTCAGGCTGCCCACGTTCTGAAATCGCGCCTTCACCTCGTAGGTTTCGTCCTGAACGTAGCCGCCCGTCGTCGTCTGCGTGATCAGGAAGAACAGCGCAGCGAATCCCAGGAACACGAACAGCCCCGTGCTGATCTCTACTGCTCTGGTCTGTTGCATAAGCCCTGTACCTTTACATCATGGCCGCGGTGATCATGAAATCGAGAACGAGTACCGCGATCGAGGAAATCACCACCGTCCTCGTCGTCGCCCGACCGACGCCCTCGGCGGTGGGGATGGCATTGTACCCTTCGAATACCGCCAGCAGACTCGCCGCGATACCGAATACGACGCTCTTCAGGACGCCCTGCAGGACATCCGATATTTCGACGCTTTCCTGCATCTGCGACCAGAACGCGCCGTAATCGACGCCCATCAGGACGACGCCCACCATGTAGGCGCCGAAGATACCGATCGCGCTGAATATCCCGGCCAGCAGCGGCATCGCGATGACACCGCCGAGGAATCGGGGCATCACGACCCGGCGGACGGGGTCGACGGCCATCATTTCCATGGCCGAGAGTTGGTCCGTCGCACGCATGAGACCGATCTCGGAGGCGAGCGCCGTCCCGGCCCGGCCCGAAAAGAGCAGCGCCGTGACGACGGGGCCCAATTCCGTTATCAGGGAGAGTGCGACAAGCACGCCCAGCGCGTCCTCGGAGCCGAATCGCGACAGATTGTCGTATCCCTGCAGCGCGAGGACACCGCCGACGAAGAACGCCGAGGTCACGATGATCGGCATGGACAGCGCGCCCGCATTGTGGACCTGGTCGACCACCAGGCGGAACCGGCGCCAGAGCGTCCGCGGCACGCCCACGAGCAGCCGCAGGAAGAACAGATGCAGCTGACCAAAGGTCTGCAGGAAGCCGCCGACGAAATAGGCGAGTTCGCGGAGCACGATTCAGTCGCCTTCGCGGCCCAGGAGCTGCTCGGCGTAATCCGGTGCCGGATAGTGGAAGGGCACGGGACCGTCGGCCATACCGTGCATGAACTGCTTGACGAGTTCGGAGGGCTCGCCGCTCAGTTCCTCCGGGCTGCCGGAGGCGACCACCTTGCCGTCGGCGATGAGATAACTCACGTCCGCGACCGTGCTGATTTCCTGCACGTCGTGACTCACGACGATGCTGGAGATGCCGAGAATATCGTTCATCCGGCGCACCAGCCGGACGATCACACCCATGGAGATGGGGTCGAGTCCGACGAACGGTTCGTCGTAGATGAGAATCTCCGGATCCATGACCATTGCCCGGGCAAGCGCGACCCGGCGTGCCATGCCACCGGACAACTCGGACGGCATCAGATTGACCGCGCCCCGCAGTCCCACGGCGTGGAGTTTCGTGAGGACGATGTGGCGGATCAGGCGATCCGGCAGATCCGTGTGCTCGCGCAGCGGGAAGGCCACGTTTTCGAAGACCGAATAATCGGTGAGCAGCGCGCCGTTCTGGAACAGCATGCCTATCTTCCTCCGCATGCGGTAGAGACCGGTCCGGTTCAGCTTCGAGACGTCGTCCCCATCGACGATGATGGTGCCGCGATCGGGGACGAGCTGACCGGTGATGAGCCTCAGCAGTGTCGTCTTGCCGGTACCGCTGGGGCCCATTATCGCCGTGACCTTGCCCCGCTGGATGTCGATGTCCAGGTGGTCGAATATCTGGCGCTGCCCCCGCGAGTAGCAGAGATCGCGGATTTCGATCACGTTTTCCGTTTCCTGAGCCATGCGCCTTCCTTCAACGTCCCGGGGGATTTTCGCCGGCTTCCGGGACCATGCCCGCCCTTTCCGCGCAAGGCGCAGAGAATAGCAGAATGCCCGTCTCCAGACTGACGGGAATGCAGCACGGAACTGGCGTGAATGTTTAAATAGTACTAAAATAGTCCTGTATTCGGGAAGAGAGCCGGCATGTTCAGGATCTCGAAACTGACGGATTACGGAACGGTCGTCCTGGCGCGCCTCGCGGAAGCCGATGAAGAGTTGCTGAGTGCGACCGAGATCGCGGCCGCAACGGGACTCGGGACACCGACCGTGAGCAAGCTGCTGAAGCAGCTCGCGCGGGCCGAGCTGGTCACGTCGGAACGCGGCGCGAACGGCGGTTATCGTCTCGCCCGGGCGCCGGGCGCCATCACCGCGGCGGAGATCATCGATGCGCTGGAGGGCCCGGTCGCCATCACCGAGTGCAGCGGCCAGGACTCGAGCTGCGAGTTCGAAGAGGTCTGCACGGTCGGGAACTCATGGCAACAGATCAATCTGCAGATCCGCCGGGCGCTCGCGGACATCAGTCTGACGGAACTCCAGAAAGCCCGGCCGGTCATCCCCACAATCAGGCTCGTGCCGATGCCTGCCGGCATCCCGCGAGGAAACAAATCGGACCAACACTGAAGCAACTATGGCTACGAACAGCACGGACATCGAGACACTCGTAAAGAGCCGCTACCGCCACGGCTTCTATACCGACATCGAAGCCGACACGGTGCCGCCGGGCCTGTCCGAGGAGGTCATCGCGATGATCTCCGCGAAGAAGGACGAACCCGAGTGGATGCTGGAATGGCGCCTGCAGGCCTATCGGCACTGGCTGAAGATGCGCGAGCCGACCTGGGCCCACGTTCACCACCCCCCTATCGACTACCAGGCGATCTCCTATTTCTCGGCGCCGAAGTCCGATGCGGATCGGCCGAAAAGCCTCGACGAAGTGGATCCGAAGTTGCTCGAGACCTACGATAAACTCGGCATCCCACTGCACGAGCGCGCCCGGCTGGCCGGCGTGGCGGTCGATGCGGTATTCGACAGCGTGTCCGTCACCACGACGTTCAAGGAGAAGCTGTCGGAGGCCGGCGTGATTTTCTGCTCCTTCTCCGAGGCGATCCGCGAGCACCCGGACCTGGTGCGCAAGTACCTCGGCAGCGTGGTGCCACGCCGGGACAATTATTTCGCGGCACTGAACTCGGCCGTCTTCACGGACGGATCCTTCGTGTATGTGCCGAAGGGCGTCCGCTGCCCGATGGAGCTCTCCACTTACTTCCGGATCAACGCGGCGAACACGGGACAGTTCGAGCGCACCCTGATCGTCGCTGACGAGGGCAGCCACGTCAGCTACCTGGAGGGCTGTACGGCGCCCATGCGGGACGAGAATCAACTGCACGCCGCCGTGGTCGAGCTCGTGGCCCTGGAAGGTGCGGAGATAAAGTACTCCACGGTGCAGAACTGGTACCCGGGCGACGAGGAAGGAAAAGGCGGCATCTACAACTTCGTCACGAAGCGGGGTGACTGCCGCGGAGACGATTCGAAGATCACCTGGACCCAGGTCGAGACCGGCTCGGCGATCACCTGGAAGTATCCGAGCTGTATCCTGCGCGGCGATCGCTCCGTCGGGGAGTTCTATTCCGTGGCGGTGACCAACAACCGCCAACAGGCGGATACCGGCACGAAGATGATCCATATCGGCAAGGACACGTCCAGCACGATCGTATCCAAGGGCATCTCGGCGGGCCGGGCACAGCAGGCGTATCGAGGACTGGTAAAAGTCATGCCGGGTGCCGCCCGGGCACGGAATTACACCCAGTGCGACTCGCTGCTGATCGGCAAGCGCTGCGGCGCCCACACCTTTCCGTATGTCGAGGTCAGGAATCCGTCCGCACAGGTGGAACACGAGGCCACGACGTCCAAGATCGGTGAAGACCAGTTGTTCTATTGCCGTCAGCGGGGGATCTCCGAGGAAGACGCGGTAAATCTCATCGTGAACGGCTTCTGCAAGGACGTATTCAAGGAACTGCCCATGGAGTTCGCCGTCGAGGCCCAGGCGCTCCTGAACGTGAGCCTGGAAGGCGCCGTGGGCTGAGGGGAAGAGCCAGAGACATGCAACCACTACTCGAGATCAGGAACCTGCACGCGACGGTGGAGGGAACGGAGATCCTCAGGGGTCTCGACCTCACCGTGGACGCGGGAGAAGTGCACGCGATCATGGGACCCAACGGCTCGGGCAAGAGCACTCTCGCTCATGTGCTGGCGGGCCGCGACGACTATGAGGTCACGGACGGCCAGGTACTGTTCCGCGGACAGAACCTGCTGGAAATGGAGCCGGAGGAGCGCGCGAGGGAAGGTGTTTTTCTCGCATTCCAGTATCCGGTGGAAATCCCCGGCGTGAACAATGCCTACCTGCTGAAGGCCGCGCTGAATGCCGTGCGCAAGGCGCGTGGGGAACCCGAGATCGATGCCATCGACTTCCTGAAGCTGGTCCGCGAGAAGATGAGCCTGATGCAGATGGATCAGAGCTTTCTCAACCGGGGCGTGAACGAGGGCTTCTCCGGCGGTGAGAAGAAGCGCAACGAGATCCTGCAGATGGCGGTGCTGGAGCCGATGTTGTGCCTCCTGGACGAAACGGATTCGGGCCTGGATATCGACGCGCTGAAAGTCGTCGCGGGCGGGGTGAATTCCCTGCGGTCGCCGGACCGGGCGATCGTGCTGGTCACCCATTACCAGCGCCTCCTCGACTATATCCAGCCGGACGCGGTGCACGTGCTGTCGCGCGGGCGGATCGTGCGCTCCGGCGACAAGAATCTCGCGCTGGAGCTGGAGGAACGGGGCTACGACTGGCTGCGCGAGGTGGAGAGCGCATGAAGGCACCGGTACTGGACTCGGAGCTCCTGCGCCACGCGGTCGACACCCGACCGGGGCCGGATTGGCTCGCACGGTTCCGCCGTGAAAGCCTCGAGCGATTTCTCGACGCCGGCTTCCCCACGGTCCGGCAGGAAGCGTGGAAGTACACGAACCTGAGCCCGGTTGCGGAACTGACCGAGCGGTGGCTGTCTGCAAAGCCCACGCCGGAGGACGAAACCGGTCGACCGGCGGCCACTCTGGCCGAGGACATCGTCGGCGGCGGCAGCGATGCTCACACCGTCCTGTTCGTGGACGGACGCCTCGATACCGGATCCCTGCCACGGGACCTGCCCGACGGTGTCTCCCTCGAACCACTGCTGGAGGCGGATGTGCCCCCGATCGGCGCCGTCCGCGGTGACGCGATGACGGCCCTCAACGGTGCGCTCCTCACCGACGGTCTCCGTCTCACGCTGGCAGATTCCGCATCGTTGGACCGACCACTCTACCTGCTGCTTTTGGTCACGGGCGAAACGGAGGCCGTCGTCAGCCCGCGTATCCTCATCGAGGCCGGCCGCGGTGCCAACGCGACGATCGTAGAACACTACGCCGGCGAGCCCGACGCGCGTCGCTTCACGAACGTCGTCACCGATATCGTGCAGGACACCGCAGCCCGCCTGCAGCACTATCGCTTTCAGCAACAGCCGTCCGCCAGTTTCCAGGTGAGTCGACTGCATGCACGACTCGCCGCATCCGCCGAACTCGACTGTCACAGCATCGATCTCGGCGGACAGCTGGTGCGGCACGACGCGATGATCCGGCTGACGGGCGACGGCGCGCGCGTCGCACTGAACGGCATCTACGTAACCGACGGCCGGCAGCACGTGGACAACCATACGCGCGTGGATCACGAGGCGCCGGATACCATCAGCAGGGAAGACTACCGCGGCGTCCTCAAGGACTCGAGCCGTGCCGTGTTCAACGGCAAGGTCATGGTGCATGCCGGCGCCGACGGCACCGACGCGGCCCAGTCGAACCGGAACCTGCTGCTGTCCGAGGGAGCGGAGGTGGATACCAAACCAGAACTCGAGATCTACGCCGACGACGTCAAATGCAGCCACGGTGCGACCGTCGGCCAGCTCGATCAAACGTCCCTCTTCTACCTGCGCTCACGCGGCCTGGACGAGGAGACGGCACGCCACCTGCTGACTTTCGCATTCCTGCGAGAGATCGTCGGCCGGGCCCGGAACGCGGCCCTCGGCCGCCGCATGGAACGCATGCTCGTCGGCGGACTGCCGGAGTTCGAAGAACTGGAGTCACTGCTATGAGTACCGCCAGCGACCGTATCGACGAGTCTCCTGGGACAAGCGCCGTTGAAGCACGCCGCAGCGATTTTCCGATCCTGTTTCAGGAGGTCCATGGACAGCCCCTGACCTACCTGGACAGCGCCGCGTCCTCGCAACGCCCGCTGGCGGTGATCGACGCGGTGGATCACTACGAGAAGCATGACCACGCGAACGTGCACCGCGGCGTGCACACGCTGAGCCATCGGGCGACCGAGGCCTACGAGGGGGCGCGCGAGAAGGTGCGCCGGTTCATCAATGCGACCAGCACGGCGGAGATCGTCTTCACCCGCGGTACCACCGAAGCGATCAACCTGGTCGCGAACAGCTGGGGTGGCGAACACATCGGCGCCGGCGACGAGATCCTGATCACCTGGCTGGAGCACCACGCCAACATCGTGCCCTGGCAGATGCTCTGCGAACGCACCGGCGCCACCCTGAAGGTGGCGCCTATCGACGACGACGGCGCCATCGACATGGCCGGCCTCGAGTCACTCATCACCGAGCGTACGCGGCTCATCGCGTTCTCGCACACCTCGAATGCACTCGGCACGATCAATCCGGCCCGGGAGATCATCGCCCTCGCGAAGGAACGGGGTATCGTGACGCTGGTCGACGGTGCCCAGGCGGTGCCTCACGGACCCGTCGACGTGAATGATCTCGGCTGTGACTTCTTCGCCTTCTCGGGCCACAAGATGTACGGGCCCACCGGTATCGGCGTGCTGTATGGCCGTGAGGAGCTGCTGGAGCGCATGCCGCCGTGGCAGGGTGGCGGTGACATGATCCTCACCGTGTCCTTCGAGGGCAGCACCTGGAACGAACTGCCGTACAAGTTCGAAGCCGGCACGCCCAACATCTCGGGGGCGGTGGGCCTCGGTGCGGCCGTCGATTATCTCGAGTCCGTCGGCACTGCGGCAGTGGCCGCCCATGAGGCAGGGCTCCTGCGCTACACGACCCAGGAACTCGAGAAGGTCGACGGCCTGCGGATCATCGGTACCGCACCCCGCAAGGTCGGCGTGGTCTCGTTCATGCTGGCGAACATCCATCCCCATGATCTGGGCACGATTCTGGATCAGCTCGGTGTCGCGATCCGCACGGGTCATCACTGTGCCATGCCGGTCATGGAGCGCTATGGTCTGCCCGGGACGGCCAGAGCGTCGCTCGGGCTCTATAACAACCGTGAAGACATCGACCGCCTGGTGGCCTCCCTCGGCCGTGCGCGGCAGGTCTTCGGCTGCTGACGATGACGCAGCCAGCCACGGACAACCTGCGTGAACTCTATCGCGAGCTGATCCTGGATCATGCGAGGCAGCCGCGGCATTTCGGCCGGCCGGAGCATTTCACCCACCAGGCGGAAGGCATCAATCCGCTTTGCGGGGACAAGCTCCACGTCTATTTGAACCTCGAAGACGGCGCAATCCGGGAGGCCGCCTTCGAAGGGAGTGGCTGTGCGATCTCCATGGCGTCCGCCTCCCTGCTGACGGAGACCGTACGGACATGCGACGCCGAGAAAGCTGTCACCCTGGCGGCAGACGTGCAGGCCATGCTCGGCGGCGAGACGACGGGGCAAGACCTCGGCGAGTTGCAGGCGCTGGCGGGGGTGCGCGAGTTCCCTTCCCGGGTAAAATGCGCCGCGCTGGCATGGCGCGCCCTGACGGCGGCGCTGGACAACACCGACGCAAGAGTGAGCACGGAGTAAGGATGTTCGGACACAACAGTGAACCGGTAACCCTCGAACGGGACGTGAGAGCCGTGATCATCCCGATGGGCGAAGAGGTCACACTGCGCGAGGGATCGACCGCCTACATCACACAGGCGCTCGGAGGCAGCTTCACGATCTTCCTGGAAGGCAGCCTGTTCCGAATCGCCGGCGCCGACGCGGACGCTCTCGGCAAGGAGCCGGTCGCGCCGCCGGAGGTGCCGGAGGATGCGACCGACGAGGAACTCGAGGCGGTCGTCTGGTCCCAGCTCAAGACATGTTACGACCCGGAGATCCCGGTGAACATCGCCGACCTCGGCCTGATCTACCGCTGCGAAATCCGCAGTCTCGGTGACGGCCGGCGGCGGGTGGAGATCGACATGACACTGACCGCGCCCGGCTGCGGCATGGGTGACATACTGGTCGAAGACGTCCGAGAGAAGGTGGCCGTCATCCCGATCGTCTCCGATGTGCAGGTCGATCTCGTCTTCGATCCACCGTGGAACCAGTCGATGATGAGCGATGAGGCGCGACTGCAGACGGGCATGATGTGAGAGAACAGCGTAGCCACCCGCCCCTGCCGCCCGATGACCGCCACAAGACGCTGACGCTGCTGCGTCACGCGAAGTCGAGCTGGAAGGACGATTCCGTCGCAGACTACGACCGGCCGCTGAATCCCCGTGGCCGCCGCGACGCACCGGAGATGGGACGGCGACTGCAGGCGGCCGGCATCCGTCCGTCACTGATCGTCTCCAGCCCGGCGAAACGGGCGTGGACCACGGTGAGGCAGGTAGCGAGGGTCATCAGCTACCCCCAGGAGTTCCTGCAGCGTGATGCGGACCTGTATCTGGCGAGCGCAGGCACACTCATGGCGGTGATCCAGCGTCAGGATCCGGACTTCAATCACCTGTTGATCTGCGCCCATAATCCGGGTCTCACGGACCTGGTGGCCATGCTCGTCCCGGGTCTGACCGACAATCTGGTGACGGCCGGCTTCGTGACCGTGGGTGCCGAGGCGAAGGACTGGCACGAGTTCTTCGCAGCGGACCTGGACCTGATCGCCTACGAGTACCCGAAGAAGATCCACGAGCGGACCGACTAGGGCATCAGCGCGCGCTCACTCCGCAGCGAGCGACAGCAGACTCGCGTTGCCGCCGACTGCCGCCGTATTGTTGCTGAGGCTGCTCTCGGTCGCGAAACGCAACAGGTAATGCGGCCCGCCCGCCTTCGGTCCGGTGCCCGAGAGGCCTTGCCCGCCGAACGGCTGCGCCCCGACCACCGCGCCGATCATATTCCGATTGACGTAGAGATTGCCGACCCTAGCCCACCCGGCGATGTCGCGGGCGCGACGATCGATCCGACTGTGCACGCCCATCGTCAGTCCATAGCCGGTCGCGTTCACGGCCTCGACGGTCTTTCGCAGATCGCGGCCCCGATAACGATAGATGTGGACGACGGGCCCGAACACTTCCCGCCGGAGCCTATCGATGCTGTCGATCTCGATCGCGGTCGGCGCCACGTACGTCCCGGCCTCGGTGCCGGGGCCCAGCCGGGTGCGATGCACGAGGGACGAACGCTCGCCGAGTTCGGCCACGTGTCGTTCCAGCATCTGCCGGGCGTCGTCGTCGATTACCGGGCCTACGTCCGTACTGAGCAGGCCGGGGTCGCCGACCCTGAGCTCGTCCATGTGACCGGTCAGGAGTTCGATGACGCGGGGCGCGATGTCGCGTTGCACACAAAGGATGCGCAGCGCGGAACAGCGTTGCCCGGCGCTGTTGTAGCCCGAGTACACGGCATCCTGGACAACCTGTTCGGGCAGCGCCGAGCTGTCGACGATCATCGCGTTCTGGCCGCCGGTTTCCGCGATCAGCGTCGCGATCGGACCCTCCCGCTCCGCCAGCGTACGATTGATGAGACGCGCCGTCTCGGTGGAGCCGGTGAACGCAACGCCCGCCACCCGCGGATCGGCGACCGCGCGGCCGCCGACCTCCCGGCCGTCGCCGGGCAGGAAACTCAATACTTCCTCGGGGACGCCGGCCCGGTACAGGATATCCACCGCGCGGCCCGCGATCAGCGACGTCTGCTCGGCGGGTTTCGCCAGGACGCTATTCCCCGCCGCCAGCGCGGCCGCGACCTGGCCGGTGAAGATGGCCAGCGGAAAGTTCCACGGGCTGATGCAGACGAACACGCCACGACCGGCGAGCCTCAGTTCGTTTCGCTCGCCCGTCGGGCCGGCCATCGGCAGCGGTTCGGCGAAGTGTTCCTCCGCCTGGGCAGCGTAGTAACGCAGGAAGTCGACGGCCTCGCGCACCTCGCCGAGCGCATCATCGATGCTCTTGCCGGCCTCGGCAACGCACAGCGCCATGAGCGCAGGTGCTTCCTCCTCGTAGAGGTCTGCCGCCTTGCGCAGGATGTCCGCGCGCCGTCGGGCCCCGACGGCATTCCACTCGTACCAGGAGCGCGAGGCATGGTCGATCGCAGCGTCGACCGCGGCGGCGTCCGCGAATTCCACGATGCCGACGATCTCGCCGGTACGTGCCGGATTTCGGGACTCCACCGGACGACCGGCCAGGGACTTGCCGGCGACCCGGGGACGCGCATGATGATCGACGTCCAGCGCGGCCTGCATCCTCGTGAGCCAGTCCGCCAGTCGCTCCCGGTCCGCCAGATTCAGGCCGCGGGAGTTCGGCCGCTCGTCGCCATAGATCGCGGACGGCAGCGGAATCCGGGGATGAGGATACGACTCGAGCCGACGGACGCTCTCCACCGGATCGGCGACGATTTCCTCGATCGGTGCCTCTTCGTCGACGATGCGATTCACGAAAGACGTGTTGGCGCCGTTCTCCAGCAGTCGCCGTACCAGGTAGGGCAGCAGATCCTCATGGCTCCCGACCGGCGCGTAGACCCGGCAGGGACGATCGTAGCGCTCCGCATCGACCACAGGATCGTAGAGTTCTTCTCCCATGCCATGCAGACGCTGGAATTCATAGTCCCGACGTTCGCCGGCCAGGTGCAGAACACTCGCCACCGTCTGTGCATTATGGGTCGCGAACTGGGGATAGAGCCGTTCGCCGGCATCCAGCAGGTCGCGGGCACAGGCGAGATAGGAGACGTCGGTATTCGCCTTGCGCGTGAAGACCGGATAACCCGGCAGGCCCTGTTCCTGCGCACGTTTGATCTCCGTGTCCCAGTACGCCCCCTTCACCAGTCGCACCGGGATGCGCCTGCCGGTCCGCCGGGCGAGTTCCGTGAGCCAGTGGATCACCGCCGTTGCCCGCTTCTGGTAAGCCTGTACGGCCAGGCCGAGACCGTCGTAGCCGGATGCCGAGATACCGCCGGCTACGGCCGCGAAGATCTCCAGCGAGATCTCGAGCCGATCCGCCTCCTCCGCATCGACCGTCAGCGGGATGCCCGCATCCCGAGCCATCTCCGTCAGGCGGCCAAGGCGTGGTACAAGCTCCTCCAGCACGCGGTCGCGCTGCGTGAACTCGTAACGCGGGTGCAGCGCCGAGAGCTTCACGGAGATGCCCGGTGCGGCGAATATGTCTTCATCCCGGGAGGAGCGACCGATCGCGTCGATGGCTTTCGCGTAGGCCTCGAAGTAACGTTCGGCATCCCTGCGGGTCAGCGCTGCTTCGCCGAGCATGTCGTAGGAGTATCGGTAGCGCCGGTTGTCACGCCGTGCGGCACGCTCGAGCGCCTCGTCGATGTCGCGGCCCATCACGAACTGATGACCCATTATCTTCATCGCCTGGCGCATTGCCTGGCGGACCACCGGCTCGCCCGCCTTGCCCGTGAGCTTGCCCAGGAAACGTGCCGGATTACGGAGTGTCGCCTCGTCGAGCCGCATGAGACGGCCGGTCAGCATCAGACCCCAGGTCGACGCGTTGACGAACAGCGACTCACTGCTGCCGAGATGCTCCTCCCAGCGGCCGGACGTGAGTTTGTCCGCGATCAGTCTGTCGGCCGTGTCGGCATCCGGGATGCGCAGCAATGCTTCCGCGATGCACATCAGGACGACCCCTTCCTGGGAGGAGAGATCGTATTTCTGCAGGAAGGCGTCGAGTCCGCCGTGGCCCCGCTCCGCCTCGCGCACACGCCTGACCAGTTCGATGGCCGTATCGCGGATGCGCTCCTGCATGGCGGGTTCCCCGGACGCCCGCGCCAGCCGGTCCGCCATGACGGCGGACTCATCCGCCAGATAGAGCGCGTTCATGTCACGGTCCAGCGGCGCCTCGGCGGCCGCCTGGTCCGGTAGTCGCCCGGGAGTCCGGGCTCTGCTTTCCCTGTTCAATTCGACGTTACCTGGGTGTGTGATTACGCTCGCCGGACGCGGCCGCGGCACCCGCAGTCACGGCCGGGCGTCATGACTTGCGGTTCAGCCGCCGCAACTGCCTGCGTGTATGTTTATCCGGTCGGCCCTCGGTGCGGGGCATCGACCGGCGGTCCTGCCTGAGTGCCTCGATCAACGCTTCGCGCTCGCGGCGGCTGCCTTCCTCTTCATGGTAACAGGCCTCGGCCTCCCGGGCGGGGCCCCGCCGGGCCGGCAGAGTGAGGACCGTCACACGCCAGGTCAGACGATCACGGTTCACCTCGAGACGATCCCCCGCCCGGATGGCCCGCGACGGCTTGACCCGTTCGCCGTTGACGTGCACATGGCCGCCAGCGACCGCCTTCGCGGCCAGTGCCCGGGTCTTGAAAAAGCGGGTGTGCCAGAGCCACTTGTCGATGCGCAACGCTTCGTCGTCCATCGCCCGATTGTGGCGCGTGGTCGCCTTATACTCCAGAGGGGCGCCCGCACTCGGCTGATATACTCGGCGCCGATGCACGAAGGAGTATCGGAGTGAAGCGAACATTCCTGGAGTCGCTCGCGGAAGCGACCGAAGAACTGAAGGACGAGGGCCTGTACAAGGAGGAACGCGTGATCGCGGGACCCCAGCAGGCCGAGATCGACGTGCGCGAAGACGGCGGCACCCGGCACGTCGTCAACTTCTGTGCCAACAACTACCTCGGGCTCGCCAACCATCCGCGCATCGTCGACGCCGCCCGCAAGGCCATCGACCAGTACGGCTACGGCATGGCCTCGGTTCGTTTCATCTGCGGCACACAGACGGTGCACAAGGAGCTGGAAGGCCGGATCAGCGATTTCCTCGGCACCGAGGATACGATCCTCTATCCGTCATGCTTCGATGCCAACGGCGGGCTATTCGAAACGCTGCTCGGGCCCGAAGACGCCGTGATCAGCGACGAGTTGAACCATGCCAGCATCATCGACGGTATCCGCCTGTGCAAAGCTCGCCGGTACCGGTACCGGCACGACGACATGGAGGACCTGGAGAGCCAGCTGAAGGCCTCCGCCGATGCACGGGTGCGCCTCATCGCCACCGACGGCGTCTTCTCCATGGACGGCACCATCGCCGATCTGGAACGTATATGCGACCTCGCCGACCGATACGACGCCTTCGTGATGATCGACGACTGTCACGCAACCGGCTTCCTGGGCGAATCGGGCCGGGGCACACACGAGTACCGTGGCGTCATGGGGCGCGTCGACATCATCACGAGCACGCTCGGTAAGGCGCTGGGGGGCGCCTCCGGCGGCTTCACGGCGGGTCGCCGCGAGATCGTCGCCTGGCTCCGGCAGCGTTCTCGCCCTTACCTGTTCTCCAACACGCTCGCGCCGGTCATCGCGGCCGCATCGATCGAGGTCGTGAATCTGCTCGAGTCGGACAGCGGGCTGCGAAAAAAGCTCGCCGCGAATACCGCCTACTTTCGCAACCGGATGGAGTCGCTCGGTTTCGATCTGCTGCCCGGCGAGCACCCGATCATCCCCGTGATGCTGGGCGATGCCCGGCTCGCCAGCCAGCTGGCGGACCGATTGCTCGAACACGGCGTCTACGTGATCGGCTTCTCTTACCCGGTCGTGCCCCGTGGCAAGGCGAGGATCCGCACCCAGATGTCGGCCGGCCACGACCGGGAGCACCTGGAGCGCGCGATCGAGGCGTTCGCAACGGTCGGCCGTGAACTCGGCGTCATCCCGCAGGCGACCTCGTGAAAGCCCTGGTCAAGAAGCGGCCGGAGCCGGGCATCTGGCTGGAGGACATCCCGGAGCCCGAGATCGGTCACAACGACGTCCTGATCGAGGTCTCGAGGACGGCCATCTGCGGGACGGACATCCACATCTACCAGTGGGACGACTGGGCCAGAAAGACCATCCCCGTGCCCATGGCGGTAGGCCACGAATTCTGCGGCCGCATCGTCGAGGTGGGCAGCGAAGTACGTGGCTTCGAACCGGGCGACAGGGTCTCGGCCGAGGGCCACATCACGTGTGGCGTCTGCCGCAATTGCCGTGCCGGCCGGCGGCACCTGTGTATCAACACGGTGGGCGTCGGGGTGAACCGTCCGGGCGCTTTCGCAGAATACATCGCCGTGCCCGCGTTCAATGTCTTTCGTCTGCCCGATGCGATCACCGACGACATGGCGGCGATCCTGGATCCGCTCGGTAACGCGACCCACACCGCGCTGTCCTTCGACCTGGTCGGCGAGGACGTGATCATCACCGGTGCGGGGCCCATCGGCATCATGGCGGTGGCGATCTGCCGCTACGCCGGTGCCCGCCACGTCGTGATCACCGATATCAACGACTACCGGCTCGATCTGGCGAGCAAGATGGGGGCGTCGATGACGCTGAACGTGCAGCGCGAATCCATCGACGATGCCATGCGTACACTGGGCATGACCGAAGGCTTCGACGTCGGCATGGAGATGTCGGGTCAGCCTTCGGCCCTGCGTGAACTTCTGCGAGTGATGCACCACGGCGGACGGGTCGCCCTGCTCGGCATTCCGCCCGAAGAGACCGCCGTCGACTGGAACCAGATCATCTTCAAGGGACTCGTCGTCAAAGGCATCTATGGCCGCGAGATGTTCGAGACCTGGTACAAGATGGCCAGCATGCTGCAGAGCGGCCTCGACATCGGGCCGATCATCACCCATCACTTCGCCGTCGCGGACTACTCCGACGCGTTCGAGATCATGTCGTCCGGCCGATCGGGTAAGGTCGTCCTCGACTGGAACGCGTGATCGCGGCGAAGGCTAGCGCAGCGCTTCACAGAAACAATCGGCATAGATTCCGCGCCGGTCGTTGAAGCGTGCGATGCCTTGCCACGCGGCTTCCGCCGTGGCGAGGATTCGTTCCAGACCCGCGTGCCGGCCACCGAGACCGATATCCGCGACGACCGGACCCAGCCGGGATTCCAGGATCTGCAGCAGCAGTTCCTGGGAGGGTGACAGCGGCCGCTCGACGAATTTCACGCCGTAATCCCCTTCCTCGAGACCGGCCCGTTCGGCGGCCGCCGTGATGGCATCGTCCAGATCGCCGAAACGGTCGATCAGTCCGAACTCCAGGGCGTCCTGGCCAGTCCAGACGCGGCCCTCGGCGATGCGACGGACGGCATCCGCATCCAGACCCCGTCGCTCCGCCACTCCCGTGACGAAGTCGCGGTAGGACGCGTCCACGATGAGTTCGAGCGTGCGGCGGACGTCCTCGTCCAGCGCCCGGTCCGGACGCAGCGCACCGGCGAGCCGGGTCGTACCGACGCCGTCCGTATTGATCCCGATCTTCTCCAGCGTGCGCTGGAACGTCGGGAACATGGCGACCACGCCGATGGAGCCGGTGATCGTCGTGGGCTGGGCGAGGATTTCGTCGCCGGCGGCGGAGATCCAGTAACCGGCAGAGGCGGCGACGCTGCTCATCGAGACCACCACGGGCCGTCCCGTCGCACGGAAAGCCTCGATCTCGTCGAAGATGAGGTCGGAGGCGAACGTGCTGCCGCCGCCGCTGTCCACGCGCAGGACCAGCGCCTCGACCGACTCGTCCTGCGTGGCGCGCCGGATGAGATTGCTGGTCGACTCGCCGCCGATGTTGCCGGGCGGCACATCGCCCTCCACGACCGGGCCGGCGGCGACCACGACTGCCACGTTCGTAGCTTGCGTCTCGTCGCCATGCAGCAGACGCCTGGCGGCCAGGTACCGGTCCAGACCGATGGAACGGTAACCTCCGTTCTTGTCGGAGTCTTCGCCGACGATGCCGATCATGTGCTCGCGGAATTCTCCCCGGGTTGCAACCCGGTCGGCGAGCCCCAGGCGCACGGCGAGTTGCCCGAAGTCGCCATCATCACGCTCCAGTTCGTCTGCGAGATTATCGATCGAATCCTGGAGTGCCGAGGCCTCCACCCCGCGGGCCATGGCGACGCCACCGAGCCACGCCTGCCAGAGCTGGTCGAGCAGCGCCTTGTTCGCGGCGCGCGCCTGCTCGGACATGTCGTTGCGGGTGAACGGCTCCGCATAGGACTTGAAAGTCCCCGCGGTGAACACGTTCCAGTCGATACCGATTTTCTCGATCGCGTCGCGGAAGTAATTCCGGTAGATACCGTAACCCTCGAGGAAGACGACGCCCTGATCCTGCAGCCAGACGTCGTCCGCATGCGCGGCGATGTAATAGGCCGCCTGGGTGTAGACATTGCCCATGGCGATGACCGGCTTGCCCGAGGCCTTGAACGTCTCGATGGCATTCGCGATGGCCTGGAGTTTCGTGAGGCCCCCGCCGAGGAGACCGTCGAGTTGCAGCACGACGGCCGGGATGCGCTCGTCGCCCGCGGCCGCTTCGAGCGCCTCCTCGATATCGCGAAGACGGACCTGCCCCACGCCGTCGCCCATTGCCTGTGCGACGGCCCGATCCACCGGATCGCCCTCGTATTCCTCGACGATATAGCCCTCAGGCGCGAGCAGCAGAGCCGCCTGTCTCGGCAACTCGGGCGCGGGCGGTGAGAGCGCCGCGACGACCAGCGAGAAGATGAAAACGAGCATCAGCAGATGCAGGATCTTGCGTACCCCGTCCAGACCCCGCCACAGGGTCCGCAGGATGGTCTTCAGCGTCTTGGCAACAGCCATGTATCCACTCCTCGTGGGCGATCAGGCGCCCGGCACCAGCCACAGCGACAGCGCCGGAACGTATGTGATGATGATCACCGAAATCAACAGAATCAACAGGAACGGCAGCGTCGCCAGATACACGCGGACGATCGGTTCCTCGAAACGATAACTCGCGATGAACAGGTTCAGACCGACCGGCGGCGTCAGGTAGCCGAGCTGCATCGCCGCCAGGAAGATGATGCCGAGGTGCACGGGATGGATATCGTACTGGGCAGCCACCGGCAGGATCAGGGGTACCACCAGCACCAGTGCCGAGAAGATATCCAGGATCGCCCCGAGGATCAGCAGGAAGACGATCAGCAGCAGAAGGAAGGTGAGCGGGCCGGACACGAACTGTTCGACCAGAGCAAGCAGTTTCTGCGGCACGCCCGCATCGATCATGATGTTGGTCGAGGCCAGCGACACACCGAGGATCACCAGTATCCCGCCGACCAGCAACATGGATTCGCGCATGATCCTCGGCAATTCCCGGAGCGGGATCTCGCGCAGAACGAATACCTCGATGAAGAGCACATACAGCGCCGTCACCGCTGCCGCCTCCGAGACCCCGATCAGCCCGGAGTAGATGCCGCCGAGGACGACAACGGGCAACGGCAGCTCCCACATGGACTCCCGCACTGCGGCGCCGACTTCGCCCCAGGAGAATTCCGACAGGGGCTGACGCTGGGAGCGATTCACCCACAGACTCCAGCCGGAGAGCATGATCAGCATCAGCAGGCCGGGCAGCGCACCGGCGCGGAACAACTCGTCGATGGATTCCTGGGCGACGATGCCGTACAGGATGAGCGGCAGAGACGGCGCGAACAGCAGACCGAGACTGCCGGCACTGGTCACGAGGCCCAGGTTGAAGCGCTCCGGATAACCCGCACGCGTCAGCGCCGGATACAGGATGGCTCCCAGAGCGATGATGGTGACGCCCGAGGCGCCCGTGAAGGCCGTGAAGAAGGCACAGGCTGCGAGCGAGACGATGGCGAGTCCGCCCGGCATCCAGCCGAGCACGGCCCGCGTGAGCCGCACGAGGCGCTTCGGTGCATCACTCTCGCTCAATACGAATCCGGCGAAAGTGAATAACGGTATCGCGAGCAGGAACGGCATGGTGCCGACGCTGAAGAACTCGATGGCGACGGCCGAGAGGTCGATGTCCGCCCGATAATAGCCCCACATCGCGCTTGCCGCGATGACGGCGAAGAGCGGCGCACCGAGAAGCGCGAGCACGAGCAGCAGGATGCCGAAGAGGATCATGCCGGGTTCCGGTGGCGCAGACGATTCCCGAGCCGCAATACCGCCGAGCCGGTAAACAGCAGGTATCGCCAGGCGATCAGGGCGAATGCTATCGGCATAACGATCTGGAACCACCACGCGGGCAGGCCTCCGACCAGTTCGTCGCCGAACTCCCACGCACTGTAGACGAAGCGCGCCGAATGCCAGGCGAGCAGGACGCAGACCACCGTCGTGAAGGCGTTGACCATGCACTGGGACACGAGCCGCAGGGAGGGCGAGAGGAAGCGGGAAACGACGTCGATGCTGATGTGCTTGTCTGCCCGGCTCGCCGCAACCGCGCCGAACAGCGCGAGCCAGAGGACCATGAGCTTCAGGACCTCATCGGCCCAGATGAAGCCCGAGTCGAAGACGTTGCGCAACAGTATCTGGGCCGTCGCCAGCAACATCATGGCCGACAGCAGGACGATCAGTACGAGGTCTTCCAGCAGACGACCGGCCCGTTCCAGGCGATCGCCCAGACGTCCGGCCGCGTCGCTCACCGGGTGCTGCCCGCCTCGGCCGTGCCGGACGCCCCGGCACGGTACTCCGCCAGGAGCGCCAGCACTTCGTCGAGCAGATCGGGGGAGATATAGCCATCGTCCGCGAGGCCCCTGTTGACGGCCATCACCGGTTCGCGCCAGCGTTCGAGGGCGCCCTCGACCGGCTCGACGAAGGTCACGCCGGCGTTCTCGAGCGCCTCGAGCGCCTTTTCGTTGTCCACACGGTTGACGCGATCGAAGTCGTCATAGACCCGGCTCATCACCTCGGTGACGATCGCCCGGTCCGCCTCCTGCAGTCGGGCGAAGGTCCGGTTGTCGATCGCGAGAAATGCCATCGTATACAGCAGCGGCAGCTCGGTGAGGTACTCCACCTTGGTGTGCCACTGCAATACGAGCACCGCTACCGGCGGCGAGGCTACGATGTCGACCAGGCCGGTCTGCAGTCCGGTCAGGACGTCCGTGACGGGCAGCGTCACCGGGGACAGTTCCAGGGCTGCCATCGTCCGGTAGCTGATGGTGTCGCCTTCCGGTACCCACACTTTCTTGCCGCGCAGATCATCGACGGATCGCACGGGCGTATTGGACAGCACGCGGGCGAAACCGCCGCCCGCGAACCCGAAGCTGACGAACCCAGCCTCCTCGAGCCCGGCCTTCAGGCGCGCGTCGACGCGCTCACGCACGTAGTCCACCTCGTCCACCGACTCGAACAGCAGCGGCAGGCCGTAGACGTTCACATCGGAGTAGATCTGCTCCAGACTCGTCGGCGTGAAGACACCCCCGTGCAGCTGCCCGATGCGGATCTTGCGCAGCACCTTCTTGTCGTCTCCCATCACGCCGCCGCCATAGAGCTTGATGTTCACGCGGCCGTCGGTGCGCTCGGAGATCTCCGCGGCGGCCGACCGCATCTCCTTCATCCAGCCGGAACCTTCCGGCGCGATCGTGGCGATCTTGATGTCCATTGCCGCCGCCGGACCGGCGACGATCAGCAGGCCGATGAGGGCCAGTATGCGGGATTTCATGGTATCGACACTCCCTGTGTGTGGCGCGATGCCGGGGTCAGAAATATTCGTCGGCGCTTGCGAGCAGACGCTCGGCGTCGCGCTGCGCGAGCGTATTGGTCAGCGTGTAACCGGGCGTCACGGGATCGGCCGCGAGTACTTCCTCCAGCAACCGGTCGTGCAGTTCGCGTTCGTACAGCAGCCGCGCATAGCCACGGGCGTACTCCACTTTAACCGACAGATCCCGGCCCCCGGTCAGTTCGATCGCACGCTCGAAGTACTCGCGGCCCCGCTCCGGCTCGCCGCCCAGCGACGGCGGTCGCAGGGTGGCGATGATGCCGAGGTAGGTATAGACCTGAGCATCATGCTCGCCTTCGTCGATCGTCAGGAGCTCCTCGAGCAGCGTCTCGATCCGCGGCAGTTCGGCCAGCGAATTCCAGTCGTCGGCATGAGCCCGGAGATAGGCCAGCGATGCGAAGGTGTAGCTGTAGAGCGCATCGGCGTGCTTCGGCCCGAGATCGTCCAGCGTGTCTTCGAACGCGCCGTAGTCCAGGGTGTGCCACTGGCAGGAAGGTTCGTATTCGATGCAAATGGAGCGCTCGGCGTAGTCCCGGGCCCGCTGCGTCAGGCGTCGGGCGCGTTCCGGGTCATAACCGAACACGGCTCCGTAGGACGCATAGAGTTCGGCTGCCGCCTGCAGCACGGCGGGGCTGTCCGGATTGCCTTCGACCAGACTGTCGGCCAGCAGCAGATAGGCCGGCGCCCCTTCGCGTACCGTCTCGGGATCCGTCTGGTTCAGCACGGCATCGCCCAGGTTCTCCGCGAAATCGGACGCCGCAAAAGACACGACCGTCGCGCAACCCCCCGTTCCCATTGCCGCGAGAACCAGTGTCGCGACGGCAACGATAGCCTTGTTCCGGGAGCGGTCGAGCATCAGAAGTGTGACCCGCGGCGAACACGCTTCGTTCCGCCGCCGTGGGTCACGCGTCGCGTCGTCGTCAGATCTTCTCGCGGATGCGGGCAGCCTTGCCGGTACGCCCGCGCAGGTAGTAGAGCTTGGCGCGGCGCACATCGCCCCTGCGCTTCACGATGATCTCGCCGATGGTCGGGCTGTAGGTCTGGAACACGCGTTCCACGCCCTCACCGTGAGAGATCTTGCGCACGGTGAAAGAAGAATTGAGACCCCGGTTCCGTTTGGCGATCACTACACCCTCGTAGGACTGCAGACGTTCTCGCTCACCTTCTTTCACGCGCACCTGCACCACAACGGTATCGCCCGGCGAAAAATCCGGGATCGCACGCTGCATCTGCTCCTGTTCCAAAGCGTCGATGATCTTGCTCATGGCTCGTTCCTGCTGCTGTGTCCTTCGCCTTCGGCGAAACCTCGTTAAACCGGCCCGGCCCGCCGGGCTTCGGCCTTGTATTCATCGAGGAGTTTTCGCTCCTCGTCCGTCAGCGCCCTTTCGGCCAGCAAATCCGGCCGTCTGGACCACGTCCTGCCCAGCGACTGCTTCAGCCGCCAGCGGGCGACCGCCCGGTGATCACCGGAGGTGAGCACGTCGGGTACCCGCCGTCCGCCCACCGATTCGGGCCGCGTGTAATGCGGACAGTCCAGCAGCCCGGTCTCGAAGGACTCCTGCACCGCCGACTCGGCATCTCCCAGTACCCCTGGCAGCAGCCTCACCGTCGCGTCCACGACCGCCATCGCGGCGATCTCGCCGCCGCTCAGCACGAAGTCGCCAACGGAGATCTCCTCGTCGATCTCGGCCTCGAGGAGACGCTCGTCCACGCCCTCGTAGCGTCCGGCGACCAGGATCAGCGCCGGCAGCCGCGAAAGCCGCCGCGCCAGTGCCTGGTCGAAGGCCCGGCCCTGGGGGCTCAGGTAAAAGACCTTTGCCCCGGCGCCGGCCCTGCCCCGTGCCGCACCAATCGCCGCCGCCACCGGTCCGTATTTCATCACCATCCCGGGGCCGCCGCCGTAGGGACGGTCGTCCACGGTCCGGTGCACGTCCTCGGTGTAGTCCCGGGGATTGACGGCCCCGAGCACCACCCGGCCGTTCTCGACCGCCCGGCCGACGACGCCGAAACGTCCGACGGTCATCACCTCTTCAGGAAACAGGCTGACCACCTCGATATGCACGGTCACACCCACTCCCAGTCTACGACGACGCACCCATTCTCGGGCAGCACCGCCTTCACCGTCCTGCCGAACACGAAGGGGATCAGCAGATCCTCACCTGCCCCGCGCTCGATCACCATGACGTCGTGAGCGCCGGTCTCGAGCAGCTGCCGTATGCGGCCAAGATGCTCCCCGCGCCCGTCGCGCACGTCGAGGCCGATCAGCTCGGCCCAGTAAAACTGTCCTTCTCCCGGATCGGGCAAGCTGTCGCGCTCTACCACGATCTCCGCGCCGATCCACTCACTCGCCGCGTCCCGGTCGTCGACGGACTCCAGTGCGGCGATCACCGTCTTGCCGTGGGGGCGGCCCTCGATCACCCGGAACCGACGCTTGCGCCGCCCCTGGAACAACCACCAATCCGGGTAGTCCAGCACGTTCTCACGGGGATCGGTGTACGAGTACACTTTGACCCAGCCGCGCACCCCGTGGGCGCCGCTGACCCGGCCGAGCACGACGGGATCCCGCGGCTCCTCCGCCCGGTCCGGTCGCGCCACGGCACCGCCCGGCGGGTACGCGCTCAGTCGGTCGCGGCCGCCTTGCGGGCCTGTTTCAGCAACTTGGCGACCCTCTCGGAAGGCCGCGCACCCTGCCCGATCCAGTGCTCGACACGGGGCACGTCGATCCGCAGACTCTCCTCCCCCTCCGTTGCCTGGGGATTGAAGAAGCCGAGTCGCTCGATATAGCGACCATCCCGACGGTTGCGACTGTCCGTGACGATCACGTGGTAGAAAGGCCGCTTCTTCGCGCCTCCCCGTGTTAACCGGATACTGACCATGGAATTCCTGGACCTCACAAAATAGCAATGGCGCGGGCGCGAGCCATCGCTCAGCCCTGCGCCCGAGTAAACCCGGCATTGTACTGCAATACGGAGAAAAGTGAAGGACTTCAGCGCTTACGGCGCCCGGGCGGACCGCCGGCGGCTATCGGCCCATGGGGGGCAGCCCCCCTCCTGGCATTCCTCGCATCAGCTTCTTCATCCCCCCTTTCGAGAAGCGCTTCATCATCTTCTCCATCTGCGCGTATTGCTTCAGAAGACGGTTGACGTCCTGGACCTGTACGCCGCTGCCGGCCGCGATCCGCCGCTTACGCGACCCGTTGATGGTCTTCGGGAAGCGTCGCTCACCCGGTGTCATCGAATTGATTATGGCGATCTGTCGCCGGAGCTGACCGTCGTCAGCCTGACCCTTCAACGCGGCGGGATTTATCCGACCCATGCCCGGCAGCTTGTCGAGCAGCGATTCCAGGCCACCCATCTCCAGCATCTGCTGGAACTGGTCGCGCATGTCTGCGAGGCTGAACCCCTTGCCCTTTGCGAGTTTGCCCGCGAGCTTCTCGGCTTTCTTGCGATCGACCTTCTGCTCCACCTCCTCGACCAGCGACAGCACGTCGCCCATGCCGAGAATCCGCGTAGCCATCCGGCCCGGGTGGAACACTTCGAGGGCATCGGTCTTCTCTCCGGTACCGATGAAACGGATGGGCTGTCCGGTAATCTCGCGTACGGACAGGGCGACGCCGCCTCGCGCGTCACCGTCCGCCTTCGTCAGGATCGCGCCGGTCAGCGGCAGTGCATCGGCGAATGCGCGTGCCGCGTTGACGGCATCCTGACCCGCCATCGAGTCGATGACGAACAGGGTCTCATGGGGAGAGGCCGCCTCCTGGACCGCCCGCACCTCGTCCATCATGCTTGCGTCGACATGCAGCCGGCCCGCCGTGTCGATGATGAGCACGTCCACGAACTGCTTGCGTGCGCTATCGACCGCCCGGCGGGTGATGTCCACCGGTGACTGCGCGGCGTCGCTCGCGATCCATGTCGCTCCCACTTCAGCCGCCAGCCGCTCCAGTTGCAGGATGGCGGCCGGCCGATGGACATCGACGCTGACGAGCGCGACGGACTTCCTGTCGCTCTCGATCAGGCGGCGGGCGAGCTTGGCGGCCGTGGTGGTCTTGCCGGCGCCCTGCAGGCCGGCGAGCAGGATGACCACCGGTGGCTGCGCGCGCAGGTCGAGCGGCACCGTCTCGCCGCCCAGCACCTGCTCCAGCTCCGCCTGGATGATCTTCACGAATGCCTGGCCCGGGGTCAGGCTCCGCGCGACTTCCTCGCCCAGTGCCCGCTCCCGGACCCGGGCCACGAAATCCTTCACGACCGGCAGCGCAACGTCCGCTTCCAGTAAGGCCATTCGGACCTGGCGCAGCGTGTCCTTGATGTTGTCTTCGGTGATGCGGCCCTTGCCCGTCAGTGAGCGAGTCGCACCACTCAGTCTGTCGCTGAGGTTATCGAACATTGTCGGTCAGTCGTTTCGTGGCCCGCTGCGGGCGGATGGGCGTCTGCCGATAACGGCAGTCCGGCTGCGGGCTATTCTAGCGGCTGGTCCCGGTCGCGTGAAATCGGGTTCGGAAACGTGGCCGGCATGCCGCCTTTCCATCGGGCTGACCGGTTTCCAAAGAAGTGCACCATGTGCGATGATTTCGTTGCTGCCAACCTATTCGTCGCCTGCCAGGGTTTCCGTGCTTCAAATCGCAATCTTCTTTCTGTACGTCGGCGCGGGCGGCATGCTGGCGGCTGCCCAGTTGCGGAAATACGAGCACCGGCAGGAGCTCTTCTTCTGGCTCGCGCTGCCACTCGCCCTGGCCGGAATTCTGGCGCACGAGCAATTGCTGGCGAAAGAGATCCTGGTCGGCGATGCGCTCCGGATCAGCGTATTCAGCATGTCGTCACTGGCTGCCTGGCAGGTCGCGATCATCGCGACCCTGGCCACGCTCCGGGAACGTCTGCGTGGTCTTGCGGCCATTCTTTTCGGCATCGCCGCCGTGCCCACTCTCGGGACCAGCCTGGGTGATGCCGCGAATATCACGGCCAGCCTGACGTGGCAGCTCCGCAGCCACGTGATGCTGTCGATGTTCGCTTACAGCCTGCTCACCGTTGGCGCCGTGCTCGCGATCGCCGCGCTGTATCAGGACCGCTTGCTGCGGGCGGCGAAGATGGGACTCTACACCCGGCTGATGCCGCCCCTGGATACGATGGAATCCCTGCTCTACGGTGTGGCCACCGCCGGTTTCCTGTGCCTGCTGCTGGCCGTCTTCAGCGGCCTCGTCCGGGTGGAGAACATGCTCGCCCAGCATCTGATCCACAAGAGCGTGCTCTCCTTCATCGCGCTCGGCCTCTTCGGGGTCCTGCTCGTCGGCCGCCACGTCGCCGGTTGGCGAGGCCGCCGTGCCATCTATCTCTACCTGGGCGGTTTCTTCACTCTGGTGCTCGCCTACTACGGCAGCAAGATCGTCCTCGAGTACATCCTCGACCAGCCCTGGGGCTGAGGGATAGCGCACCGTTCCTGCCGCCGACACGGCGGGAACGCGCATCCCGTGCTTGACAGCAACGCTGCCCTGTTGGTCAACTGCCCGTTGTCGGATCGGAAGGAGACGGGGTGCGCCCTCTTTGAGCGAAGACCAGCCTCTGGGCTTGCTTTTCGGACTGCTCGGCCTGTTACTGATACTGTCGGGATTCTTCTCGGGCACCGAGACGGCGCTCATGAGCCTGAATCGTTACAGGCTGCGCCACCTGGCCCGCTCGGGACATCGGGGCGCGCGGCTTGCGGAGAAGCTGCTGCAACGGCCCGATCGACTGATCGGACTGATCCTCCTCGGCAACAATCTCGTCAATATCTCGGCGGCCTCGCTGGTCACGCTGATCTCGCTGCGACTGGGGGGCGAGGCGGCCATCGCCATCGGCACCGGTCTGCTCACGCTCGTGATCCTGATCTTCGCCGAGGTCGCACCCAAGACACTCGCCGCGCTGCATCCGGAACGCGTCGCACTGCCGGCGGCCTACATATATTATCCCCTGCTGCGGGTGCTCTATCCGTTCGTCTGGGTCACCAACCTCCTCGCCAATGCCGTGCTCCGCCTGTTCGGCGTGCGCTCCGACGGGGGCCCGTCGCACGCACTCAGCAGCGAGGAACTGCGCACGGTCGTCAACGAGGCCGGCGCCATGATCTCCCGGCGCTTCCGCCGCATGCTGACCAGCATCCTCGATCTGGAAAAGGTCACCGTCGACGACATCATGGTGCCGCACAACGAGATCATCGCCATCAATCTCGAGGACCCGCTCGACGAGATACTGGACCAGATCCAGGCCAGTCAGCACACGAGGCTGCCCGCCTACCGGGACAGCATCGACAACGTCATCGGTATTCTGCACATACGCCGCCTGGTAAATGCCCTGCGCAAGGAGGAACTCAGCCGCCAGGATCTGCTGGATGCCCTGCAGGAGCCCTACTACGTCCCGGAAGGCACACCGCTCAGCATCCAGCTCGTGCAATTCCAGCAGCGAAAGCGCCGCCTGGCACTCGTGGTGGATGAGTACGGCGACATCCAGGGCATGGTGACGCTGGAAGACATCCTGCAGGAGATCGTCGGTGAATTCCGCACCGTGCCCTCCGACCAGCATCCCGACCTCCAGCCGGACGGGACCGGCGGCTGGATCGTGGATGGCACCGCGAACGTGCGTGAACTGAATCGTCTGCTCGGCTGGCAATTGCCGACGGAGGGACCGAAGACGCTGAACGGCCTGATACTGGAGACGCTGGAGACCATACCGGAGCCGGGCACCATGCTGGACCTCAACGGCTATCCGGTGGAGATCCTGGCGACCACTGAGAACATGGTACGTTCCACCCGCATCCGGGAACCACGAACGCAGCGACTGGCCGCCGGCGCCGACTGAATCTCAGCCGAAGGCCGCCTCCAGTGCTTCGCCGAGGCGCGAAACTACGATCGTCTCCATACCCTGCGGGCGCCGTCTCGGTGCGTTCGCCTTCGGCACGATGGCGCGACGGAAGCCCTGCTTCGCCGCCTCCGCGAGCCGTTCCTCTCCGTAACGCACCGGGCGCACTTCGCCCGCCAGTCCGACCTCGCCGAAACTGACCGTCGCGCGGTCGAGCACACGGTCCCTGAGACTGGATACGACGGCGAGCACGGTCGGCAGATCCGCCGCCGTCTCGCCGATACGGATCCCGCCGACCACGTTCACGAAGACGTCGTCGCCGGACAGGGAGAGGCCGCCGTGGCGCTGGAGTACGGCCAGCAACAGGTTCAGCCGGTTCTGATCCTGGCCCTGGGACAGCCTGCGTGCATAACCGCCCGCGCTCTCGGTGACCAGCGCCTGCACTTCGACCAGCATCGGCCGACTCCCCTCCCAGGCGACCGTGACCACGCTGCCTGCGGTCCCGGCCGTATCCCGAGACAGGAATATCGCCGACGGGTTCCTCACTTCCCGGAATCCGTTCGCGGCCATCGCGAACATGCCGATCTCGTTCGCGGCGCCGAAGCGGTTCTTCACCGCCCGGACCATGCTGAACCGGCTGGCAGGGTCGCTCTCGAAATAGAGCACGGTGTCCACCATGTGCTCCACGACCCGCGGCCCTGCAATGGCCCCTTCCTTGGTGACATGACCAACGATGAAGACGGAGACATCCCTTTCCTTGGCCAGCCGCACGAGCCGCGCGACGCACTCCCGGAGCTGGCTGACCGAGCCGGCGGCGGCGCCGAGATCGGCCGCCGTGACGGTCTGCATGGAGTCGACGACGAGCACCCGCGTGCGCGTGCGCTCGACGGCATCGACAATCACGTCCATGCGCGTCTCCGCCAGGAGCTGCACGCCGCTATCGGCGACGCCGAGCCGCCGCGCGCGCTGACCGACCTGTCGCACGCTCTCCTCGCCGCTGACGTAGAGCACCGGCAGCCCGGCAGCGAGGCCTGCGGCAACCTGAAGCAACAACGTGGACTTGCCCACCCCGGGATCGCCGCCGAGCAGTATCACGGCACCCGGCACGAGGCCGCCACCGAGTACGCGATCGAATTCCCCGAATCCGGTCCGCGCCCGTTCCTGTTCATCGTCGCCGACCGCGGCGGTGGTAACGGCCGCGAGATCGGCGAGGGAACCGCCTGCGGCCGCCGCGGACGATACCCTCACCTCTTCCAGCGTGTTCCAGGCACCGCACTCGGGGCACTGTCCCTGCCATTTGACACTGCGTGCGCCGCAGGAAGAACAGGCGTAGGCGGTGCGTGTCTTCGCCATCGGTATCTGCTCCGGGACATCGCCGGGAAATCGGCCGGCATGATAGCACCGCCGTCGGAACGGTTTCGCAGAATAAACTGCTACCGGGCTCTCAATACGTGGCAGCCGCTTAATCTATACTCCTGCGCGGGTGGTGACACGATGGCAGCGACACGGGGCGAGAACGCGGTGAGGCGAGGCGGGACCGTACCGGCTCGCGACCGGTTGGTGGTAACCTACCGGGATCGTCGCAGGGAGACTCCCCGGGCAAGTCTCTCTCCGCCAGGCAGCCAGTCATCAACGACACATCTCCGGACCCGTTGCGCATGAGCCTCAAGGCGAAGATCCAGTTCTCCGAGATCACGGATACGGGGAAAGTGCGTGAGCACAACGAGGATGCACTCGCGAGTCATGCCGACGTCGGGTTGATGGTCCTGGCGGACGGCATGGGAGGCTACAATGCGGGCGAGGTCGCCGCCGGGATCGCCGTGAAGACCGTCTACGAACTGGTGACCGAGGCAGCGGACCGGGAGCATCGAGGCGAGACGGAGCCCACATCGGGTCTGATGCGCCAGTCCATCGTGCTTCGCGACGCCGTCACGCGGGCTAACAAAGTCATCTATCAGACGGCTCACAGCCAGCCCGACTGCGAGGGCATGGGAACCACCCTCGTCGCCTGCCTGTTCCACGATAACCGGGTCTCGGTCGCCCACGTCGGCGACTCGCGGGCGTACCGACTACGCGCCGATCAGTTCCAGCAACTCACCCTCGACCATTCCCTGCTGCAGGAACTCGTCGACCGCGGATTCTATTCGCCGGAAGAAGCGCAGCGTTCGACGAACCGGAATTACGTAACGCGGGCGCTGGGCGTCGAACCGGCTGTCGAAGTGGAGATCCAGGAATACGACGTGGAGAAGGACGACGTCTATCTACTGTGTTCGGACGGCCTGCCCGACATGGTAGAAGACGAAGATATTCACTTAACTATCAGTACTTTTAGTGCTAACCTTGATGTGATTGGTCAACAACTGGTCCGGCTTACGAACGACCATGGCGGCCGGGATAATGTCTCCATCATGTTGGCGAGGATCGTGGAATCCTTTCCCGAGAAACGCGGACTGATAGGCAGAATCTCCGGTCTTTTCCGGTAATCATCGCGTTCGCGTTACCCCGGAGCGTCCGGCATCTCGCAGCATCGGCACTAGCGGAACACTCAATATGGCACGCTTGATTCTGAGTCTGGACGGTCAGGTAATGGCCGAGTACAACATGACCAAGGAGCGCTATACGGTCGGGCGGCTCCCCGACAACGACGTGCGTATCGACAACCCGGCGGTGAGCGGACACCACTCCCTGATCATCAATATCCTGAACGATTCCTTCCTGGAGGACCTGAACAGCACCAATGGCACCTACGTCAACGGCAAACTGATCAGGAAGCACGCCCTCCAGCACGGAGATACCATCACAATCGGCCACCACCAGTTGCGATTCGTGGACCAGCAGGTGACGGAGGACGATCAGGACGAGTTCGAGAAGACCATGGTGATACCGCCGAGCCAACAACGGCCGGAACAGGTCAGCAGAGCGAACCGGGCCGTGGCGCACGCGGTGGAACAGCCTTCCGAACCGAGCGCGCATGCCGCCACGGTCGCGAGCGACGCTGCGCCGGCGCCGAAGGCATTACCGAGCGCGAGGCTGCAGGTCTTGTCGGGCACCTTCGCCGGCCGTGAGCTCGAACTGACCAAGACACTGACGACGCTCGGCCGGCCGGGGGTCCAGGTGGCCGCGATCACCCGCCGCGCCGAGGGTTATTACGTCGTCCATGTCGACAGCGGCACCGAAGGTGACTACCCCCGGGTGAACGGGGAACCGATCGGCCCCCAGGCACGTAAACTCGCCGATAATGACGTCCTGCAGCTCGCCGGCGTGAAGATGGGCTTCTTCGTAACCTGATACCGGTCTTATTCGGCCACCTTGATCACCCTTTCGGTCACGCGGCACACCAGTTCGTAGGGGATAGTCCCCGCCGCCCGGGCGACCTCCTCGACCGGCAGGCCCCTGCCCCACAGGACCACCTCGCTGCCGACCGCCGCCGGGTGCTCCGTCACATCGATCGTGATCATATCCATCGATACACGACCTGCGATCGGCGCACGTCGGCCATCGACGAGGACCGGCGCGCCGTCGGGCATGCGCCAGGGATAACCGTCACCGTAGCCCACGGCGGCGATACCGAGGCGCATATCGCGGGTCGCGGTATAGCGCCCCCCGTAACCCACCCGTTCGCCCGCGGCCACGGGCTTCACCGCGATGAGAGTGGACAGAAACTCCATGGCCGGGCGCAGTCCCAGATCGGCGCCGCTGCCTTCCGGGAAGGGCGAGATCCCGTAGAGCGAGATCCCGGGCCGGATCCAGGGCGGCCCCAATTCCGGGAATTGCGCGGTCAGCCCGTCCAGCGATCGTTTCCAACCGAGGATAGCCGCCGAATTGGCGAGTGTGACAGCACCGTCGAAATGCCCGGCCACATGGCACAGACGGCCGATCTGCTCGGCCGTGGTCCCGTCTTCGAGACGCTCTGCCTGGGCGAAGTGCGTCATGAGGCGCAGTTCGCCGACGGCGTCCGCGTCGCGGAGACGACGCACGGCCTCCGCGACGTCCCGGGGCGCCAGACCGAGACGATGCATGCCCGTGTCCACCTTGAGCCACACGACGAGCGGGAGCGCCGTATCCAGCTCGGCCAGCATCCGGACCTGTTCCGCGCAATGAACGACGACCTCGAATCGCTGCGAGCCGGCGAGGAGGAGATCATCGCGGTCGAACAACCCTTCCAGCAGGACCAGCGGCTTTTCCACGCCGGCGTTCCGCAGGAGCTGCGCTTCTTCCATCCGGGCGACCGCGTAGGCGTCGGCCGCATCGAATGCGCGGGCTGCGGTCACCAGGCCGTGGCCGTAGCCATTCGACTTGATCACCGCCATCACCCGGTATCCGGGAGCGCGCCGCCTGATCTCGGAGAGGTTATGTCTGAGCGCGCCCGTGTGGACCCGGGCGCTCGCCGCAGCTCTCACTGATAGGGACCGTCGTCCCACGCATCCGGCGCGAAGTTCTCGAACTTCGTGAACCGGCCAAGGAAGGTCAGCGTAAATTCTCCGGTGGGGCCGTTGCGCTGCTTGGCGATATTGATCTCGGCGATCCCCTTCTTCGGCGAGTCCTTATCGTAGACCTCGTCGCGATAGATGAAGCAGATGATGTCCGCATCCTGCTCGATCGCGCCGGACTCGCGCAGATCCGACATCACGGGCTTCTTGTCATGGCGCTGTTCGACACTCCGGTTGAGCTGGGAGAGTGCGATGACCGGCACCGACAGCTCTTTCGCCAGCGCCTTCAGCGACCGGGAGATCTCCGAGATCTCCGTGGCCCGGTTCTCCTTGTTCCCCGGCACCTGCATCAGCTGCAGGTAATCGACTACGATCAGGCCGAGCCCATGCTCACGCTTCAACCGTCGCGCCCGCGCCCGCATCTCGGTGGGCGACATCGCCGGCGTGTCGTCGATGAAGATCGGCGCGTCGTTCATGAGCTGGACCGCATTGTGGATGCGCGACCAGTCCTCTTCGGGGAACTGACCCGTGCGCAGGTGGCTCTGATCGATGCGACCGAGTGACGAGATCATGCGGAAGGCCAGCTGCTCGACGCTCATCTCCATGGAGTAGATGGCGATCGGTATGTTGTCGCCGATCGCCGCATGCTCGGCGATGTTGATCGCCAGGGTGGTCTTGCCCATGGACGGGCGGCCGGCGACGATGATCAGGTCGCCGTTCTGCAGACCCGCCGTCTTCTTGTCGAATTCCCGGAAGCCGGAGGAGATTCCCGTGATGTCGCCGTCCGACTGATGGAGCATGTCGATGCGGTCGATAGTCGCCGGCAGGACGTTCTTCAGGCGCTGGAAACCGCCCTGGCGATTCTTGCGTTCCGCGATCTCGAAAACGCGGCGCTCCGCCGCATCGAGGAGTTCGCCCGCGTCGCGCCCTTCCGTCGTGTAGGCACTGCCCGCGATCTCGTTGCCTGCCGTGATGAGCTGCCTCAGGATCGAACGCTCACGCAGGATATCGGCATAAGCGCGCACGTTCGCCGCGCCCGGCGTCTCATTGGCGAGCGTAGCCAGATAATCGAGGCCGCCGGCGTCCGCCAGTTCGCCCTTATTATCCAGGTACTCGGACAGTGTGACGGCATCGGCCGGCTTGCCGTGCTCGGCGAGCCTTCCTATCGCGGAGAAAATCAGGCGGTGGTCTTTGCGGTAGAAGTCGTCTGCGATCAGGACGTCCGCCACTTTGTCCCAGGCACTGTTGTCAAGCATGAGCCCGCCGAGCAGGGACTGCTCGGCCTCGACGCTGTGGGGCGGTACGCGCAGCCGCGATTCGGCCGCGGAACGCAGGTCCTCCTCCCCGATCATACCGTCGTATCCTTCCTAGGCGCCCGTGTCAGGCTCCTCCGGTACCACGACGACCGTGATATCCACGTCGACATCGGTGTGCAGATGCAGTCCAATCGTGTGTTCACCGGCCTCCCGCAGTGGTCCTTCTTCCGGCAGACGCACTTCGGCGCGTTCCACCTCGACACCGGTCGCGGTCAGCGCGTCGGCGATCTCGATAGTGCCGACGGAACCGAACAGCTTGCCTTCCGAACCCACCTTGGCCGGGATCTCGAGGCGCACGTCAGCGAGCTTCGCGGCGCGCGACTGTGCCGCGTCCAGTTCCTCGGCCGCCTGCTTCTCCAGTTCGGCCCGCATGGCCTCGAACCTGGCCAGGTTCTCCTTCGTGGCCAGCGTCGCCTTGCCCTGGGGCAGCAGATAGTTGCGTCCGTAGCCGGACTTCACTGTCACCTTGTCCCCGATCGTGCCGAGATTCTCGATCGGCTCGAGCAGTATCACTTCCATTGCATTCACCCGTTCATCAGCGGCCGCCTCAGGCAGCCTAAGTTACCAGATTCAGTTCCGCCCGGAGACTGCCGGCGTGCGTCGCCGGAAGTCGATCCAGGCATCGAGATAACCGCCGAGGGACAGAAGCCCGACGACGATCCCCGAGACCGGCGATGGGATCACCGCCAGTACGTATATCACGATCAGCATCAGCGGCGGCCATTGCCGCCGATCCACCACGCTGTGCATCAGCGCCAGCCCTTGCACGACGAACGCGACCAGGAGCGCGAGGGCAGAGTTCACCAGCCACGGCGAGTCGGTAATCGTAGCGGCGACGCTGATGAAAGCGGTCGCGAAAGCCAGCGTACGACCGAGATTCAGCTCCCGGAACCGCCCGAAGACCGGCTGCCGGTCCGGCAGCAGCAGGTACAGCCCGTAACCGAGCAACACTATGATCATGGTGCCGACCCAGCCCATGCCGAACACGAGGCCGGTCATCAGCACCTGCGCCATCGCGACGAAGTTCGACGCGTCCATCGCCACACCGCCTGCCCCGGACAGATTCCCCACGAACTGCTCGAGGAACGGGCGCCAGAACGCCTCCACGTCTTCCATCCCCACGTATACGGCGCCGATACCCACCAGCATCAGTACCGCGAGCACCTGCGCGGTAAGCGTGAGCGACCGGGTCGAAACGAGCAGCCACACCGCGCCCAGGCTGATGCCCTGCGCGATCGCCAGATACCAGATCAGAGACGTCCGGAAATCCCGTGTCAGGGCCGTCGCGGCCAGCACCAGTAGCGAGCCGAGGACCGCGGCGGCCGCCCCTTCCCGCAGCCCGCGGGCGAGAGCCGTCAGCACGGTGGTGGCGCCGCTCAGGACCGGGAATACCGGGAACAGCGCCGCGATCACGAGGACCGGACGGTGGAAACGAGCCGTGATCCAGGCAGCGATCTGTCGCATGCGTCCGGCCGCTGGCAGCGCCGGCGGCCCGGGCCGTCAGTGGCGGTCCGTGTACGGCAGCAACGCGAGGTAGCGGGCCCGCTTCACCGCGGTCGAGAGCTGGCGCTGATAGTGCGACTTCGTGCCGGTGATCCGGCTCGGTACGATCTTGCCCGTCTCGGTGATGAAACTCTTCAGCAGGCCGATGTCCTTGTAATCGATCTCCTCGATGCCCTCGGCCGTGAAACGGCAGTACTTGCGCCGGCGTGAATAACGACTCATGGCAAAACTCCTGTTCAGGCGGAGCCGGCTTTCGCCGTCTCGCTCTCGTCAGTGGACGAGGACTCGCTGCTCTCGGCGGCAGACTCGTCGCTGGTCTCTTCGCCCTTCTCTTCGGACTCGTCTTCGCTCTTCTCTTCGGACTCGGCCTCTTCGGCGGCGCGCGCACGCGCTTCGGCTTCCGCCCGGGCATCCCGGCGCCGCTGCGCCTCACGCTCCTTGGCCTTCTCGTCCTCGACCGCCTTGGCCATGGGAGAGGCCTCGGTGACCGCCTTGTCGCGTTTGATCACCAGATGGCGCAGGACGGCATCGTTGAACTTGAACGCGCCCGTCAGCTCATCGAGCGTCTCCCGGTTGCACTCGATGTTCATCAGCACGTAATGGGCCTTGTGGGCCTTCGCGATGGGATGGGCGAGCTGGCGACGACCCCAGTCCTCCTGACGGTGGATGCTGCCACCGCCGTCGGTGATCATGCTCTCGTACCGTTCCACCATGGCCGGTACCTGCTCGCTCTGGTCAGGGTGGACCAGAAACACGATTTCGTAGTGTCTCATCGGATCCCCTTACGGATTAGGGTGGACCAGAAACACGATTTCGTAGTGTCTCATCGGATCCCCTTACGGATTGCAGCCGCCCGACAATCGGTGCGGCAAGAGGTTATGTGGAGCCCGCCCGCAGGACGGGAGCGGGAGTCTAACCGAGCCCCCCGCGATTCGCAAACCCGGTGCCGCGCCGCTGGCGGAGCGCCTCGTAGAGGCAGACGCCTGCCGCTACCGAGACGTTCAGGCTCTCTACGCAACCGGACATCGGGATCGAGACGACCGTGTCGCACAGCCCGCGCACTCCCTGGGCCATGCCCTTCTCCTCTCCCCCAAGCACGAGGGCGAGCGGGCCGGTCAGATCCGCTTCGAAAAGGGTCGGATCCGCGTCGTCCGCGGTGCCTGTCACCCGGACACCGTATTCGCGCAGCCATCGCAGCACCCGCTCGAGCCGCTCCACGCGAGCGAGCGGCAGCGATTCGGCCGCTCCCGTCGCGACCTTGCGTACCGCGGGCGTGATGCCGGCCGCATTCCGGCGGGGTACGACGACCGCATCCACACCGGCTCCGTCCGCGGTCCTCAGGCAGGCGCCGAGATTGTGCGGATCCTGCACACCGTCCAGGATCAGGAGCAGCGGCGCTGCTCCCGCGGTCAGGCGCTCCTCCACCAGCGTGCGCAGCGCGGCCTCATCGAGAGCGCCCGCCCCGCCGTGCAGTTCCGCCGCCACGCCCTGGTGGCGGGTCCCGGCCGCGATGTCGTCGAGACGATTCCGGGCAACCCGTTCGATCGCGATGCCCTTTCCTTCGGCCTCCCGCACGAGGGCGCCGATCCGCTCGTTGTCGCTGCGCCGATCCACCAGCAGTCGTCGTACCCGGCCGGGGTCTTTGCCGACGAGTCGGGCCACGGCGTGCAGACCGGCACTGTAGCGGGAGCTAGCCACCGGTCTGGTCGACGAGGCGGAAATCGATTCGTCGCGTATCGAGATCGACCCTGTGCACCGACACCGTCACTTCGTCTCCGAGCCCGTACTCCCGACCCGTGCGGCTGCCGACCAGACGCTGGGCCCCCGCCTCGAACTCGTAATAGTCGTTTCCGAGACTCGAGACGTGAACGAGGCCGTCGATCTGGTACTCGGGTATCTGGACGAACAGGCCGAAGTGCGTCACGCCGGTCACGACGCCGTCGTGGACCTCCCCGATCTTATCTTCCATGAACTGGCACTTCAGCCAGGCCTCCACCTCCCGGGTGGCATCCTCTGCGCGGCGCTCGTGTGCGGACGTCAGCTGGCCGAGCCGTTCCATGTCGCCTCGCTCGTACGGGAACGCCTTCGGTTTACCGCCGTTCACCAGGTGCTTTATCGCCCGATGTACCAGGAGATCGGGGTAGCGGCGGATCGGAGACGTGAAGTGGGCATACGCTTCCAGCGCCAGTCCGAAATGGCCGATATTCTCGGGCGTATACTCGGCGTGCGCCATCGAGCGCAGGAGTGCCATCGAGATCGCCTGGGAATCCGGGCGGTCCTGCACCTCCTGCATCAGTTTGCCGAAGTCCTTCGCCTGCACGTGCTCCGGATGCGGCACCTTGAGACCGAGACCAAGCAGGTACTCGCGGAACTCCTGGAATTTCTCCGGATCCGGCTTGGCATGAACACGGTACAGCGTGGGTACCTTCTTCCGACGCAGAAATTTAGCCGCCTCCACGTTGGCGGCGATCATGCACTCCTCGATGAGACGATGCGCATCGTTGCGCTCGAACGCCCGGATGGCCTCTATCTCCCCGGCCTCGTCCAGTTCGATCTTCACGGCCGGTATGTCCAGTTCGAGTGCGCCCCGGCGGGCCCGTGCCTTCGCGAAGGCCCGGTAGGCGCCGTGCAGATTCCGGATGTGGTTAACCAGCTCCTCGCGTATCCCGGCCTCACCGGGCTTGCCGCCCTCGATCAGCGCCGCGACCTGCGTATAGGTGAGCCGGGCCACGGAACGCATCACACCCTCGTAGAACCTGGACCTGCGTACCTTGCCACCGGGCCCGACGGTCATCTCGCAGACGACGCACAACCGATCCACTTTCGGATTCAGCGAACACAGACCATTGGAGAGCACGGTGGGCAGCATCGGCACGACACGGTCGGGGAAATACACCGAGGTGCCACGCTTCGTCGCCTCCTTGTCGATGGCCGAGCCGCGCTCGACGTAGTGACCGACGTCGGCGATGGCGACCAGCACCCGCCAGCCGTCCTCGACCGGTTCTGCATAGACCGCATCATCGAAATCCCTGGCGTCTTCGCCATCGATGGTGACGAGCGGCAGGTCCCGCAGATCCTGACGGCCCTGCTTCGCGGCCCGGGGCACGTACTTCCCGAAGGCCTCCGCTTCCTCGTCCACCGCACGAGGCCAGCGATGCGGGATGCCATGGGCGTGGATCGCGAGATCCGTCGCCATGCCATGCTGGCCCGGCGGACCGAGGACACGCGCGACGCGGCCGGTCGCCTGCTCCTGTCGGGAGGGGAAGTCGATTAGTTCGGCGATCACCATGTCGCCATGCTTCGCCTTCCCGCTCTCGCCCCTTGCGATCAGGATGCGGTGCTGGATACGCGGGTTGTCCGGGACGACGATGCCGATGCCGCGCTCCCGGACATACTGCCCGGCGACCTCCCGGGTGCGGTGTTCCAGCACCTCGATGACCTTGCCCTCGGGGCGCCCGCGGTGATCGCGGCGGATCACCTTCACCGCGATACGGTCCCCGTGCATCACCTCCTGCATCTCGCGGGGCGACAGATAGATGTCCTCAGCCCCCTCGTCCGGGATCAGGAATCCGAAGCCGTCCGGGTGCGCCTGCACGACGCCGGGGACCAGATGCAGACGCTCGGTGAGGCAATACTCCTCGTTCCGGTTCAGGATGAGCTGCCCGCCGGCGATCATCCGCTTGAGACGTTCTCCCAGCGCCCGTCGATGCTTCTTCTCCGTGAGACCGTAGCTCTTCGAGATCTCCTCGAACTTCATCGGGCGACCTTTCTCCTCGAGAGCCTCGAGAATCTGACGTCGTCCGGGGACGGGGTGTGAGTATGACTTGTCGCCGCGGCGGTCCTGTTTCGCGCCACCGCCCTGCTTCTTTCTTCGTTTCGCCAAAATTCTTTCCTGCGCGCCACCCTGGGCGCGATTGACAACACTGGCGCCCTTTGAGTAGAGTTCCGCGCCTCCGTCGGGGCGCATTCTACGCGCTCCGCGCCTGCCCAGGTGGCGGAATTGGTAGACGCGCTAGCTTCAGGTGCTA
>JARRPZ010000006.1:0-63447 GCA_037382365.1 Gammaproteobacteria bacterium
TACCTCTTCTACGCGCTGATCGACACCGCCGTGGACCTGCACTTCCCCGTTCTGGAGGTCCTGGGAGACCGTATCGAGACCCTGGAGCTGACCGTGTTCGACGACCCGTCGAGGGAGGCCCTCGACGAGATCCACCGTCTGAAGCGCGAACTCGTCCTGCTGAGGCGCACCCTCTGGCCCCAGCGCGATGCGCTCACGACGCTCGTGCGGGACGATCATCCGCTCATCGCCCGGGATACCCGCCCCTACCTCAGGGATTGCTACGATCACACCGTCCACGCGCTGGATCTGGTCGAGAGCTATCGGGAGATGGCCTCGAGCCTGCTGGAGGTGTATCTCTCGAGCCTCTCCAACCGCATGAACGACGTGATGAAGGTGCTCACGATCATAGCCACCGTGTTCATCCCGTTGTCATTCATCGCCGGTGTCTACGGGATGAATTTCGACACCGAGGCCTCGCCCTGGAATATGCCGGAGCTCGGCCTGCGCTACGGCTACCCGGTGCTATGGCTGATCATGCTGGCGATCGTGGCGGGCATGCTGGTGTATTTCCGACGCAAGCGATGGCTGTGATGGCTCATTCCTGGGCCTCGGAGAGCCGGTGCGCCGAAGCGGCCGCGGCCACGGAGAGCAGGGAGAGAATCACCAGCGTCCAGGCGCTCCCCAGGAGTGAAGCGAGCGTGCCGAAGATCCCGCCGGCAGCGAGCATCACGCCGATGACGGTGTTGCTGACGGCGACGTAGCTGGCCCGGTTCTCGGACGTCGCGATGTCGACGAGGTGGGTCTTGCGGCCCAGCCGCACGCCGGCGTGGGCGATGCTGAGCAGGAAATAGGTGAGTGCGAATCCGAGAGAGAGCATCGCCGAGGCGGGCAGGAGCGCCAGCGCCGCCGTGGCCAGGCCAGCGGCGGCGGCGAGCAGGGCCGCACGCTTCATCACCAGGCGGCTGGAGCGGTCGGAGAGCCTGCCCCACACCGGCGCACTGAGGAAGCTGGCGGCGCCGGAGGCGATCATCAGCGAGCCGAGTCCCGACAGTGCATTGTCCATGCTTTCGTTGGCGAGGCTGACATAGAACGGGGCCGCCAGCGCCGTGGAGAGGAGCAGGGTCCGGGTGATGAGGAATTCCCGCAGATCCGCATCGCGCCGGATCAGCTCGAGCTGACGCAGCGCTTCGGACAATGCGTTGCCGCCGCCTTCGGTGGCTCCGGCGTATTCGGCAAGGAAACTGTAGATGAAGGCGGCGATCAGCCAGAGTGCACCCGCCGCGAGCAGCATCACCGCGAAGAAGCCCGTATCACGGCTGCCGAAGTCGAACACGATGGCCGCGACGCCGACGGCCACGGTCACCGCGCCCGCGGCGGACGCTGCATATCCGCTGACCGACCCTCGCCGGGTCTTCGCGATGGTCTTGCCGAGTACGTCCTTGCTGGCGACGGAGCAGACGCCACGGGCCAGGCTGAACACCGTCAGCAGTCCGAGTATGGCCCAGCCCGCTGCGGCCCCTTCCAGCCGCAGGGCCACGATGCCCATCAGCGCGACGGCGATACCCTGGGCGACGCTGCCCGCCACCCAGAACCACTTGCGCACCGGTACCGCCCTCAGGTACCGGGCGACGGCGAGCTGTGGCAGCAAGGCCAGCGACTCACGGATCGGAACGAGCCAGCCGAGCATCCAGGCGGGCGCGCCGAGTCCGGTCATCAGCCAGGCGAGCACGAGCTTCGGCCCGGCCAGCCGGTCGCCGGTCTTGGTGGCCACGAGCGAGGCCACGTGGATCAGATAATTACGAGGTTGCTCGCGACAGGCGTCGTCCGCTATGTCCCGGCAGACCCGGGCGTCCTCGTCGCCGGTGAGCAGATCGTAGATGTCCCGGGCGGGACCGGGCTTCGGAATGGTCTCGGACAAATCGGATCCCCGGCTCACGTCTGCGACGGTGGCGGATACTAACAGACGCGCCGCCGGGCCCGTGCGGAAACGGCGCCCCGTGTGTATCCTGAACGCCCTGACATCCAACGCCGGGAGATATCGATCATGAACGTGGAAGTCGGCGGGCTGTTCGGCCTGATCCTGCTTATCCTGGACGTGTATGCCATCATCAAGACGATCGGCAGCTCGGCGAGCACCGGTACCAAGGTGCTGTGGGTCGTCGTCATCCTGATCCTGCCGCTGCTCGGCGTGATCCTCTGGGCGCTGTTCGGCCCGAAGTCCTGAATCCCGACGTCGCCTCGCCGTGAGCGGACCTCTCTGGCAGCCGCCGCGCGATCGGGCCGCGACGGCGAATCTCACGCGCTTCGCCGCATTCGTCGCGGAGCAGCGGGGCGAGGGCTTTGCGGATTACGGTGAGCTGTACCGCTGGTCCATCGACGAGCCCGAGGCTTTCTGGGCGGCCCTGTTCCGTTTCCTCGACCCGGTCTGCCGCAGGCAGCCGCAGGCGGTGATTCGCGATCCCCGGGCGATGCCCGGCGCGCGCTTCTTCCCCGGCACCGAATTGAATTTCGCCGAGAATCTCCTGCGCTACCACGGACCGCTGCCGGCGATCGTGTTCCACGGGGAGGACGGTAGCCGCCGGGAACTGAGCCGTGACGAACTCCAGGCCGAGGTCGCCCGCGTCGCCGCCGGTCTGCGTCGCGCCGGCGTCACGTCGGGCGATCGCGTGGCGGGCTACCTGCCCAATTGCCCCGAGGCGGTCGTCGTCATGCTGGCGGCTGCGAGCATCGGTGCCGTGTGGTCGTCCTGTTCGCCGGATTTCGGGGTCCAGGGTGTGCTGGATCGATTCGGCCAGATAGCCCCGAAAGTCCTGTTCGTTACGGACGCCTACCGCTACAACGGGCGCGTGTTCGACATGCGGGAGACCGTGGCCGGGATCCTGGCCGAACTGCCGGACGTGGCGCGTTGCGTCGTGGTGCCTTTCGTGGATCCGGCAGCCGATATCGCGGACGTGCCGAGGGCGGTGCACTACGCCGAATTCAAGCAGGACCGGACGGACCTGGAATTCGCGGCGCTGCCCTTCGATCATCCGCTGTACATCATGTATTCCTCCGGCACGACCGGAACGCCGAAGTGCATCGTGCACGGCGCCGGTGGCACGCTCGTCCAGCAGATGAAGGAGCATGTGCTGCACGTCGATCTGAAGCCGGGGGACCGCATCTTCTATTTCACGACCTGCGGCTGGATGATGTGGAACTGGCTCGTCGCCGGCCTCGCCTGCGGGGCGACGATCGTCCTCTACGACGGTTCACCTTTCTATCCCGACGGCGGGCGTCTCTGGCGCATGGCCGAACAGGAGAAACTCACCGTGTTCGGTACCAGCGCGAAGTACATCGCGGCGCTGGAGAAGGCCGGGCTCGCACCCGGTCGCGATCACGACCTGTCTGCGCTGCGGACCATCCTGTCGACGGGCTCGCCGCTGGCGCCGGAGAGTTTCGACTATGTCTACCGAGAGATCGGCGACGATCTGCTGCTCGCTTCGATCTCGGGCGGCACCGATATACTCGGCTGCTTCGCGGGCGGCTGTCCGCTGCGCCCCGTCTGGCGCGGCGAACTCCAGTGCCGGATGCTCGGTATGGCGGTCGAGGTCTGGGACGAGGACGGACGGTCGCTCGAGCGCGGCAAGGGCGAACTCGTATGCACCAGGCCGTTCCCGTCGATGCCGATCGGATTCTGGGGTGACGAGTCCGGTGAGAAATACCGGGCCGCTTATTTCGCGCGTTTCCCGGGCGTCTGGGCGCACGGCGATTTCGCGGAGTTGACGGAGCACGACGGCGTCATCATCCACGGCCGCTCCGACGCCGTGCTGAACCCGGGCGGCGTACGAATCGGCACGGCGGAGATCTACCGTCAGGTGGAGAAGATCGACGAGGTGCTGGAGTCGATCGCCATCGGTCAGCACTGGGACGACGATGTCCGCGTGGTGCTGTTCGTCGTTCTCCGCCCGGGCGCAGTGCTGGACGAGGAACTGGAGCGCCGCATCCGGAAAGTCATTCGCGATAACGCCACGCCCCGGCACGTGCCGTCGAAGATCCTCGCCGTACCGGATATCCCGCGGACGATCAGCGGCAAGATCACGGAACTGGCGGTGCGTGCTGTCGTGCACGGCGAGGCGGTGAAGAATACCGACGCGCTGGCGAATCCCGAGGCACTGGAATATTTCCGAGACCGACCGGAGCTCGCCGAGGCATGAAGGCATTCGACGCCGTCACCATGTACAGGGAGTCTCTCCGGCGCCTGCGGATGCCCATTCCCCCCGTCCCCGGAGAGCGGAGCAGATAATGACAGAACGCGTAATACTCGCCATCGACCAGGGCACGACCAGTAGCCGGGCGATGGTCTTCGACGACAAGGCGAGGACGCTGGCGGTCAGCCAGCAGGAATTCCCGCAGGTGTTCCCGCGGCCCGGCTGGGTGGAACACGACCCGGAGGCGATATGGCAGAGTGTCCTTGCCGTGGTCCGGGACGCCCTCGCCGATGCCGGCCACCTGCCCCGCGACGTGGCCTGCATCGGCATCACCAATCAGCGCGAGACGACTGTGGTGTGGGACCGGCAGACTGGTGCACCGGTCTACAACGCCATCGTCTGGCAGGATCGCCGTACCGCGGCACGGTGCCGGGATTACGCGGCAGACGGCGGCGAGGCGCTGGCGGCGAGCCGCACCGGGCTGCGTATCGATCCCTACTTCTCCGCCACGAAGCTGGCATGGATACTCGACAACGTCGAAGGGGCCCGGGACCGGGCGGAGCGCGGCGAACTCGCTTTCGGGACGATCGATACGTTCCTGCTGTGGCGCCTCACCGGCGGCGCGCAGCATCGCACCGACATCACGAACGCCTCGCGCACGCTCCTCTACGACATCCACCGGCAACGCTGGGACGACGACCTGCTGGCCCATTTCGGCATCCCGGCCTCCCTGTTGCCCGAGGTGTGCGACAACACGGCCGACTTCGGTGACGCCGAGGCCGAAGTCGCGGGTGCCGCGATCCCCGTCACCGGCATGGCGGGGGACCAGCAGGCGGCCCTGTTCGGTCAGGCCTGCTTCCATCCCGGCATGACGAAGAGTACCTACGGCACCGGCTGCTTCGTGATCGCGAATACCGGCGACAAACCGCTCGCTTCCGGACATCAGTTGCTGACGACGATCGCGAGCCGGCTCGACGGACGTCTCACCTACGGGCTGGAGGGCAGCATCTTCGTCGCCGGCTCCGCGATCCAGTGGCTCCGGGACGCCCTGAAGATCCTGGACGCGGCGCCGGATTCCGAGGCGATCGCCCGCCGGCAGGGCGTCATCGACAATATCCACGTCGTCCCGGCATTCGCCGGTCTCGGGGCGCCGCACTGGGATCCGGATGCCCGGGGCGCGATCCTCGGGCTGAGTCGGGACAGCGGGGTCGCGGAGATCGTCACCGCGACGCTGCAGTCCGTCGCCTATCAGACCCGCGATCTCATGCTGGCGATGCGGGACGATGGTCTCGACATCGAACTGCTGCGCGTCGACGGTGGCATGGTCACCAACGACTGGCTCGTGCAGTTCCTGGCGGACATGCTGGGGATCGCCGTGGAGCGTCCCGCGATCACCGAATCCACGGCTTTCGGCGCCGCCTGTCTCGCCGGCCTGCAACGCGGCGTATTCGATTCCCTGGAGCAACTGGAGTCGCTGTGGCGACGGGATGCGCTGTTCGAGCCGGGCATGCCGGCGGACCGGCGCCGGGCCCTGCACGACGGCTGGCTGGCGGCGGTGCAGCGGATCCGTTCGGAGCGCTAGTCCCGGTCGCGCCGGACCGGGTCCGTGTGGCGTACGGGCCCGCGATGTTCGCCGCCTTCGCCGGTCGGGGCGATCAGGGCGTAGCCTGCGGTGAGGGCCAGCGAACAGACGAGCACCGCGACCACGGGCAGATAATGTTCGCCGGAGACCGTGCCGCCGCCGGCGAACTCGGTCAGCCAGACTGCGAGTTCGGCGAGCATCGCGAGCACCAGCATCAGCGCGACGGCGATCACGAGCCAGGCGGGGAGCCGTGCCCAGCAGGCGGAGAATCGACTCTTACCCGGTGCCTCGAGGCGATGCAGACTGAGCGCGGCGAGGCCGGCGGCCGGCAGCAGGAGCCAGGCGATGAGTGCGAGCAGGGCGCCGATACCCGGTCCCTCGGCGCCGAGAAACAGCGCCATCATCGCGGTGAATGCCAGGCCGAGACCGGCCAGCGCGACCAGCAGCGTCGTGGCGGCGAGGATTACCGGACGGCGGCCGCCCGGCCCTGTCTCGGTGACCGTCATTAGTGCATTGTGCCGCCGGGCGACACGCTTGCAAGCGCGGACACCGGTTAGCGGTCGACGGTCGCGAAGGATCCGGAAGGACCGGAGTCTGGGAGCGGGTTCTCCGCGAGGTGGGCGAGGAATGCGGTCGTGGCCCGGCTCCAGCTGCACGCGAGGGCGGCCCGGCGGCACGCCGCCCGGTCCAGCGACAGCGCTTCCCTGCAGGCGCGGCCCAGATCCTCGTCGAGGACACCGGTGCGTCCCGGATCCACGACGTCGAGCGGTCCGGTCACCGGGTAGGCGGCTACCGGTGTGCCGCAGGCCATCGCTTCCAGCATCACGAGCCCGAACGTGTCCGTGCGGCTGGGGAAGACGAAGACATCGGCGGAGGCGAGGGCGTGCGCGAGTTCGACGCCGAAACGGTAGCCCGTGAAGACCGCGGCCGGGTAGCGGCGCCGCAGGCGCACCAGATCCGGCCCGTCGCCGACCACGTATTTCGTGCCGGGCAGATCGAGATCGAGGAAGGCTTCGAGATTCTTCTCGACGGCGACGCGGCCCATGTACATGAAGACCGGTCGCTCACCGTCGAGGGTCCCGCGGTGGTCGGGCCGGAAGCGCTGGAGGTCGACGCCGCGTCCCCAGAGCCGGAGATGGCCGAAGCCCCGACCCTCCAGTTCCTTACGGACCCCTGCTGTCGGTACGAGCACGGCGGCGGCGTGGCGGTGGAAACGGCGCAGCCACGCATAGGTCCAGGATTCCGGTATCGGTGCCCTCTCCCGAATGTACTGGGGAAAGCGGGTGTGATAGGAGGTCGTGAAACGGAGTCCGCGACGACGACAGTAACGGCGCGCCGCGAAACCGAGGGGACCCTCGGTGGCGATGTGGATGCAGTCGGGCCGGAAGCCGTCCAGCATCCGCCGCACCCGCCGGTAGGGGAGGAGTGCGAGTCGAATCTCCGGATAGCTCGGGCACGGCATGGTGCGATGATCGGCGGGGGTGATCATCTTCACCCGGTGGCCCGCCCGAATGAGTTCCTGCCGCGTCCGGCCCAGGGTCGTGACCACCCCGTTGACCTGGGGCAGCCACGCGTCGGTGACGATGGCGATGCGCATGGCGCGGAGTCTCCGTCACCTCTGTTACCGAATTCTTGCGCTTATAAGAAGTTTAGAAGACAGCCGTATGTCACGGATTCTTAAAGAATCTGCCACGTAATTGTCGTGCATCGTGTCGATACTGCCTGGCAAATGCCGTGGCGGTATGAGGGTGTCACATGCAGACCATCTGGGCGCAGTTCGCGCAGGCCGAGATCGGCTTCACGCTGAGAGTGAACCGGCTAAGTCATCGCGCCGGGGTGCTTGCCCTGTTCCGCGTCGTCAGCCGGCTGGGCGACGGCATGGCATGGTACGGCGGCCTGGCCGTGATGCTGCTCGCCGGCGGCCCGCGGGCGGCGGGCCCGGTGTTGCAGACGGGCGTGACGGCACTGGTCGGTGTGGCGCTATACCGGCTGCTGAAGGAGCGGCTGGTCCGCGATCGACCCTTCATCACGTTCGGCGACATACGCTGCGGCACCGCCCCGCTCGATCGCTACAGCTTCCCCTCGGGCCACACCCTGCATGCGGCACTCTTCTGTACGTTCTTCGTCGTCTACCTGCCGGCGCTCGCCGTCCTCATGCTGCCTTTCGGCCTGCTCGTGGCCGCGTCCCGCGTCGTGCTCGGGCTGCACTATCCGACGGACGTGCTGGCGGGCGGCGCCCTCGGGTTGGCGCTCGCCGCTACCAGTCTCGCGCTGCAGTCGTTCCCGCCGATCGTCGGCTGACCCGCGGTGCCGCAAGTGCAGCCTGCCCGCTGCCGCGCACCGGTGGCGCTTCAGACGTCTTCGGTGGCGACGGCCAGCGACTGGCTCAGCCAAGATGCCGCCGGCCCGGCGGACCATCGGTCGATGGAGATGTTCTCATCGCCTGGAGATCGACGATGTCGCCGACCAGGAACAGCTGTCGCGTTTCCAGTCGGCTGAGAAAGTCGAGCAGCTGTTCCGCCCGGCAGCCGCGGGTGCCGAGATGCGTATCCGACAGCCAGACGGTCTCCGCATGTAGTCGTGTCGCGTCCCGATCCATCGGCAGCCCCTTCATCGTCTTCAGACAAGCGGTGACGATAGTCGTGTAACTTGAAGAAATTCTTACACCGGAGTTACGTTTTGGAGGCGGTCATTCGGCTGCGAAGGGTGCCCGCCCAGCGGCCCCGGCGCCACTCGCGGCCAACTCGGGTACACTGTGCCCGCGCTGGCGGCGGGCCCTTGCCGGGCGAACGAATATCGCCGCCGCGATCGACCGGGACGGCTCCGTCCGTCGCGACCGGAAACACCAGATGCAGGAGAGGGGACATGCCTGAATCAGTGCCAAAAGAGAAGCTCGCCGAATACATCGACCGGGACATGCCGCCGTCGGACTGGCTGAAAATCGAGCAGGACCGCATCGATGCTTTCGCGGATGCGACGCTGGATCACCAGTTCATCCACGTCGACAAGGAAAAGGCCGCGAAGACGCCTTTCGGCACCACGATCGCCCACGGTTACCTGACGCTCTCGTTATTGCCTTATCTGACCGGCCAGTGCGGCGTGATGCCCGAGGGCACGGCGATGGCCATCAACTACGGCACGAACAAGATCCGATTCCTCCAGCCGGTGAAAGTCGGCAGCGAAGTCCGGGCGCACGTGAAGCTGAAGGAAGTGAACGAGAAGAACCCCGGGCAGGTGCTCACCACGTCGGAGGTGACCGTGGAGATACGGGACGAGGAGAAGCCGGCCATGGTCGCCGAGACGCTGGCACTCTACTTCGTGCAATGAGCGAACCGCTGCAATCCGGAAAAGAGGGAGGCTGATGTGACGATCCGATTCGATGATCAGGTGGCGATAGTGACGGGGGCCGGCGGCGGCCTCGGACGCTGCCATGCCCTGGAACTCGCACGCCGTGGTGCCAGGGTGGTGGTGAACGATCTCGGTGGCGCCCGGGACGGCAGCGGCGGATCGAGCGAGGCTGCCGAGGCGGTGGTGGCAGAGATCAGGGAGTCCGGAGGCGAGGCGGTGGCGAACGGCGCCAACGTGGCGGACTTCGACCAGGTGACGGCGATGGTCGCGCAGGCCATGGACCAGTGGGGCCGCGTGGACGTCCTGGTAAACAATGCCGGCATCCTCCGCGACAAGAGCTTCGCGAAAGTGGCGATGGAGGATTTCGAACTGGTCGTGGACGTGCACCTGCTGGGCTCCGTCTATTGCACCAAGGCCGTGTGGGAGATCATGCGGGAGCAGAAATACGGGCGCATCGTGATGACCACCTCGTCCACCGGGCTGTACGGCAACTTCGGCCAGTCGAATTACGGCGCCGCGAAGCTCGGCGTGGTGGGGTTCATGAACACGCTGCACCTCGAAGGCCAGAAGTACGACATCCGGGTCAACTGCCTCGCACCGGTAGCGGCCACGCGGATGACCGAGGGTCTGATGCCGGAGGAGGCGCTCGCGCTGTTACAGCCGGAGTATGTGACGCCGGCGGTGGTGTTCATGGTGAGTGCGGACGCGCCGAGCCGGCAGATCGTGTCGGCCGGGGCCGGCGGCTATGCCCGCGTCTACATCGAGGAGACACCCGGCATATGGCTGGCGCCGGATGAAAGGGATGCCGATCACGTCGCGGCCAACTGGGAACGGATCGCCGACAAGACGGGCAGCGAGGAGTACCAGGACGGCAGCGGGCAGAGCATGAAGTTCCTGACCCGCGCAGCGAAGGAACTCGGCATCAAGACCGGCTGAACCGGGCCCACGTCAACATTGGCGGGCGCGGCCGCCCGCCGGGAGCAGTACAGTGAAAGAAGCGGTGATCGTATCCACGGCCAGGACCCCGATCGGCAAGGCCTACCGGGGCGCATTCAACAACACACAGGCGCAGACACTCGCGGCACATCCGATCCGCGAGGCGGTGAGCCGCTCCGGCGTCGATCCCGCCGAGGTGGACGACGTGGTGATGGGCTGTGCCATGCAGCAGGGCTCCAGCGGCCAGAACATCGCACGCCAGGCCCTGCTGGCCGCGGGTCTGCCCACTTCGGTCAGCGGCATGACGGTGGACCGCCAGTGCTCGTCCGGGATGATGGCGATCGCGATCGCCGCGAAGCAGGTGCTCCAGGACAACATGTCGATCGTCGTCGGCGGCGGGGTCGAGTCCATCAGTCTCGTTCAGAACGAGCACATGAATACCTATCGGGCCAAGGACCCGAACGTCACCGAGGCCGCACCGGACATCTACATGTCGATGCTCGAGACTGCGGAGGTCGTGGCGAAACGCTATGGCATCAGCCGCGAGCGCCAGGACGAGTACGGCCTGCAGAGCCAGCAGCGCACCGCGGCGGCCCAGGAGGCGGGTGCCTTCGACGACGAGATCGTGCCCATGACGACGAGCAAGGGCGTGATGGACAAGGAGACCAAGGAGGTGAGCTTCGAGGAGGTCACCCTGGCGAAGGACGAGGGCAATCGTCCCGAGACCACCGCCGAGGGTCTGGCCGGCCTGAAACCGGTCTTCGAAGGCGGCGTCATCACCGCGGGCAACGCCAGCCAGCTTTCCGACGGGTCCTCCGCCTGCGTGGTCATGGATTCCAGGCTGGCCGAGAAGCGCGGGCTCGAACCGCTGGGTATCTACCGGGGCATCGCCGTCGCCGGTACCGAACCGGACGAGATGGGCATCGGGCCCGTGTTCGCCGTACCGAAGCTGCTGGAGCGCACGGGGCTGAAGATGGACGACATCGGGCTGTGGGAGCTGAACGAGGCGTTCGCGGTGCAGGTGATCTACTGCCGCGACCAGCTCGGTATCCCGAACGAGCTCCTGAACGTCAACGGCGGCTCCATTTCGATCGGCCATCCTTACGGCATGTCCGGCGCCCGCATGGTCGGCCATGCGCTGATCGAGGGCCGCCGCCGCGGCGCTCGCTACGTCGTGTGCACCATGTGTGTCGGTGGCGGCATGGGTGCCGCCGGGCTTTTCGAGGTGCTCTGAGCGCCCACAGGGGGAGGCGCAGCGCTTGCTCCGCGCGCGACAGAAACTGGGTAAGTACCGGGTGGCGAAGTGTCTCTCGAAAGGGCCACTCGCCAACGTGTACCAGGCGTACGACACGGTGCGCGCTACCCATGTGGCGCTGAAGGTGCCGCTGACGACGGCGCGCAGTCTCGATGCCGTCGACGACTTCCTGCACGAGGTGCGGATGGCGTCGAAATTCGAGCACCCGAACATCCTGCCCGTCTACGATGCCGGCTTCATCGGCGATTACTTCGTGATCGCCATGCCGCTCGGCACCGAGTCGCTGGCGGACCGGCTCGAGCGGCGCATGTCCCAGAGTCTGCGCATGGACTACGCGTCCCAGGCGCTGGCGGCCGTCGCCCACGCTCACGAGCATCGGGTCATACACTGCGACATCAAACCCGAGAATTTCATCCTGTTCCCGGGTAATCGCTTGCGGCTGTCGGACTTCGGATTCGCCAAACTGAATCTGCGCACACTGAAGGCATCCGGGTCCGGCACCATCGACTACATCGCCCCCGAACAGGCCATGGGGAGGCCGAAATTCCAGTCCGACGTGTTCTCCCTGGGGCTCGTGCTCTACCAGCTTTTCTCCGGCCGGCTGCCGGAATGGCCGTTCGACTGGCCCCCGCCGGGGTTCGATCGGGCCCGGCAACATGCGGGCCCGGAACTGCTGGAAGTGCTCAGGCGGGCGATGACCGTCGATGTCGCGTCCCGGACGAGGGATGCGGTGCAGATGCGCGCGGAATTCGATCGAGCGGGCCACCGTGCCAGGCGGCAGCGGCGCCGGGGCGGCACCCGCGCGGAGGGGCCCGTCTGGAAGCAGGTGCAGTGGCGGGAATTCCAGCGCCGTTATCGCAAGGCGCTGGATACGCGCCACCAGTGCCGGCGCTGCGAAGGTCCGGTGGCAGAGGTCATGCAGGCCTGTCCCTGGTGTGGCGTGGACAATCCGGCGGTCGGCGACACCCGGACGTTCCCGGCGCACTGCCCGCGCTGCGAACGCGGGGTCAAGCTCGACTGGGATTACTGTGCGTGGTGCTACGGACCCGGTTTCGAGCCGGAGACGAATCGCCGCTACAGCGATCGTCGTTACACGGCCCGTTGCAGTAACGAGCGTTGCGGGCTACTGCCCGTGGTGCCGCGCGAAAGTGCGCCGCAAGTGGCCCCTGCCCGGTTCGAGGAAGCGCTGCAAGTCCTGTGGCTGGGGTATCGCCGCGGAGTTCTGGGACTACTGCGCGTGGTGCCGCGAACCGGTGACCGAGCGGGCTGCGGCCCGAGCCCGCCCGGCATGACTGAACCGGCAGAATCGGCACGGGCCGTCACGGCGTCCGTCGTGCTCCCGGAAGAATCCGAATCCGGCGAGGTATTCGAGACGCGCCTGGCGGGTGCAGAAGTCGCAGCGATCTGCAGACGCAGCCCGGAGAAAGAGACCGACAACGAGGACACGTCGGCGCTGATCCCGATCGGTCCGGAGACGGCAGTACTCGCTGTCGCAGACGGGGCGGGCGGTCTGCCGGCCGGCCGCCGCGCCTCCCAGACCGCCATCCGCACCGTGATCGAGTCGCTGACCGTTGCCCGCGATCCATCCGCGGCGCTGCGTACGGCGATCCTGAATGCAATGGAGGAAGCCAACGCGGCCGTCATGGCGCTCGGCAACGGGTCGGCGACCACCCTGACCGTCGTGTCCGTGGAGGGCCGACTGATCCGTCCCTATCACGTCGGCGACTCGGCGGCGCTGGTAACGGGCCAGCGCGGACTGCTGAAGATGCAGACGATCGCTCATTCGCCGGTGGCGTTCGCGGTGGAAGCGGGTTTCCTCGACGAAGTCGAGGCGCTCTACCACGCGGAACGCAATCTGGTCTTCAACTTCCTCGGCACGCCGGACATGCGTATCGAAATGGGAGCGGAACTCGAGCTGGCCGCGCGGGACACGGTGCTCGTCGCGAGCGACGGACTCACGGATAATCTCCACCTCACCGAGATCATCGAGATCGTCCGCAAGGGTAGCGTGTCCGAGGCAGTGTCCCGACTCGCCGCCGTCGCGCTGGAGCGTATGCTGACGCCGGACGCGGGCACGCCGAGCAAGCCCGACGATCTCAGCATCATCCTGATGCGAAAACCGAACGGTGCCGTGCCTGCCGAGTCGGCCGACAACGATGGGGGAACCGATGGATAACGAACTGCCCCGACCGCCGTGCCCCTGGTACACGGAGAGCCACGAGGAATGGCGGCGGCAGATGCGCCGCTTCGTGGACGAGAAGATCCGGCCGTTCGTGGACGACTGGGAGGAAGCGGGGCGCATCCCGGAGTCTCTGTTCCACGATGCGGCGGAGTTCGGCCTGCTGCAGCTCGGCTACCCGGAGCGCTATGGTGGTGTCTCGGAAGGCATCGACGGTTTCCACCGGCTCATCGTCTCCGAGGAACTCGCGCGCAGCGGGGCGGGCGGCGTGAATGCGAGTCTGATGGTCCACGGCATCGCCCTGCCGCCTTTGCTGGCGGGTGGCCCGGAGCGCCTGAAGGATGACATCGCGCCAAAGGTGCTGGCCGGCGAGGAACACATGTCGCTCGCCATCACCGAGCCGGGCGGGGGATCGGACGTGGCAGCCATCCGCACGCGTGCTGTCGCGGACGGTGAAGATTACGTCGTCGATGGCGAAAAGACCTACATCACCGGTGGCATGCGGGCCGATTACTTCACCACCGCCGTGCGCACCGGCGACGACGGCTACGACGGTGTCTCGCTGTTACTGATCCCTGCCGCCAGCGATGGCGTGAGCCGCACCGAACTCGATCGCAAACAGGGGTGGTGGTCGTCGGATACGGCGACGATCCACTTCGACGGTGTGCGGGTGCCGCGGAGCCACCTCATCGGCAGCGAGGGCGGCGGTTTCGGTCTGATCATGAAGAATTTCAACGGCGAGCGGCTGGCCATGGCCGCCGGCGCCAACGCGTCCGCCCGGGTCTGTATCGAGGACGCACTGGCATGGGCCCGCGAGCGTCGCACCTTCGGGCGGCGGCTGGTCGACCACCAGGTCATCCGGCACAAGATCGTCGAGATGATGCGCAAGGTGAACGCTACCCAGGCTTATCTGGAACAATGCACCTGGCGGGTGGACCGGGGCGAGACGCCGGCGGCGGACCTTGCCATGCTCAAGGTACAGGCGACCCTCACCATGGAATTCTGCGCCCGCGAGGCCATGCAGATCCTGGGCGGGGCCGGCTACATCAGGGGCAGCCGCATCGAGCGCATCTACCGGGAAGTCCGGGTGAACGCGATCGGCGGTGGTTCCGAGGAGATCATGCGGGATCTCGCGGCGCGTCAGCTCGGTCTCTGATCCCGGAGTATCGTCGCCGGCAGTGAGATGGTGACCTCGAGACCGCCGCCCGGCAGATTGCGGGCGGTGGTGGAGCCCGCGTGGGCCTCGGCGACCCGCCGCGCGATCGCGAGCCCGAGACCCGCCGTTCCCACCTTGTCGCCGCGGTAGAAAGGCTCGAACAGGACGTCGAGATCTTCTTCCGGTACACCGCCGCCGTCGTCGGTGACGGTCACGGCGAGCCCGTCCGGCGTCCGCTCCAGTCGCAGCGCGACTCTGCGGTCTGCGTGATGCAGCGCGTTGCGCAGCACGTTCTCGATCGCGCTCGCCAGGGCGTCGCGCTGTCCCCGCACCATGACCCGGTCCGGTGCTTCGAACGCGATTTTCGGGCCGGCGTCTCCCGCCTCGAAGCGTGCATCGCGCACCAGCGCGGAGAGCATTGCGGCCAGATCGAAGTCTTCACGGCGGGGCGCAGCGGCATCCGTCCGCGCGAAGTCCATGATCTCGCCGATCAGCCAGTCCAGCCGATCCGACTCGCTCTCGATGCGCGCGAGCGCCGGGTGATCCCCGGCATCCCGTTGTGCAAGGCCCAGGGCGACCTTCAGGCGCGCCAGCGGTGACCGCAGTTCGTGGGAGACGTTGCGCAGCATTTCCTGCTGGGACCGCCGCGCGGCCTCCAGGCGGGAGGCCATCTCGTTGAAGTCCCTGGCGAGCCCCCCGAGCTCGTCGCGCCGCTGTGCGATGGGGCCGCCGACCCGCGCGCTCATGTCACCCCCGGCGAGTTCGTGGGTCGCTTCCCGCAGCCGCTCGATCGGGCGCGAGAGCGTCCTGGCGAGCAGCCACGAGACGCCTGCGCTGGTGAGCAGTGCGAACAAGAGCAAGGTGACCCGCATGGGGATGTCCGGCAGGAATCTGACCGCACCCCGCGGCTGGCGCCCGAGCAGCATCGTGTAGACGTGCCCGTCCGGTCCGACGAGCTGCGGTGCCGGTCGGGCGGGGCGGAAGTTCGGCGGCACGGTCATGGACGAGCGGTTCCGGCGGGGATGCTCACGCAGCCGCGCCAGATGGCTTCTTAGCGGACGGGGCAATTCCCGGCCGAGCAGTTCGCGACCGTCTTCGTCGATGACGAACAGAGTCAATCCGGGTGGGAGACCGGGTTCCGTGGCGAGCCAGTCGGCGAGTGCCGCGGATCCGCCACGGGCGAGTGTCGCCGAAGCTTCGAAGTGAATCGCGCGGGGATCGAACTGCTGCCAGGCTTCCCGGCGCTGTTCGGCGAGCTGGTAGCTGAGCAGTACCCCCGTCGCCAGCAGGACGCCGATGGTCAGCCAGAAGCCGAGGAATATGCGCAGAAAAACGCTAGGCATCCGCATCGCCGGCTACCAGCACGTAGCCGACGCCCCGAACATTGCGTATCGGGTTGTCGCCGGCGCCGTCCCGCTCCTCCGCCATCAGCTTGCGTCGCAGGTTGCTGACGTGGGTGTCCACGCTGCGGTCCCATGGCATCAGGCGGCGCCCGAGTACCTCGCGCGAAAGAACCTCCTTGCTAACCACCTCCCCGGCGGTCGACACGAGGCAGCGCAGGAGTTCGAACTCCGTGCCGGTCAGCGTCAGCGACCGGCCGGCCGAGGTCGCCGTGCGAGCGGACGGATCGACGATGATGCGTCCGGCACGCATCGGCCGGGAATCGTCCCCGGGTCGGGTCCTGCGCAATATGGCCCGGAGTCTCGCCACGAGTTCACGGGGATTGAAGGGCTTCGGCAGGTAGTCGTCGGCGCCGATCTCGAGTCCCACGATCCTGTCGACGTCGTCACCGCGCGCCGTCAGCATGAGTACCGGGGTGTGGTCGTCGGCACGCAGGCGGCGCAACACCTCGAGGCCGTTCATCCCGGGCATCATCACGTCGAGGATGACCAGGTCGAAAACGCTTTCCCGGAGCCGATCCAGTGCCGACTGTCCGTCACCGGACCAGTCGACGGTGAAGCCTTCCGGTTCGAGGTATTCGCCGAGCATCCCCGCGAGTTCCCGATCGTCGTCCACGAGCAGGAGCCGGACCGATGTGGCCTCCGGCGGATCTCCCTCCTGCCGCGTTTCCGCTGTCATGACACTATGCTCCGCCGGGTGGCGACGGGCTGCAAGAGCGGCGTGCGCGCCTTGACAATTCTTTGCAGTCGGCGCCCGCATCTTTGCGTACCGCTGCCTAGACTGGTCCACATCGAGGACAGCACGTGAACGAGTACAGAGGAGACTGACGATGACGAAGACACGCGGAGCGGATCGGGCGAAGAAGTGGTGCGGCATGACACTGGGTGCTCTTACGCTACTGGTTTCGCAAGTGGCCGTCGCCGGCGATGCGGGTACCTGGCGGCAGCGCGGGCCGGATCCGGACCGGATGCTGGCGCACATGGCGGCCGCGCTGGATCTCACCTCCGAACAGCAGGAGGCGGTGGGTCAGGCCCTGGAGGCGCGGGCCGACGAGATGGCGTCCCTGCGCGAACAGATGCGCGCCAACCATCGGGAAATGCGCGATCTCGATCCCGACGACCCGAACTATTCCACGATGGTCAATGCGCTGGCGCAGCGGCAGGGAGAACTGACGACCCGCATGGCGGTACTGCGAAGCGAGATGCATGCGGATATCGTCGGTGTGCTCGACGAAGGACAACAGGCCCGGTTCACCGAGATGCGGGAAAAGCGTGGCGATCGGATGCGCGAGCGGTATCACAAATACCGCGAATACCGTCACCAGCGATCGGGCTCCGGCAAGCCGGAGGCGGGCACGAACGGCTCCTGACTCCGCAATCTCCGCCGCCCTCGGGGCGGCAGCCAGCGCCGCCGCAGCGGGCCCGTCCGGTGCCCGCCGCGGTATGTGTCATCGGGCGATCCGGGCGTTCCCTCGCCGGTCGACGCCCATTGCCGGCGGTGTCCGCCATTGAATAACGGGTGCCGTCTGTGTCAAATAGGGCACAGGGAACTCTGAGAGCGCTTTCTGCCTCCAAGCATCAATAGGGGGCAGAAAGGGCTGGTCCGCACAGCGCCGCACGCGGGCGGGCGCGTATCTGCGGCCTTCAGATATCGCGAGGGAGGCTACGATCATGACGCTACACCCGAAAAGCGGATTCCTCGTCGGTGTGCTCGCCGTCGGCCTGGCGCTCGGCGGCTGTGCGTCCCAATCCATGAGCAGCAGTTCCAGCTCCAGTTCCAGTGGCAGCCCCAGTTCCAGCAGTGGCAGCCCGCCGAGCTCCAGCAGTGGCAGCAGCGGGCAGAGCGGATCGACGAGCAGCTCTTCAGGATCGAGTTCGTCCAGTTCGTCCAGTTCCTCGGGCTCCACCGGTTCCGACAGCAGTTCCTCGGGACAATCCGGCTCGGCGGGCTCCGCCGGCTCGCAGAACCCGTCCGGGGCGGACGGCTCGGGGAGCACCGCCGGCGGCGGGATGCCCGGCATGGACGGGAGCCAGGGCGCCGGTGGAATGCCGGGCGAGGATCAGGCGGCCGGCGGGGCTTCCGGGAGCGGGGAGAAGACCGGCGGCAGTGAGAGCAGCACGACAGGCGAGGGTGGCGCCTATGGCACGGTGGGCTCGGTCGGTCAGCGCGAGTCCGGCGCCGGTGGCGGCGTGCCGGAAGTGCCCGGCGAGGAAGGGGGCGGAGCGGGCTCTCTCGAGGACGAGTTCGAGCGATCCCTGGGCGATTTCGACGATTCTCTGCTCGAGGAGCAGCAGAAGGTGGCCCAGGTGAGCCGGGATACCGGCGCTTTCGAGACGCCCCAGGGCGGCGGCGATGGCGCGGGAGGCGTCGTCGGTCTCGGCGAGCAGGCCGGCCGTCAGGGCGGTGGCAACGTCGGCGTCGTCAACAGTGCGGCGGGCGGCGTCGGTGGCGGCATCCGCGAGGAGCCGAGCTCGGTGGATCAACTGACCAAGGAGCAGATCGGCGAGCGCACCCCGGACGACGTACCGTCGGGCGTGGACGACGATATCGTCGCCAAGCAGTTGCGGGAAGCGGCGCTGGCGGAGGAAGATCCGGAATTGCGGGAACGTCTGTGGGATGAATACCGCGCCTACAAGGGCCTTTGATCACGGAACGGAGGTAAGGCCGAGTGCAGAGGTTGGCTGAAGCGACGAAATTACTGGTCCTGCTGAGCGCGATCGTTCTCGCGGGATGCAGCGTCGCGAGGGTCGAGAAGGCCAGTGAGAGTATCGATCTGACCCGCGCTGCCAGCGAGGTACCCGAAACACGGCTGCTCGACGTCGGCGTGATCGAATTCGCACCCGGCATCAAAGAGGGGAACGAGCCCGAAGAGACGGGCGTTTACCCGGAAATCCGGCAGGCTGAAGCGAGATACTTCGCGTATCACCTTAAGAATACGCTGCAACGTACTGGTTATTGGGGAGCTGTCCGGGTGCTGCCCAGCCGGGACGTCTACACCGACCTGTACGTCACGGGCGAGATACTCGAGTCCGACGGTGAGGTCGTCAAGCTGGAGGTAGTCGCGTTCGATGCGACCGGCCGTCGCTGGATGGACCGGCGCTACGACGCGCACATGGCGACTTCGGATTACTCTTCCCGTCGCGACCGCCGCAACGATCCCTATCAGAATGTCTACAACGAGATCGCCAACGATCTGAAGAGCCTGCTGGACAAACTCACCGCCGAGGATGTCGACCGCATCCGCACCGTGGCGGAACTGCGCTTCCTGCAGGAACTGGCGCCGCGGGCCTATGACGGTTATCTCGCCGAGGACGACGGTCGCTACGAGGTCCTGCGGCTGCCGGCCGAGAACGACCCGATGCTGCAGCGGATGCGGCGCGTGCGTGAACGGGATCATCTGTTCGTCGACACGCTGAACGAACATTACGCCAATTTCTATTACGGCATCGCGATCCCCTACGAGGGCTGGCGAAAGGCGGCGCGCGAACAGGCCATCACTTACCGGGAGATGCGTCGCTCGGCTCTGATCCGTGGACTCGCCGGCATCGTGGTGGTCGCGGGCGCCGCAGCCATGGACACCGACAGCAGCAGCGGGACGGGTCGTCGCGCCAAACGGGCGTTGCAGGCCTTCGCCATCCACGGCGGCCTGGAAACCATCGGCTCCGCCTTCCGGCGCAATGCGGAAGCGCGACTGCACAAGGAGTCCATCCGCGAGCTCGCGGAGTCCTTCAACAACGAGGCGGCACCGATGGTCGTGACCGTGCAGGGGCAGGCACGCCGGCTGACGGGAACGGCGGAGGCTCAGTACGAGCAATGGCGGCGACTGCTGCACGAGATCTATGAAGCGGAGACGGGCTTCCCCGACGAGGTGCAGGTCGGTACCCCGTCCCGCGCGGTATCGCCGTCCGGCTGACACCATCGCACTGACAGATGTTGGAGTTGCACCCCGGCCTGCGACTGCTGGATCGCTATGAACTGAACAGCCGTCTCGGCGGCGGTCGATACGGCGAGGTCTGGCTCGCCACGGATCAGCGCGCAGGTTCGCCCGTTGCACTGAAATTCCTGGCTGCCGCTCTGGCGGAGCAGCCGGCGGCCCGGGAGCGATTCGCCGCCGAGTGGCGGGCGCTGAGGCCCCTGAACCATCCCCATATCGTCCGCGTCTTCGAGTACCACGACACGCCGAGACCGTTCTACGGCATGGAGTATGTCGACGGCTCGGATCTGTCGGCATTCGCCGATCGGCCGCCCGGCGAGTGGCTGCGCTCCATCGCGAGCGTCGCCGCGGCGCTGGTCTACGCCCACAATCGCCACCTCGTGCATGGCGACCTGAGCGCCCGCAACGTACTGATCGACTCCGCGGGTCGCACCGTGCTCACCGACTTCGGCTCCGGCGCGGATGCCGCTACGCCGGCCGGGCTGAGTCCCGAGCGACGAGCGGGCGCGCCGCCCTCTCCCGCGGACGACATCTATGCCCTCGGCGTCCTGGTCTTCGAACTGTGGCATGGCAGCAGTCCGGAGGAAGCCGGTCCGCGCTGGCCCGGCCGGGACGACTTCGACGTTGCCGGGCTCCGCGACCTGACGGAATCGATGCTCGGCGCAGCCGACGATCGGCCCGAGGCGGAAGCGGTGGTCGATGCCCTCGGTAGCCTCGGCGTCTCGGCGGGGCTGCTGCCGCGCGGGCCGAGCCGGGAGCGTGCCGTGCGCCCGGTTGCGGGCCGGCCCGTCCGGGAGGAGACGGAAGAGATCGTCAGTGCCCGGCGGCGGACGACGCCCGCGCCCGCGCCGGTGCGCAGATCCCGGAGTCACGGTGTGCCGCTGCCGCTGGTGGCCGCCGCACTGGTCCTGCTGCTCGCCGCCGCGGTCTGGGTAGTGGCTTTCCTGCCGGACCAGGTCGAAGAGAGGCAGCGAGAGGCCGTGGCGCCGGCGGAGGCGACCGCCGATAGTGCCGCAGCGGAGACCGAGACGGCAGCGCAGGCAGGTGAAGAAGAGACCGTGCAGTTCTCCGAGAATCGGGTCGACGAGTCGCTCCGCGACGAAGCGGTACAGGCGAAGAACCGGGCCGATCGGGCGCTCGGGGAGTTGCTGACGAAACTCGAGGTCCTGGAACTGCGGGGCGTCGAGCGCTGGGGGGGCGACGATTACGCCGCAGCGAGGCAGGCCTACGCCACGGGTGACGAGGCCTACCTGGCCAAGAATTACGATCGGGCGGAGACCCTCTACCGCGAGGCCAGCGTTGCGCTGGATACGCTGATCGCACGGGTGGATGAGGTATTCGACCGTGCGCTCGCCGCCGGACGGGCAGCACTGGAAGCCGCGGACGTCACGACGGCCGCACGCCAGTTCGAGCTGGCCCTCGCCATAAAGCCGGGTGATGCCGCTGCCGAACTCGGTCTGAACCGGGCCAACACCCTGCTGGAGGTCATCGACCTGACCGACGAGGCCGAGGCGCGCGAGCGGGACGGGGACCTGGGCGCCGCCGAGGAAGCCTATGTGGCGGCTACCGAACTGGACCCGTATTACGAGCGCGCCGCCGAGGGTCTGGCGAGGGTGCGTGCCGCGATCGCGCGCGGCCGCTTCGAGCAGCAGATGAGCGCCGGCTTCCGGGCTCTGGACGACGGTGACTACGCCGCCGCGCGCCGTGCTTTCGAGAACGCCCGGCGTATGCGTCCGTCCTCGTCGGAGCCCGGTGACGGCCTGCTGCAGGTGGAGCAGGCGGTGAAGCTCGGGGAGATCGATCGGCTCACGCAGGAAGCGGCCCGTCAGGAGGCCGCCGAAGACTGGCAGGCTGCCCTTGAAACCTACGGCGAGATCCTGGAGCAGGATGCGAATCTCGTCTTCGCCCGGGAGGGGCAGAGCCGCACGCGGAAACGCCTCTCCCTCGACCGGCGTCTGGAGGCGTGGATCGCCAGCCCCGACGAGCTGAGTGATCCGGGCACACTGCGCAGCGCCTCGACCCTGCTGACCGAACTCGCGAAAATGGATGCGGGGCCGAGGCTGGAGAGTCAGCGCCGGGAGCTCGCACGCCTCCTCAAGCGGGCCGCCACGCCGCTGCCCGTCGAGTTCGTCTCCGACGGTGAGACGCAGGTTACGGTGTTCCGGGTCGGACGTCTCGGGACCTTCGAACAGCGTGAGCTTGAACTCCGCCCCGGCACCTATACAGTGATGGGCTCCCGGCTCGGCTATCGGGACGTCCGGTTCGACTTTCGCGTCGCGCCGGAGATCGACATCGAGCCGATCGTGGTTCGCTGCGAGGAACCTATTTGAGCCTGAAGATCATCGTCGTCAGCGACGTCGGCCGTCGTGAGTTCGACTCATCCGATCTGCCTCTCCGGATCGCCACCGCGGCAGGCAGCCCGATCCCGGTGCCGGGCCCGGCTTCGGCCGCCTCGCTGGCGGTCGTGGATATCCTGGACGGGGTGCCCTTCATTCAGCCCGGCGAAGCCCATGGTGCCGTGCGGCTGAACGACGAGCCGCTGGTCACGTCGCGGCGCCTCGCCGACGGTGACGAGATCGAAGCCTACGGCACCCGGATTCCGGTCGTCCTGGAGCAAGGCACGCTGCAACTCCGTATCGTGCCCGACGAGAGTCGCTACATCACGGCCCCGCCGGCAACGGAGGAGGAAGGGGCCGGGCAGGAAGAGGAGATCGCGCCGATCGCCTTCCGGCGGAAGGAGATCGAGGGTCAGGCGACGGAAGGCCGCCGCGGTATTCCCTGGCACTACTGGGCCGGCGCCGCACTCGCCATTCTGGCGGGTATCGCATGGCTGCTGTTCACGTCCACATCGGTGCGTCTGGACACCGTGCCGGAGGAACCGGGTGTCGTGGAGATCCGCGGCGGCTGGTTCCGGTTGCCGCTCGGCGACCGCTACCTGCTGCGGCCGGGAGAATACACGGTGGCCGTCGAAAGCGAGGGCTATTATCCGCTGGAGCGTCGGTTCGAGGTCGGCGACGAAGACAGCCTGACGCTCGAACTGCGTCAGGAGCGCATGCCGGGTCATCTGGTCGTCCGCAGCCTGCCCGTGTCCGACGCCGCAGTCTCGATCGACGGGGAGGAGGTAGGGAGTACACCGCTGCCGGCACGGACCCTGGAACCGGGCGAGTACGACGTGGAGGTGCGAGCCTCGCGCTACCTGCCCTGGCGGGGCAGGGTCGAGATGCCCGGGCTCGATCGCACCCGGACACTGACCGTGCAGCTCGTGCCGGCATTCGCACCGGTCACGATCACCTCGGAGCCCGCCGGCGCGGCCATCCTCACGGCGGGGCACACCCTCGGCGAGACGCCGGCCACGGTCGAGCTGCCGGAGGGCCGCCACGAGATCAGCCTGGTGCTGGACGGGTATGCGCCGTGGGAAGGCCGTGTCGTCGCCTTCGCCGATACGCCGATGACCCTGCCGACGGTGCAGCTGGAGGAGGCGGACGGCATCCTCAGCGTGGTGAGTGAGCCGGCTGGCGCCAACGTGACCGTGGACGGCCGTTACCGCGGTCAGACCCCGGTCCGTTTGTCTCTCGCACCCGGCCGGCGCTACACGCTCCGCCTGTCGAAGGCGGGATATCGCGCGGCGACACGCAACGTGGTGCTGGAGGCGGCGAGGGGGGAGACACTGCGGGTCGATCTCACGGCGCGTATCGGCGAAGTGCAGTTCTCGGTGACGCCCGGCGATGCCGAGATCCTGATCGGCGGGCGTGTCGTCGGTCGTGGCAATACGCGCCTCGAGCTCCCGGCCGAACCCCAGGACGTCGTCGTTCGTCGGGAGGGCTACGAGACCCGGAGAGAGCGGGTCACGCCCCGCCCCGGATTCCCGCAGAACCTGAACGTGCGTCTGCGTACGCTCGAGGAGGTGCGGCTCGCCGCGATTCCTCAGCGCATCACGACCTCCCAGGGCGCGGCGCTGCGCTACGTGGTCCCCGGCGAGTTCACCATGGGCGCGTCGCGCCGAGAGCCGGGCCGACGTGCCAACGAGAATCTGCGCGCCGTCAGACTCACACGGCCGTTTTACATCGGCATCAACGAGGTGACGAACCGGGAGTACCTCGCATTCCGCGAAGCGCATGATTCGGGTGCGGATGTGCACCCGGCACTCGCCGGCGACAACAATCCGGTGGCCAGCGTGAGCTGGCAGGATGCCGCGGCCTTCTGCAACTGGCTCAGCAAGAAGGAGGGGCTCACGCCGGTCTACGAGGAGAAATTCGGCAAGCTGGTGCCGATCCGACCGTTCCCCGACGGCTACCGCCTGGCCACCGAGGCCGAATGGGCCTGGGCCGGGCGCTATCAGGGCGGTGCCGGTCGACTGAAATACCCGTGGGGGCAGGAGATGCCGCCGAAAGAGGAGTCAGGCAACTTCGCCGATCAGGCGGCGAAGGAAATCGTGCCGACCGTCCTGCCGCGCTACAGTGACGGTTTCGCCTCCACGGCACCCGTGGGGACGTTCCCGGCCAACGCACAGGGTCTTTACGATATCGGCGGCAACGTCGCCGAATGGACGAACGATCTGTACGCCGTCTATACGGGGCCGGCCGATGACGTGGCGGTGGATCCTCTCGGGCCGGACAGCGGAACGCACCACGTCATCCGCGGCTCGAGCTGGCAGCACTCCGGGATCACTCAGCTGCGGCTGAGCTTCCGCGACTTCGGAACGGACGGGCGTACGGATCTCGGTTTCCGTCTGGTCCGGAATGCCCCGGAGTGAGCGCGACGGAATAATCGCTCGCCCGCGCTGTCATACTGGAAGATCCCGGACAGGAGGACGCAGATCCATGCCAATACGCCCGATCGAGAGGAGTCGCACCGTCGCGCTGCTGTTCGCCGCACTGGCAGTTCTCGCCGTGCCGGCGACCGGCCAGGAAGCCGGCGCGGAGGAGGAGCAGGCCGCGTCCGCCGAGGCCGAAGCGGCCCGGGATACGGCCGGGGATGCGCCACCCGCCGCCGCGACCGAGCGCGATGACGAGGAACGCCTCGCCGATATCGCCGGCGCCGACGAAGAAGGCGCGAGCGGCGAGTACGGACAGGAGGAGGACGACGATTTCGTGCCGACCCAGGAGGTGTCCTCGGATCAGTCGGTGAACTTCCCGGTCGATATCTGAGGGCCAGCATGCAGAAGAAGAACATCCCGTTCGAATTCGTGTACCAGTTGTTCGCGCTGATCATCGTGATCATCGTCGTACACACGTTCTATGTGTCCGTGGTCCGGCCGAACGCCGCGGAGACCATCGCCGAGCAGAACCGGATGGTGCAGGAGGACCCGGATTATGTCCGCGAGCGTTCCGTGTGGGTGCTGATCAAGGATTTCGAGCAGGAGGCCTGTTTCGTCCTGATGCTCTGGGCACTCGCCATCATGGGCTACAAGTCCGTGCGTATCCTGCGGGAACGTTCGTTGCTCGAAGAGGAACTGGTGCCGGTCGCCGAGGGCATGCGCATACTCCCGGAGGACACGCGGGAATATGCCCGCCAGATCCAGGCGCTGGACGACGACCGGCAGCGCATGCTGCTGCCGCGGGCGCTACTGAACGCGCTGCAGCGGTTCAACTCCACCCGCAACGTGCAGGACGTGGCGTCCAGCACGCATACCATCTGCGAATCGGAGGCCGAGCGACTGGACTCCGAACTCGCCATGATCCGCTATATCTCCTGGGCGATCCCTTCCATCGGCTTCATCGGCACCGTCCGCGGCATCGGCGAGGCCCTGGCTCAGGCCGACCGCGCCGTGGAGGGAGACATCGCCGGCGTCACCCAGAGCCTCGGTGTGGCATTCAACTCCACGTTCATCGCGCTGCTGCTGTCGATCGTGCTGATGTTCCTCGTCCACCAGATGCAGCTGTTCCAGGAGAGGCTCGTATTCGACACGGAGAGCTACATCGATCAGGAGCTGATCCGCCACATGAAGTCCGACTGACGGAGAGAGATTGACGACGCTCGCGATATCGCTGAACGACGCCGCCATCACGGCGGTGACCGGGTCGCGGCTCGTCTACCGCGAGCCGGGCTTCGCACTGCTGGCCGACGGGGATCTCGTGACGGGCAGCCGTGCGATGGCCGAGGCGCGACGGCATCCGCGCAGCGTCGTCAACCATTACTGGCGCAACCTGAACCTCGAGCCCGTGCAGGAGCTGAAGTTCCGGCACCTGACCCCTGCCGATCTGGCATCCCGGCAGCTCGAGGAGCTGTGGCGTGCCCAGAAATCCGCTACCGATGCCGTCATCCTGGCCGTACCGTCCTGGATGGAACGCGACAGTCTCGGCGTGCTGCTCGGCATAGCGGCCGAGCTGCAGCTTCCCGTCTCGGCCCTCGTCGATGCGGCCGTCGCCTCCTCGCGACGGGCCTATCCCGGTCGCTCGCTCATACACGTCGATCTGTCCCTGCACACGGCCGCGCTCAGCCGCATCGAGCAGGAAGGCGCAGCCGCGACGGACCGCGTGGAGCTGGTCGATTCCGCCGGTCTGATCGCTCTGCGGGAAACCTGGGTGGCGGTCATCGCCGACGCCTTCGTCCAGCAGAGCCGATTCGACCCCCTCCATACCGCGGAGTCGGAGCAGCTGCTTTACGACCGGCTCGATGCATGGCTCGAGACGGCGGTTCACGCGGGCGAGGTCCGCATGCAGCTCGAGTTCGGTGGTCACGTCCACGAGGCTTCCCTGCCCGTGCTCTCGTTCACGGAGTCGGTCAGCGGCATCTACCAGACGCTGGCGAGTCACGTGCGTTCCCTGATCAGGGCTGCCGAAGTGCCGGCCCTGCAGTTGACCTACCATTCGGCCCGGCTGCCCGGGCTGGTTGATTTCCTGGTCGCCCGCACCGGCGGAGAGCCCTTCGTGCTGGAGGAGGCGGCCGCCGCTCGCGGTGCACTGGCACGTGCCGCTGCGGCCGTCGGCGGTCCGACGCGGCTCACCCGCCGACTGCCCTGGGATCAGCAGCCCGTGCAGGCGCCGGCGGCCGACATGCAGGACGCCGGGGAAGCGCCGACCCATATTCTGCAGGGGCATCATGCCTACGCGCTCGACGGCGCCGGGCTCGCAATCGGCACGAGTCTCGGCGACGAGTACGGGATCGGCCTGGACAGCGACATGGCGGGTGTATCACGCCGTCACTGTGTCCTGCGACAGGAGAACGGCCAGTGCATCGTGGAGGACCTGAGTCGCTACGGCACCTGGCTCAACGGGACCCGCATCGATCGCTCGGCGGTGCTGCAGGCGGGCGACAGCCTCCGCGTCGGGACACCCGGTCAGGAGTTCCGCCTCATCCGGGTGGTGAGCGCCGATGGCGCGTAAGCAGCGCAGGGCGGAGGCGATCAGCCTCTCGTTTCTGGACATCATGAGCTGCGGTTTCGGCGCGGTGGTGCTGTTCTTCATGATCATCAACGCGACGGTATCCCGCAGAGCGGACACGGAGGCGGCCGAACTCATGAGCGAGACCACGCGGCTGGAGCGAGAAGTGCTCGAGGGCCGCAAGGACATGGTGAAAGTCCGCAACACGCTGGAGCAGATCGAGGAGGAACGCGTACGCACGGAGGGCGAGGCGGAGCGGATCCAGGAACGGATCCAGCGTATCCGGGAGGAGCTCGCCCAGTACAATGACACGACGCTCGCCCGTATCGAACGCATCGAGAAGCTGCGCTCCGATATCGAGCAACTCGAAGCCGAGAAGAAACGCCTGGAGGCGGCTGCGGCAGAGGAAGCGGCGCTCGGCGACAACGTGCGGGCGTTCCGCGGCGAGGGCGACCGGCAGTATCTGACCGGTCTGAAGGTCGGCGGCGACCGTGTCCTCGTTCTGGTGGACGCCTCGGCCAGCATGCTGGACAAGAAGGTCGTGAATGTCCTGCGCCGTCGCAACATGGCGGACGAGGACAAGCTCCGTGCGGCCAAGTGGCGTCAGGCGATCGCTTCGGTGGACTGGATCACGACCCAGTTCCGCCCCGACGCGCAGTTCCAGATCTACACCTTCAACGACACCGCCGAGCCAGTAATCGACGGCAGCAAGGGTGTGTGGCTCGATGTCGGCGACGGGCGCAAGCTCGCCGAGGCCTTGCGGCGGCTGCGTATCACCATCCCGCAGGGCGGCACGAATCTGCAGGGCGCCTACCAGGTCATCAGCCAGCTGAAACCCCGGCCGGACAACGTGTTCCTGCTCGTCGACAGCCTGCCGACGCGCGGCAACAAGCCGCCGGCCCGCCAGACCATCTCGGGTATCCAGCGCCAGGCCCTGCATGGCCAGGCGGCGCGGGAGGTGCCGAGCGGCATACCGATAAATGTCATGCTGTTCCCGATGGAGGGTGACTACGCGGCCCCGATCGAATTCTGGAAGCTCGCCTACCGCACGCGGGGCTCGTTCATGAGCATCAGCAAGGACTGGCCGTAATCATGGCGCGACGGAGGAAGAGAGACGCGGAGGGCTTCAGCCTCTCGTTCCTGGACGCGATCAGCTGCGGTTTCGGGGCCGTGCTGCTGCTGCTCGTGCTTACAAAGATCTACGAGCCCACCACCATCGAGCGCACGCAGCAGGATCTCGAGGGGCTGATCGCCCGGCTCGAGCAGGAACTGTTCGACATCCGCGGCGAGACGGTCATCATGAACCGGGAACTCGAAAGCGCCCGTGAACAGATTTCCGAATCCAAGATCAAGCTCGCCAGGCTCCAGGGCGACCTGTCGCGCATCCTGGGACGCTACGAGGCGAGCAAGGGGGACCAGAGCATCCCGACCGTGGACGAAGGCGAACTGCGCGCAGCACGGCAGCGGCTGACCGAGGAGATGAAGCGGCTGCAGGCGGACTACCGGCGACCCGAGGATGCACCGGTCGGCGGCATCCCGGTGGACAGCGAATACATCATCTTCATCATCGACACGTCGGGCAGCATGCAGGAGTTCAGCTGGAATCTGGCCCGGCGCAAGCTGACGGAGACCCTGGACCTCTATCCCCAGGTCAAGGGTATCCAGATCATGAACGACAACGGCCGCTACATGTTCGAGAGTTTCGCCGGCAAGTGGATTCCCGACACGCCGTCCCGGCGCAAGGCGATCCTGTCGGCCATGGCGAACTGGCGACCGCTCAGCTTCTCGACCCCCGTGAACGGCATACAGACGGCGATCCGGACCTTCGCCGCGCCGGACAAGAAGGTGAGCCTGTACGTGTTCGGCGACGAGTACACAGGACAGTCGGTGGAAGCGGTCGCCGACGCCGTCGACCTGCTGAATCCGGAGGGACCCGACGGACAGCGCCTGGTGCGTATCCACGCCGTGGGCTTTCCCTATCGTTTCGGCGGGCCGGGAAACATCCAGAACTCCACGATCCAGTTCGCCGCGCTCATGCGTGAACTCACCCATCGAAACGGCGGTACCTTCGTCGCCCTGATCGACGACAACCGCTGAGCTCGCCGCCACAATTCATCACATTTCGTCCGACTCCGTCAGCCGGTCTCCACCGGACGGTCCGACCATGAGCGTCCAATGACCTCGTAGCCAACTGACGCGGCTGACGCCGCAGGAGAAAGACGATGAATAGGATGCTCAGGCCTTTGGTGCTGTTCGCGACACTCACCCTCGGTTTCACGGCCGTGATGGAGCCGGCGGCCGCGGACGCTTCGCGACAGGAGGCCATCGGATTCGGGGCCGGCGCGGCCGTCGGCGCAGCCGCCGGCGGTCCGGTCGGATTCCTGGTCGGCGCGGCGCTGGGCGCCAAGTTCGGCGACGTGCTGTACCGGAAGGACGCGCGGAACAGCGAACTGGGCGCAGAGCTCGCCGCCGTGCAGCAAGAGCTCGGCGACCTGGAGGCGCGGCTGGCCGCGAAGGACGGTGATCTCAGAACCGTCGGTGCGGAGCTCGAGGCGCTGCTCGCGAGTGGTGCGCCGCAGATGCTCGAACTGATGCAGACGGGGATCGAGATGGACCTCCTGTTCCGCACCGAGGCGGATACGCTGGGTGACGCCGCCGCCGCCCGGGTGGACGAACTGGCGAGGGTGCTCGCCGGTCTGCCCTCGGTCCGGATCCGGTTGGATGCCTGGGCAGACCCGCGCGGAGAGGAGGACTACAACCAGGCCCTGTCCGAACGGCGCGCGGAACACGTGCGGGCATTGCTCACGGCCGGTGGTATCGCGGACGACCGGGTCACGGCGAGTGCCCACGGCGAAACCGGCGGAGAGGAGGGCGACCCGGACCGGAACGCGCTGGACAGGCGGGTGAGCGTGACGCTCTACGTGCCGGCGGCGGGCGCGCAGCGCGTGGCGGACCGTCGCTGACGGGTGCAGCACCCATGCGGTTGCGACCGTGCGACGTCATCGGGAGGGCGGCTGCCGTCGGGCAGCCGCCCGGCCTTCCGCACGGGAACTACAGCCGGGAGGATTCGCCTTGGTGGCCGGCCCATTTCGGGAGATCGTCGTCGACATCGACGACGCGCATGCGATAGAAGATGTGACAGCTCGGCCGGAACGCGTGCGGTACGCGTCGAGGCGAACCGAAATCGAACAGTTCCGGGAAGGCCAGCCACATGCGACGACCCTCGTCGGCGATCGGCGATCCGCAGCGGGCGCAGCGGATTTTGCAGGGCGGGATGCGTTCGGGTCGGTCGGTGTGTTCCGAATAGAAGCGGAGACGCTCGAGGCCGGCTACGAGCCTCACGTCCCGCTTGTGGAAGATGGCGGCCCACTGCATCGGTGCAGCATGGAGTCGCTGGCAGCTCGTGCAGTGGCAGATCTTCGCCGTCACCGGATCGGCTGCCACCTCGTACCGAACCGCGCCGCAACGGCACGCAGCCTCGTGCCGCGGCACGAAGGACTGGTCTCCCGGCACGCCGTATTCCGGACCCAATACCGGCCGTAGGCCGGTGCCTGCTGATTTCATGATTCGGACTGCAACGAGGTATCCTCCGATGCTAGCCGATGTCGGGCAGCCCGACGACCGCCGGCACGACGAGGGACACTTCGGGCCGGCCTCCTATCCGGGGCCACAGTATGCTCAGACCAGTCATCGAGACGGCCAGGCTGTTGCTGAGACCTTTCCGCATGAGCGACGCGGGCGACGTACAGAGGCTTGCCGGCCACCCGGCCGTGGCGGACACGACGCTCAATATCCCGCATCCCTACGAGCACGGCATGGCGGAGAACTGGATCGCGACCCACGAGCCGGGTTTCGAAGCCGGCCGCCTCGTCAATTTTGCGATCACTGACCGGGAAGACGGCCGACTCCTGGGTGCGATCGGCCTGAAGATCGACGTGGAAGAGAATTCGGCCGAGCTGGGTTACTGGGTCGGTGTTCCATACTGGAATCGGGGCTACTGCACGGAAGCGGCCGCCGCCGTCTTGGATTACGCATTCTCGACGCTCGGCCTGGATCGGATCCACGCCCACCACCTCTTGCGAAATCCCGGATCCGGACGCGTGATGCAGAAGATCGGCATGCGTTCCGAGGGCATCGTGCGTCAAGTGTTGCGCGACGGTGCCGCTCCGGAAGACCTCGCCCTCTACGGGCTGCTCCGCGATGACTTCGCGTCCTCGGGGAATTCGCCCTAGCGCCGGAGCGTCCCGGTCTCGACAAGGCGATCGTTCCGCGGCCCGGATGAGGTTACACTGCGGTTGCGACCGAGCGCAGAGAGGGCGAGATGAGTGAATTGGCGGAGCGGCACTGCCGGCCGTGTGAGGGCGGGGTTGAGCCGCTGACCGACGAGCAGGCGAGGGCGCTCATGCGAGGGCTCGACGCCGACTGGGATCTTTCGGGCGACGGCAGATCGATCAGTCGGGATTTCGATTTCACCGGCTTCGCGAGGACGATCGCATTCGTCAACGCCGTCGCCTGGATCGCCACCGTGGAGGGTCATCATCCGGACATGGAAGTGGGTTACGGCCGCTGCCGTGTGCGCTACACGACTCACGCCATCGACGGTCTGTCCGACAACGATTTCATCTGTGCCGCCAAGATCGACCGGCTGGTCGCCGGCGTCTGATCCGGATCAGTCTTTCGGCGGCATCGGGAAGAAGGCGCTGGTCCGGCGCACGTATTCCTCGTATTTCGGCTTGGTTTTCTTCAGCGAGCGCTCGAGCAGACTGACACCGCTCACCTTCAGCAGCAGCCAGGTCATGAGGACGGGAGCGTAGATCGTCCACAGACCAACCGGGTTCTCGCAGGCGATCAGGAACAGCCCCCACCAGAGGCACGCGTTGCCGAAGTAGTTCGGGTGCCGGGTGTAGCGCCACAGGCCCCGGTCCATCACCTGTCCCCGGTTGTCGGGATCCGCCTTGAAACGCGCCAGCTGCCAGTCGCCGACGGCCTCGAACAGGAAGCCGATCAGCCACACGACGGTGCCTGTCGCGGCCAGGATGCCGAGTGATGCCGGCTGGTCATAGATCTGACCGATCTGCACGGGCATCGAGATCAGCCACATCAGGACTCCCTGGAGCAGGAATACCTTCACGAAGCTGGCGGCGGCGAAATTGCCGCCGGCTTTCTCGGTCTTCTCCCGCATCTTCCGGTAGCGGGGATCCTCGCCATGACCGATATTGCGCCAGGCGAGATAGAGGCCCAGCCGTGCCGCCCAGATGACGGTGAGCGCAGTAAGGAGGTTCTGTCGGGGCTCGGCGCCGTCGGCGACGAACCATGCGACGACGGCGATGACACCGAAGCCCGGACCCCAGAAAATATCGACGATGCTCGCGTTCTTCAGCGGTATGCTGACGAGCCAGAGAACCAGCATACAGGCGAGGGCGACGGCGAGCGTCGTGGTGAGTACGAGTGTCAGTTCCTGCATGGCGCGCGTATTCCTGTCCTGCCGTCGGGGCGACCGGCACACCGGCGCGGTCGGGTCACAGCGTATCATTCGAGGACGGCAGCGGAGGAGCGTGTGGACGAGCAAGAGCCTGATATGGCTGCGATCGAAGAGGCGGCGGAGCGTATTTCGGGGATCGCGAGGCACACGCCGCTGCTCGAGTCGGAGGTTCTGAATGCACGGGTCGGCGGGCGCGTGTTGCTGAAGGCGGAGTGCCTGCAACGGACCGGTTCGTTCAAGATCCGCGGTGCCTATAATCGGCTGGCGCTCATCCCCGAGACGAGGCGCCAACGCGGGGTGGTCGCCTGGTCGTCCGGCAACCATGCGCAGGGCGTTGCCGAGGCGGCGCGGCTGCTCGGCATGCCGGCGGTCATCGTGATGCCGGAGGATACGCCGGGACGCAAGCTCGAGGCGACGCGGCGGCTGGGCGCGGAGATCCGCACTTACGATCGCTACGCCGAGGACCGGGAAGCGATCGGCCGGGCGCTGGCCGAGGAACGTGATGCGGTACTGGTGCCGTCCTACGATGATTACGGCGTGATCGCCGGACAGGGCACCGTGGGTCTCGAGATCTGCCGGCAGGCGGAGGCCTTGGACGCAAGACCGGATCGCGTGCTCGTGTGTTGCGGCGGCGGCGGGCTCACGGCGGGTATCGCCGTCGCGGTCGGGGCGCTGTCACCGGCGACGGAGATCTGGCCGGTGGAACCGGCGGACTTCGATGATACCGCCCGGTCGCTGGCGAGCGGGCGGCGGGAGTCCGTACCGGCGGACGCCCGGTCCGTCTGTGACGCGTTGCTGACCGCCTGTCCCGGACGGCTGACGTTTCCGATTCTCCAGCGGCGTGCGGCCGGCGCGCTGACGGTGACCGACGCTGACGCGATCGCGGCGATGCGCTACGCCTTCGAGGAATTGCATCTGGTGCTCGAGCCCGGCGGCGCAGTCGCGCTCGCTGCGCTCCTGGGCGGCAAGACAGAGACATCGGGCGTCACGGTGGTGGTGCTCTCGGGCGGCAACGTGGCGGCGGGCGAATTCTGCCGTCTGACCGACGGTGCGGCGAACCGCCCGTGCTAAGCTAGCCGCGGTCGAGACGCGTCGCGTCGGAACGCGTCCCGCCTACATCCAGGAGGAAGACATGCAGGCAAGTGCGAGAGCGCTCATGTGGACGTTCGTTTTACTCACGGCGGCGCCGATGGTGCAGTCGGCGGATATCGATCTGGGCACCGGCGAAGGTGCGGTGGCCGCTCAGCGCAAGATCATGTGCTCCCTGCAGGACGAGGAGCCCGTCTACTACTGGTGGCACGGTGGCGCCTACAGCCGCGTCCCGGGCGAGGCCGACCGTCTGTTGTTCCTGGTGGAAGGCATGAACGTGCGCCAGTGCGGCACGGTCTCCGATCCGGAGCGTGGCGAAGGTTATCGTCTGGTCAGCAGGGAGATCCTGCTCTACAAGGATCCCGAGAGCGGCGAAGTGCTCGAGGAGTGGGAGAATCCCTGGACCGGTGAAACGGTGGAGGTGATCCACGTCACGAACGATCCGGTGAACAGCCGCCCCACTTTTCAGCGGACGCGGGAGGGCGAGCCGTATCGACTGGGTGTCTCCACGAAGGGCAATGCCTGGTGGATGACCATCACGGTCCCGCTGTTCTACCCGAATCCGCTCGGCGGGGACTACCAGCCCTACGTCGGTGGCACCTACCATGCCACCGAGATGTTCAATTTCCTCGGCGATCTCGATGATCTCCTGGACGCCGGTAAGAATACGGCCGACGTGCGTGTCGGCTGGGTGCGCATGTCGCAATGGCTTCCCTGGATGAAGATGGGTGGCCGGCACGGCAATATCTACATGCACACGGCGGGGGTGAAGATCGGTGGCTACGACGAGCTGTCCGCGACGATGAAGGAGCAGATCGAAAAGCACTACCCGATCTATCGGGAGCCGCCACCGGTGGACGATCAGCGGCGGAACGTGACCAGCTGGTCGTACTTCCGTGATCTCATGGAACAGCGGAACGCGGCAGGAAAAGAGGCGCAGCCGGGCCACTGAGAAAGCCGGTGAGCGGTGCACGCTGGCTCGACGTCCGCAACCCGCGGACCGGCGAGAACGACTACCGGATCGCGGTAGCGGACGAAGCCGAGGTCGCCGCCGCCGCCACGCGTCTGCGGGCAGCTCAGCCCGACTGGGCAGCCCGCCCGGTGGAGCAACGCATCGCCGTCCTGCGGCGTTGGGTCGAGGCGGTGGGCCGCCATGGCGACGGATTATTGCAGGCACTCGTCACGGACACGGGCCGCTCCTTCGTCTCCCGGGCCGAGATCGCCGGGCTGGGGGCGACGGTCGAGCGCTGGTCGCGGCTCGCTCCGGATATCCTCGCCGAGCCCCTGCAGGAATCGACCACGCCGGGCATCGACTATCGAATCCAACTCGTCCCGATACCCCTGGTCGGCGCCATCAGCCCCTGGAATTTTCCTCTGACGCTCTCCCTCATCGACGCGGTGCCCGCCCTCGTCGCCGGCTGCGCGGTCCTGGTCAAACCGAGTGAGGTGACGCCGCGTTTCGTCGCGCCGCTCGAGGCGGCACTCGGCGAAGTGCCGGAACTGGATTCGGTGTTCGCGTTCGTCCGTGGCGACGGCGCGACGGGTGCCGCGCTGATCCGGCACGTGGATGCGGTCTGTTTCACCGGCAGCGTCGCGACGGGCCGCAAGGTCGCCGCCGCCGCCGCGGCGCGTTTCATCCCTGCCTTCCTCGAACTCGGCGGCAAAGACCCGATGGTGATACTTGCGAGCGCCGACGTGAAACAGGCGGCAGAGACGGCGCTGCGTGCCTCGGTCAGCGTCACGGGCCAGGCCTGCCAGTCGATAGAACGGGTCTACGTGTCGCATGCCATCTACGATGAATTCGTCGCCGAACTGGTCGCGGCGGCGGAGCGTGTGGAGCTGAACTGGCCGGATATCCACGCGGGTCACATCGGCCCGCTCATCTTCGCGAAACAGGCCGCCACGATCCGCTCGCAGCTCGAGGACGCGGTGGCCCGCGGCGCCCGTATCCGCTGCGGCGGTGTGGTCGAAGAGCACGGCGGCGGCCTGTGGATCCGGCCGACCGTGGTGACGGAGGTGGATCACGGCATGGCGCTGATGCGAGAGGAGACCTTCGGTCCGGTGATACCGGTCATGCCCTTCGACTCGGTGGACGAAGCGGTAGCACTCGCCAACGACAGCGAGTTCGGACTGTCGGCCGCGGTGCTGGCGGGCACGCTCGACGAGGCGGAGCAGGTCGGCCGGCGGATCGAGGCAGGCGCCGTCAGTCTCAACGACGGTGCGCTGACCTCGCTCTTCTACGAGGCGGAGAAGGACTCCTTCAAGTCCTCGGGACTCGGCGGCTCACGCATGGGCCCGGCCGGCATGCGGCGTTTCCTGCGTCGGCGGGCGCTGATCCGCCAGCAGAATGCGCCGGCCTCGATCGAGTCGGTGGACGAACGCCGGGGATGTCCCTGACCCGTATCAGAACATCTCCGAAGGACCGGCCTCCCGCGATCCCTGGTCGCGCCGGCTGGGGATGAAATCGCCGGTGATCATCTCGGAATAGGGCATGCCCGGGCCGACCATCGGGAAGACGCTGGCTTCGGGATCGATGATCACCTCGAGGAATGCGGGTCCCGGGTACTCGATGAATTCGCGGATGGTATCCGGAAGCTTCGACTTGTCATCCAGCCGCACTGCATATCCGAAGCCGTCGGCCTGGGCCGCCTTGACGAAGTCCTTTCTGTGCAGCGACTTGTCGCTGGCCGATAAACGGCCCCGGTAGTAGAGCCGCTGCCACTGCTTCACCATGCCGTCGCCGAAGTTGTTCAGCACGACCACCTTCACGGGGAGCTCGTAGGTCGTCACAGTCTCGAGATCGCCGAGATTCATGCGGATGCTGGCGTCCCCGTCGATGTCTATTACGAGACGGTCCGGACGGGCGAACTGGGCGCCGACGGCGGCGGGCAGACCGAAGCCCATCGTGCCCATGCTGCCGGACGTGAGCCACAGCCGCGGCGCCTTGAAGTCGAAATACTGCGCCGCCCACATCTGGTGCTGGCCCACGCCGGTGGAGATGATCGCCTCCCCGCCCGTGAGCCGGTTGATCTCCTCGATGACGTACTGGGGCTGAATGAGGTCGCTGTCCCTGTCGTAATCGAGCGCGTAGGTCTCCTTCAACCCGGCGATCTCACCGTGCCAGGTCGAGTAATCCTTGTCGAAGCCGATGCGTGCTCCGTAGGCGGCGAGCTTGCGCAGGCCGGAGCCGAGTTCGCCGATGTGATGCCAGTGCACGTTCTTGACCTTGCCGATCTCGGACGGGTCCACGTCGAAATGGGCGATGTGGCGCGCGTTGGGGGCGAACTTCTTCGGCACGCCGGCCACCCGGTCGTCGAAGCGCGCACCGACCGCGATCAGGAAATCACAGTCCTCCACCGCGTAGTTCGCGAAAGCGGTACCGTGCATGCCCAGCATGTGCAGTGAGAGCGGCTCCGTCGTGTCGGCCGCGCCGATGCCCATCAGGGTCGTCGTGACGGGGATACCGTGGCGGTCGGCGAATTCCCGCAGCGCATCCGTGGCATTCGAATTGATCACCCCGCCGCCGGCATAGATGAGCGGTCGTTCCGCCTCGGCGAGCATGCGGTAGAAGCGCTCGCACTGTTCCCCGGTCAGCGAGTCGCTCATGGCGATCTTCAGGCGCTGGCGGTAACCCGGCACCGGCAGATTGCCGTGTCCCGTGAAAGCACCCTCCCAGTTCTGTACGTCCTTCGGGATGTCGACGACGACCGGACCGGGACGTCCCGTGCGTGCGATCTCGAAAGCGGTGCGGATGGTGGCTTCCAGGCGCTCCGGATCGGTCACCAGGAACACGTGTTTGGCCACGGCGCCCATGATCGCGGAGACGGGCGCCTCCTGGAAGCCGTCCGTGCCGATGGCCGCCGTCGGGACCTGACCGCTCAGCACCACGATGGGGATCGAGTCCGCCATGCAGTCCCGGACGGGCGTTACGGTATTCGTTGCCCCGGGACCCGAAGTGACCATGACCACGCCGACCTTGCCGCTGGCCCGTGCGTAGCCGGCGGCCATGAACCCGGCACCCTGCTCGTTCGCCGGCACCACGAGGGGGATCGGCGAGCTGCCGTCATCGTTCCGGTTCTCGTCGTTGTAGCGGAAAACGGCGTCGTAGGTGGGCAGGATCGCACCGCCGCTGTAGCCGAAGATGATGTCCACGCCCTCGTCGACGAGTACCTGCACGATCATGTCGGCGCCGGTCATCGCCTTGCCCGCCAGGGGATGACGGGACGTTTCCTTCGCTTCGCTGATGTCGTTCATGGCGTCTCCGTCATGGCTCCGGAGGGGTCAGGGCCATTCGGTGCCCGGCGCTCGCGGGCGGGCATGCAAGGGGTTCCGATCGAGTCTCGGACAATTCCTTGTGCATTGCAATAGTCGGAAATAAGGGCCACCATCCCGAGGTCGGATCAGCTTTCACGGGGACCGTCGGACCATGCGACACGTCATTTCCGTACTCATGCAAAACGAGGTCGGCGCGCTCACGCGCCTGACGGGCATGTTCTCCAGCCGCGGTTACAACATCGAGTCCCTGAACGTGGCGCCTACGGACGACCCCACGATTTCCCGACTCACCGTCGTTTCCAGCGGCTCGGATGCCGTCATCGCCCAGATCGTCAGCCAGATGGGCAAGTTGGTCGACGTCGTGAATATCCATGACATGACGCTCGGCGAGCACTTCGAGCGAGAATTGTTGCTTCTGAAAGTCAGGGTGCCGACGGGCGGATACGAGTCGCTCGCCCGGCTGGTCCACGACGCCGGGGCGCGGGTGCTCGACGATTCCCAGACGAGTTTCACGCTGGAACTGACGGCCACCGTCAGGGAAGTCCAGGCGTTCATGGCCGCAGCGGCGAACCTCGGTCGCATCACCGGGGTCGTGCGCAGCGGCGCGCTGGCGATGGGCCGGGGCGAACAGGTGCTCGCTCCCGAGTCCGACCTGCAGGATACCGCCTGAGCGGGGCTGCGGGCTTCGCGCGGTGACCACCGGGAGTCTTACGGCGGAATACGAGCGGCTGGTCGTCAAGATCGGCTCCGCCCTGCTCACCACCGAGGCAGGTGAACTCGCCCTGGACTGGCTGGAAGCGCTGGCCGCCGACCTGGCGCGGCTGCGTGCCGAGGGCCGTGAGCTGATCGTGGTGTCCTCGGGTGCGGTCGCGCTCGGCAGTGCACCGCTCGGTCTCCCGCCTCGCCGCTCCAGGCTGGAGGAGCAGCAGGCCGCCGCCGCAGTCGGTCAGATTCGACTCGCGCACGCGTGGCAGTCGGTGATGGCGGCGCACGGTATCAAGGTGGCGCAGATACTGCTCACACCGGACGACACCGAGGACCGGCGGCGGCATCTCAATGCCCGGGGCACGCTGGAGACGCTGCTCGGTCTGGGTGCGATGCCCGTGATCAACGAGAACGACACGGTGGCAACCGATGAACTGCGCTACGGTGACAACGATCGGCTTGCGGCCCGGGTGGCGCAGATGATCAGCGCGGATGCGCTGCTGCTGCTCTCCGATATCGACGGCCTGTACACGGCGGATCCCACGATACGGCCCGATGCAGAGCACGTGCCGGAGGTCACGCAGATAACGCCCCGGATCGAAGCCATGGCCGGCACCGGCGTATCCCGTGTGGGTTCGGGGGGGATGCGCACGAAACTCGCCGCCGCGCGCATCGCCGTGGCGGCCGGCTGCGATATGGTCATCGCCGACGGCCGTCTGCGATCGCCGATCCGCGCCCTGGAAGGCGGTGCCCGTTCCACGTTGTTCCGGGCGGGTGCCAGCCCCGGGGCGGCGCGCAAGCGCTGGATCGCGGGCACGCTGGAGGTCCGTGGCCGCCTCACCCTGGATGCCGGCGCGGTCGCCGCGCTGTCCCGGGGTGCGAGTCTGCTGCCCGTCGGTGTCACCTCCGTGGAAGGCGAGTTCGTCCGCGGCGATACGGTCGGACTGACAGGGCCGGACGATCGGGAACTCGGTCGCGGCCTGGTGGCGTACGGATCCGGCGACGCACGGCGGATCATCGGCAAGCGCTCTACCGACATCGATCGCTTGCTGGGCTATGCGGGACGCGGCGTGATGGTTCATCGGGACGATCTGGTACTGTTCCCTCCCGGCGGCGAGGGGCGAAAAGACGAGGCAACGGGATGAGCACGGACGCCGATCCGAACGTATTGCAGGCGGAAATCGATGCCATGATGGGCGGGCTCGGTCGCGCGGCCCGTACGGCGGCGGGAGAGCTGGCCCGCTCGAGCGGCGAACAGCGGGAGCGGGCACTCCGGGAGGCGGCGGACCATCTGCGGCGATCGGCCGAAGCGGTCCTCGGCGCGAATGCGAGAGACATGGCGCTGGCCCGGGACAAGGGCCTGTCGGCCGCCATGCTCGACCGGCTGGCGCTGGACGAGAGCCGGGTCGAGGCGATGGCGGCGGGCCTGGAGGCAATCGCGGATCTGCCCGACCCGGTGGGGCAGATCATCGCCGAATGGGAGCGTCCGAACGGTCTGCAGATACAGCGTGTCCGGGTGCCTCTCGGCGTGATCGGCATCATCTACGAGAGTCGGCCGAACGTGACCGCGGATGCCGGGGGCCTGTGCCTGAAATCCGGTAATGCCGTGATCCTGCGCGGCGGCTCGGAAAGCCATCACTCCAGCGCCCGCATACTCGTCAGTCTCGGCGCCGGCCTTACGGCGGCCGGTCTGCCGGAGGCGGCGATCCAGATGGTGCCCACCCGGGACCGTGCCGCCGTGGGGGCGATGCTGTCGGGCCTCGACGGCTGTATCGACGTCGTCGTACCCCGCGGCGGCAAGAGCCTGGTGGCCCGCGTCCAGCGTGACGCACGGGTGCCGGTCATCGGCCACCTGGAGGGCCTCTGTCACGTCTACGTGGATGCGAGTGCGGATCCGGACATGGCGGTGGCGGTGGTGGTCAATTCGAAGATGCGCCGGACGGGGATCTGCGGTGCGGCGGAGACCCTGCTCGTCGACCGGGCCGTCGCAGGGGACGTGCTGCCCCGCATCGCGGTCGCGCTGCAGGAGGCGGGCTGCGCGCTGCGTGGCGACGCCGAGGTATGCCGGTTGCTGGAGCATTGCGCACCTGCCGACGAACAGGACTGGCTTACCGAGTATCTCGACGCCGTCATCGCGATACGCCTGGTCGACGGTGTCGAGGGTGCCGTCGAGCATATCCGGCGTTATGGATCCGGGCACACCGAAGCGATCATCGCCGAGGCGGATGCCACCGCGGAGCGCTTCTTCCGCGAACTGGACAGTGCCATCCTCCTCCGCAATGCGTCGACCCAGTTCGCGGATGGCGGCGAATTCGGCATGGGGGCCGAGATCGGTATCGCGACGGGCCGGATCCATGCCCGCGGTCCCGTCGGCGCAGAGCAATTGACGAGCTACAAGTACGTGGTTCGTGGCAGCGGCCAGACGCGTCCGTGACCGACACCGACGGCGCCGGCGAGGCGCGATACGACCTCATCGTTATCGGCGGGGGTATCAACGGTGCCGGCATCGCCCGGGATGCCGCCGAGCGCGGCGTCAGGGTCCTGCTGCTCGAACAATCCGATTTCGCCAGCGGCACGACCGCGTGGTCCAGTCGTCTGGTCCACGGCGGCCTGCGCTACCTCGAGTATGCGGAGATATCCCTGGTCTACGAATCGCTGCACGAGCGACGTCATCTGCTGCGGGCGGCTCCGCATCTCGTCCATCCACTGAAGCTCATCATCCCGGTGTACCGGCGCGCACGGCGTGGCAAAGCCCTTATACGGGCCGGCATGATCGCTTACGACCTCCTGTCGCTCGGCAAGGAACTGCCGGGACACGACATGCTCACCCGCCGCGAGCTGCTCACCGAGGAGCCGGGTATCCGGGCAGAGGGCCTGCGCGGGGCGGCGGCCTACTACGATGCCCAGGTGACGTACGCCGAACGGCTGGTCATCGAGAATATCGTCGCGGCCCGGCGCGCCGGTGCAGTGGTCCGTAACTACTGTCGGGTGGAGAAGCTCTACGATGGCACCGGCACCGTGGACGGGGTCGGCTACCGGGACCTCGCGACCGGCCGGCGCCACCGGGTGCGCGCGCCGGTGGTGGTCAATGCCGGCGGCCCCTGGGTGGACAGGGTTCTGAAGGGCCTGCCGGCCCGCGTACCCAGGCTCATGGGCGGCACGAAAGGCAGTCATATCGTCGTCTCGCCGTTCCCGGGTGCGCCGTCGAGCGCCTTCTACATAGAGGCCGCGAGCGACGGCCGACCGATGTTCGTCATTCCCTGGAACGGCCTGTATCTCATCGGTACGACCGACATCCGTTATTCGGGGGATCCGGGCGAGGCGCGGGCGAGTCATGAAGAGGTGGCGTACCTGCTCGCCGAGACCAACCGTGTCTTCCCGTCAGCCGGCCTGCGCCTGGGATCAGTCCACTACACGTACTGCGGCGTCCGTCCCCTTCCCTGGGAGGAGGGGCCCGAAGCGGAGATTACCCGCCGGCATATCATCCGCGAGCACGACGATTTCGCCCGCGGGCTGATTTCGATCATCGGTGGCAAGCTCACGACCTACCGCCACCTCGCCGAGGAAGTCGTGGATCGCTTGCCGCGCCTGCTGGACCGGGAGCTGCCGGACTGCCCGACGGACGACGGACCCCTGCCGGGCGGGGATGGCCTGGACGAGGCGAGGGTCGGGCTTGCCGAGTCCTCGCTCATCGGGCCTGCGACCGCGACCCATCTGCTGGCCGTCTACGGGAGCCGCGCCCTCGATGTGGTCGCGCTGGCGGCCGCGGACTCCGGTCTCGCCGAAGTGGTCTGCGAGCGGACCGGGGCGATCGCCGCGGAGGTGATTTACAGCCTCGAACACGAGGAGGCGCGGACGCTGGACGATCTGTTGCAGCGGCGGATGATGATCGGCCTCGGACCGAAGCTCGGTCTCGACGCGCTCGATGCGGTTTCCCGGGTTGCGGCCCGCCATCTCGGGTGGAGCGAAGAGCGGCGAGAGGCGGAGGAGGACGGGTTTCGTCGCCGCCTGGAGCGTTTCCGGGTGCCCGGCGCGGATCCCTGAAGCATGCGGGCCGGGCGGCGTGGGCGCTCTAGTGGCGGAGTGCGTAGAGGCCGGGTCCCCGGTGATCCGCCCAGCTCCGGGACGAATAGGGCACGACTTCGATGATCTCGCCGGCGCGCAGCCGCTTCTGCACGCCGATCCACCACTCCGCCTTCAGCAATTCGCCATGATGCTCCATGAAGGCTTCGCGATATTCCGGTTTGAGACCGAGGAATTCGATGAACTGCTCCGGGAAGACGTCATTCGGGCCCACATAGAACCAGGCCTCCGCCTGCATCTCCTCCATGTCGTCCCGCGGTGCCGGCATATCGCGGAAATTCGCCTCCGTCACCAGACAGAGTTCGTCGTAATCGTAGAAGATCACCCGGCCGTGTCGCGTCACGCCGAAGTTCTTCAGCAACAGGTCGCCGGCGAAGATATTGCTGAAAGCGAGGTCCCGGATGGCCTGGCCGTAATCGATGACGGCGCGCAGCGCATCTTCCCGTGATGCTTCCTGGACGAAGAGGTTCAGCGGCGTCAGCCGGCGTTCGATGTACGCGTGTTCGACGATGAGATCGTCCCCCTCGATGCGGCAGGTCTCCGCGCACCCCTTCAGCAGATCCGACAGGAGTGATTCCTCGAAGCGGTGTCGCCCGAATTCCAGGCGCCGGAATTCCTGGGCATCCACCAGTCGGCCCGCCCGGTCGTGCTTGAAGACGAGCTGATACTTCTCCATGACGTCCTTGCGCACCGTGGTCTTCGGGAACGCGAAGCGGTCCTTGATGACCTTGAACACGATGTCGTAAGAGGGGAGGGTGAATACTTCCATCACCATGCCCTTGTCACCCCGGGCCCGGACGAAGAGATCGTCCGAGTGCTCGAGATGACGGAAGAAACTGCGGTAGCGCTCCGTCTTCCCCTGCTTCGCGCGGCCCAGCACCGTGTAGATCTCGGCGATCGGCTTCTTCGGCAGCATGGACTTCAGCATCGCGACCGTCGCGCCGACCACCTCGAGGTCTACGTGGAAGTAGCTGCGGGTGAATCCGAACAGCATGCTGACGTCGTTCTCGGACAGGATCACCGCATCGGCGAAGATGCCTTCGTCCGTATTCTTCAGCGCAATCACCAGCGGAGACCACCACTCGTCACCCTGGATACGGCCGACCAGGTAGGCACGCGTTCCCTGGTAGAAGACGGGTTCCAGCAATTCGATCCGACGGATCTTCGCGTCCGGTCCGTGTGATTCGCAGAATCCGTTCAACTCCAGCGTGATGTAGTTGATGGTGCGTTCCCGATCCCGGAAAGGCACCGAGAAGCTGAAATCCGACAGCACCTCGTCGAAAACGAAGTCGAGTGCGCCCCGATTGCGGTAGACGCGCCGCTGGATGCCCTCGATCAGATGCTCGGTCGGTTTCACGTCGAGCGCGATGAATTCCACCGCCGGATCGACGCCGATCGTGGAGAATATTCGCCGGGTGACGGAGCTGAAGAACGTCTTGAAGAACTCCGAATCCGGATAGGATTGGATCTGGCGCGCGTAATCCTCCTTGATCGACGCCCACAGTGCACGATCCTGGCTTTGCTCCTCGAGGCGCTGCTGCAGTTCGCCGACCGTCCTGGTGACGATCCGGTCGTAGAGGCCGATGCGCTCGGCCGCATCGAGTTGGCCGGCGGCCCACTCGCGTCGCTCGAAGCGACCGCGGGCCCGCTGGGTGATGCGGCGGAATTCCTCGTTGTAGTGCAGGAAAGCCTCCACCAGCGCGGTGGCGATCTGCCCGGCGGCACCCGTGTCGTCGTCGGGCGGATTCAAGACGATCGGTATCCCTGTATGGTCATCCCCCGCGGCTACATGTTGCCGATCATCGCCGTGGCGAACTCGCTGCACTTCACCTCCGTGGCGCCGTCCATGAGTCGCGCGAAGTCGTAGGTCACCGTCCTGGAGCCGATGGTGCGGTCCATTGCCTCGATGATCTTGTCGGCGGCCTCTTCCCAACCGAGATGGCGCAGCATCATCTCGCCGGACAGGATCAGTGAGCCCGGGTTCACCTTGTCCTGACCTGCGTATTTCGGTGCGGTGCCGTGGGTGGCTTCGAATACGGCATGGCCGGTCTCGTAGTTGATGTTGCCGCCCGGTGCGATGCCGATACCGCCAACCTGCGCCGCCAGCGCGTCGGAGAGGTAGTCACCGTTCAGGTTCATCGTGGCGATGACGTCGAACTCCTTCGGCCGGGTAAGCACCTGCTGCAGCGTGATGTCCGCGATCGCGTCCTTGATCAGGATGCGCCCCTCCCCGAGCGCCGCATCCTGCTCCGCGTTAGCCGCATCGCCACCCTTCTCTGCCTTCGTGCGGTCGTACTGATCCCAGGTATAGGTGCGCTCGGCGAATTCCGTTTCGGCCAGGTGATAGCCCCAGTTGCGGAAGGCGCCCTCGGTGAACTTCATGATGTTGCCTTTGTGCACGAAGGTCACGCTCTTGCGGTTGTTATCGGCGGCGTACTGGATGGCCGCACGTACGAGTCGTTCGGTGCCTTCCCTGGACACTGGTTTGATACCGATGCCCGAGCTGTCGGGGAAACGGATCTTCTGGTATTCGGCGGGAAAGTTCTCCTTGAAGATGCGCAGGAAGCGTGCATTGTCGTCCGAGCCTTCCTGGAATTCGATACCGGCGTAGATGTCTTCCGTATTCTCCCGGAATATCACCATGTCGACGTCGGCGGGACGACGGACCGGCGAGGGGACGCCCTCGAACCAGCGAACCGGTCGCAGACAGACGTAGAGATCGAGCAGCTGGCGCAGGGCGACGTTCAGGGAACGTATGCCACCGCCGATCGGTGTGGTCAGCGGCCCCTTGATGGAGACGAGATACTCCCGACAGGCCTCGACCGTGCTCTCGGGCAGCCAGCTGCTGTACAGGTCGTTCGATTTCTGCCCGGCGAAGATCTCCATCCAGTGGATCTTTCTCTTGCCGTCATAGGCCTTGTCCACCGCTGCGTCGAAGACGCGCACGGCGGCGGCCCAGATATCGGGCCCGGTACCGTCTCCCTCTATGTACGGGATGATCGGATTCTCGGGTACCCGGAGCTTGCCATCCTCGATGATGATCTTCTCGCCGCCCTGGGGCGGTTTCACGGTTGGTTCGGACATGGTGACTCCAGTCTGGATTTCCCTGTTCCGCGCGTCCTGTCGGCCGGGACGACTGCGGATCTTCTGTAGCGACGTATTATGAGGGATAGGCCGCGGCAGTCCCACCCCGTCCGGAGGACGTGTCCGGGGAACGTGTCTAGGGGACGTCGCCGAAACGCCAGGACAATGCCACATAGAATTCCCGCCCGCGTCCGGGGAAATAGCGGTAGTTACCGAATGCGTAGTCCGCCCGGTCGGCGTAGTCACGGTCGGCGACGTTGTTCAGACGGGCCCGCAGCTGCAGCCGGCGCGAGAAATCGATCTCGGCACCGACGTCCAGCAACTCGTGGCCGGGATAGCGGTGCTGGTTCTCGGCATCGAGGTAGTAGCTGCCCTGGTGCCGCAGGTCTGCAGTGAAGGCGTAACCGGCGAGCGGCTCCCAGCGCAGTTTCAGATTACCCAAGGTCCGGGGTGCCGTATCCACCAGATTGCCGGAGGTGAATGTCTCGCCGCGATCGGCAACGAGATCGAATTCATAGGTCTGCCGTGTCCAGGCGGCATCCAGGGACAGCGTCAACGAATCGGCCAGCAGCCAGTCGAAATCGATCTCCAATCCGACGTGCCGGCTCGCGCCGCCACTCACGTTGAAGCCTTCCGCGTCCCGGAGCACGCTGTCTTCCTTGTCCATCAGGAAGGCGACCAGTTCCAGTCGGGTGGCCGCGGCGAGCCGCCGGTAGCCGATCTCCAGGCTGTCCACTCGTTCGCTGTCCAGATCGGCGACTTCCTGTCCGCTCTGCAGTCGGTACAGCTCGGTCGCCTGAGGCGCCCGGAAGCCGCGCCGGAGACTGGCGAAGACCGACTGGTTCTCATCGAGCCGGTAGTTCACTCCGATCTTCGGCGCCAGATTCGTGAAGTCGTCGCTGCGATCGGCAGGCCGGGTGTAGAGACAACCGCCGAACCCGCAGGGTGTGCCATCGTCGCGGGTATTGCCTGAGATCATCCGGTTATCGTAATCGTAGCGGAGGTGCTCCAGTCGCAGACCGAGTTCGAGGGTGACGCGTTCGCCCAGACGCGGCGTCCAGTGCACGAAAGGCGCGACGGACCAGGCGGTGACGTCGTAATCGTACTGTTTGCCGGCGGGCCGCGTCTCGGCGAGGAAGGGCGGCCCGTCGGTGATCGGAGCGGCCTGGGTCTGGCGCAGGTATCCGTCGGACCACTCCAGATCGGCACCGGCGAGCAGGGGCGTGCCGCCGGGGGAGAAATCCAGCAGGCCGTTCAGCCCGGCGCTCACCTGGCCGTTCCGTTCCAGCGGCTGACCCGGCAGGAAGTGCTGCAGGAATTCCATCGCCGAGCGTCTGGCGTAGGCGGTCAGGTCGACGCTAATGCCCGGGCGATCCAGCGCCGTCCAGCGGGCACTGAGCCTCTGGGCATCGGCATTGCGATATGCCTCGGGGTTGGGGTTGGTGCGGTTGACGTCCGGGTCTTCGTAGGCGTCCTCCCCCAGGATGTAACCGGCGGTCTCCTGGTCCAGGTCGGTTGCCGCCAGGGACCAGCGCACCTCGCGGCCCGCGAGTGGTGTCACCACGTTCAGATTCAGCTTCGCCTGCCCATAGCCCGAATCGTCCCGGAATCCGCCGTCGTGTTCTCCGTGCAGCCGCAGTGTCCACGGGGCTGCATCGCCGGCCGACCAGGCCAGGGAGCCGCGGACGTAATCGTTCGGGCCGAATTCGACACCGACGTCTCGCCGCCGATCGTCGCGCGGGTCGGCCGTGATGACATTGACGAGACCGTGCAATGCATTGGAGCCGTACAGCGCGCTGCCCGGTCCGCGCACGACTTCCACGGCGCTCGCCTGCTCGGTATTCACCTCGAACAACTGGTTGACGTTACAGAACCCGGTCGGACGGATAGGCAGGCCGTCCTCGAGGAACAGGAACGCCCCGCAGGACCCGGCTCCCGTAAGCACCGGTGAACGTATGGCGGTGAGGTGCTCCTGACCACTGCCGCGGCTGATCCACGTGCCCGGCATCTCCAGCATCAGTTCATGCACGTGGTGATGGCCGACGGCTGCGATCTCGTCTGCGTCGAGGCGCGCCACGTTGCCCGTTGCGGCTATGCGCGGCCGGTCGCTGCGCGTGGCCGTCACCACGATTTCCTCGACGGCCTCGTCCTCCGCCGCGCGGGCCGCATGGCCGCCCGCGGCGCAGGCCAGCAGCAGGAGTGTCAGACCCCCGATACCCGGTGTCGCGCGTCCGGTCACGGACGCTCGACGATCAGCTGGGGCCCACTCGTGCCGAAGACGTGTTTCGTGAAGACTCCGTAGACGTGACCGCAGCCATTACAGTGGGAAATGTAGAACCAGGGGGCGCCTTTCCTGGATTTCTCCTCGCTCGGCGAGGAGACGATGTGCGTGGTTCCCGTGATCCCGCAGCTGGGACACTTCGGTTCGGCCATCGTGGTTGCGCCTCCGTGCTCGCCGGTGAACCTGCCCGGACCTCAGTGTACCGACTGCCGCGGCGAAATCGAACCGCCGGCTCCGACTACCGTCCGCGCTTCACGGTCTCGAACACGAGACTGGGTTCGTCGCCGATTCGATAATAGCCGTGGCGCGTCCGCATATTCTCCAGAGCGCGGTCACGCTCTCGCTCCGTTGCGTACCAGTGATATTTCTCCCAGCCCGGTCCGACGATGTTGTTGAACGGATCGGAGGGCGGCAGGGTGACGCGGATACCCCACATGCGCTTCCGGTCTGCCAGCGCCGGATCGACCAGATTGTGACGGTGGGAATAGTCCATGCTTCGACGGTCACGGAGAAGAGCTGCGGATTATAGCGGTTCACCGCGTATCGTCATCGCCCCGGGCGGCGAGCTGCCGGTCGCCGGCGCCTTCCCGGTCCGCCCAGCCGAGCCAGCGCCGGGTGACGACCAGATAGAGCTTCTTGCCCGAGGCCATCCACAGCCGTGACGTCCAGGCAGGCGTGTCCAGGATGCGCCGCTCCCGTGCCGTCAGCGCCTGCGGCCGGTAGGTGCGCTTGTGTTTCAGGTAATGGCGCAGGTCCTCACGGGCCAGCAGCCGGAACAGCGGTCCCCTGCGCCGGCTCCGGGATGCGAGCTGGAAATCCACGATCGCGGGCAGGCCGTCCTCATCGACCAGCCAGTTCGGTTCCTTGGCGAGATCGTTGTGCGCGATCCCGGCCCGGTGCAGCCTGCGCAGGAGTCGGAATGCTTCGCGAAAATAGCGACGGTCGCTCGGTTTCGCGACCTGCATCGGTCGTCCTGCCAGCCACTCGCGCTCGAGGCCCCAGCTCCCCGCCCGCAGCAGCGCGGGTGTCCCCGGCACGCCATCCAGCTGAGCGAGCGCCCTCGCTTCGCGTCGCGCGAGCACGCGCGCAAGCCAGAGCGCCCACGGTCGCGCGCAGGTCAGATCACGTCGTATACGCTCGCCGCCCGCCCCGTCCCGTACCCGCAGGACGCGGCCGAACGTGTCGCTCTTCAGGGTCTCGGTCTCTTCCATAGCGGGTGCCGGTACGGCGTCGTCATTCCCGGTGTAGCGCCGGTGGCCGGTTTTGGCCAGAATGGCAGGTTCCGGAGCGTGATGATACCCGCCGTGCACCCATGAGCGAGCCAGAACGCGACAAGAAGCGAGGTAGCCATCGCCGCGATCTGACCGGTTTCTTCGTGGCGGGCGGACCTGTACAGCCGGGCAGAGGCTGCTACGTGCGGCGGGCCGCGGACGAGGAATTCGCGAGGCTGGTGCGGGCGGGCGAATACGTCCAGGTCTTTGCGCCGCGGCACATGGGCAAGTCCAGTCTCATGGCGAGGCTGGCCGAAGAGCTGCGATCCGAAGGTCATCAGGTCGCCGTCGTGGATCTCACCCAGGTCGGGGCGCGCGAGCGAAACGACGATCTCGGGCGCTGGTTCTACAGCTTCGCCTTCCGACTGATCCGCCAGCTGCGCCTGAAAGTCGACCTGCAGGAGTGGTGGCAGGAGAATGCGGTGCTGACGAATCGTCAGCGCCTGACCGAACTCTACTGGGATCTGATCCTGGAGAACACCAGCGGTCCCGTCACGATTTTCATCGACGAACTGCAGTGCCTCGATAATTTCGCGGGTGTCGAGCAGTTGCTGGCGAGTATCCGCGCGGCCCACAATGCGCGCGCGGCGGAGCCGACGCTCGCGCGGCTCAACTTCGTCATGCTCGGTATCAACGTCCCCGCAGGGTTTGATGCCGACTCGGAGTACTCGCCTTTCGCCGTGGCACAACCGGTCGCGCTGCATGACTTCCGCCTGCATCAGCTGGACGCTTTCGGGCCTGCGCTGGGCCTCGCGAGACCGCAGGCGAACGAGGCCCTGGAACGTATCCATTTCTGGACCGGCGGCCAGCCCTACCTGACCCAGAAGCTCGCCCGTGCGCTCGCCCGCGCACGGATGCGCGACACGGATCTGGCGGATCCCTCCTTCATCGTCGACGCGCTGGCCTACCGCCTCTATCTGAATCCTTCCTCGCTCCGGAATGAGCCGCATCTCAGTTACCTGCAGCATGCGCTGATAGGGACCGACAACGACCACGACGAGATCCTGGCGGTCTATGGACGCGTGCGGAAAGGCGGTCGGGTCATCGTCGACCCGGAGTCGGCTGCCCAGCGCCGGCTCGTCTCCCAGGGACTGCTCGTGCCGACGCGGGCCGGTACGCTCGCCGTCCGCAACCGGATCTACCACCAGGTATTCACCGCGCGCTGGGCCAACGAGCAGCTGCCGTTCCGCTGGCGGCGGATCGGTCTGGTGGCGGCGCTCGTCGCGCTGGCGGTGGTGGTGCCGATCTGGTACACGCAGTTCCTGCCACGGCCCTGGACACGTGTGCTGACGGCTCCGACGTCCACCCTGGCCGAGGTTCGCCACGCGTGGCAGACGCTATCGAGGTTGCCCGGGCACGGTGCGAGTGCCGACCGGATGTTGCTGGATCGGCTGGCCCGCATGAGTCGGAAGGCGACGGACGTGTCCTCCGTTGAGGCCGCCGACGAACTGCTGCGCACCCTCCCCGGGGCGCAGCCGCTGGCGGATCAGCTGGTGGCGGAATTCTGGGACCGCCAGGCGAGTTCGGCGGAACTCCGTCACCAGAGGGACGCGGCGCTGATGGCCCGGCTGCGCTCACTGATCAGCCCGACTCTCGAGCGGCGGCGTCTCGCAGGCGCCCTTATCGGCGAAGATTACGGTCTGCTCGCCGCCACGCTCCGGGTACCGGACGGCTTCGATCAGGCGGTGCTGGGACGCGACGGGCGAGGATTGCTGGCCGTCCGCGGCAATACCATCTACCGCTGGCGCACTGATCAATTGCCGCCCCGCAGCGAAGCGACCTGGGAGGCCACCGCGCTCACTTTCCGGCCCGTCGTCAGCCGCCGTGCCATCCAGGCAAAAGGGCGGGCCGGCGCCGACCTGGCACTCGAGGTGGATCTCGACCACGATCGGCCCTTCGACCTCAGCATCACGCTGACTGCGCCGTCCGGCCGCAACGTGACCGTCCAGCCCGGCCTCGGGCCTGCGTCGATCCGTCGTCACCGCTTCAGCGCGGGGGAGGGCGGCGCCCTGGCACCGCTGGCCGAAGAGCCTCGCGGCGGTACATGGACCCTGTCCGTCGCGGACCGTGTCGAGGGCGTGACCGGCGAACTCGCCGCGTGGACTCTGGACTTTGGTGATCTGCGCCTGCCGGAGCCCCCGGGATCGCCACCGCTGGCGCTGGAGGATCCGCAGCCGGAGCCGCTCTCCAGGCTCTTTCTCGGACCCGCCGGGCGTTACGCAATCGCCATCCCGCCGGCGGGCGACGCGGCCGCGCGGGTCTGGGATCTGGCCTCCCGCAGACCCGTCTCCATGCTGCCGGTAAACCAGGACGACCGCATCATCGGATTCGTGCTCGACCAGCGGGTGGTCATGGTGCATGGCGCGGGCGGCATCCGGGCGTGGACGCTCAGCACCGGCGACCCGGTGGCTCTGCCCGGCGTCGGTCGCCAGGCGACCCTGAGCGCACTGTCCCCGGACGGCGATGTCCTGGCGCTCGTCGGCATGGAGGAAGAGCGCGCCGTCGAGGTCTACGACCTGATCGAGCGGCGCCTTCTCGGTACCACCGCACCCGGGGTCGACCACACGGCGATCGCGGTCGCTCCCGGCGCCCGTTTCGTCGCTGTCGCGGACCCGGACCGCGCCGTACGGATCTGGCGCCTTGGCGAGGAGCAGCCGTACGCGGAGCTGGATGCGGCCGGCACACCCAGCGGACTTCGGTTCAGCCCCCGCGCCGATCGGCTCGCCATCAGCCTTGCCGACGGCGGGCTGATTCTCTGGCGGCCCGGCGGAGACGGTGTGGAGAATGTACGACGCTACGCCGGGCCAGGGCCCTGGCAGGCGAGCTTCGATCGTTCCGGCGCTCGACTGCTCACGGGGACGGGCGCCGGCGGATTCCGCCTCATCGGCAGGGACTTCGGTAATCTGGACCTGCCATTGCTGCGGGCAGGTTTCGGTCAGGGCCGACCGGTCTGGTCCGATCTGGATGGCGATGAGAGTCTGGCCGTGACGGGCAGCCCCGCGGAGGGGGTACTTCGGCTGTGGCGCCTGCCTGCCTCGCGCGTCGGCCGTACGTCGCGCATCGAAGCGGATGCCCGCGCGGACGCGGTCGCACTGTCTCCCGATGGGACGCTGATGGCAGCGGGCATGTCCGATGGCACTCTGCGCCTGCTGCCCGCCGCAACGCGGCCTCCTCTCGCCGAGGAGGCCGGGCCGCGCGTCAACTTCTTCGCACATCCCCGGGCGGTCTGTTGCGTCGCATTCAGCGGCGACGGTCGAGTCCTGGCGAGCGCGGCGCGTGACGGCAGCCTCAGGGTGTGGGACGTGGAGCCGCACGCGCCCCGGGATTTCATCGCGTTCCAGCCGACAGGGCATGCCGTGCGAAGGCTCGCCGTGTCAGATTCCGGTGAACGCGTGCTCGTCGTTGCCGGGCCTCACGTGCGGATCTGGGACGCGAAGGACGGGCGCCTGCTGTTCGAGCAGCAGCCCGGCCAACGCATCACCGCGGTGACGAGCCTGCCGGACGGAGCCGGCTTCCTGCTGGGTGACGCGACGGGCAGCGTCTGGCGCCTGGCAACCGAGCCGGACCGTCTCGAGCGGCTCTTCGAGGCCGCCGCCGGGATCACGGCACTCGCCGTACCGTCGTCGGGCAGGCCGTTGGCGATCGCGACCGCGGACGGCGCACTCCGGCTCATCGACCCCGACGACCGGCAGCTCAAGGGTGCCGCCGAACCGCTCCCCCGCGCGGCGGATGCGCTTGCATTCAGCGCCGACCGGGATCATCTGCTGGTGCGCAGTGGTCACTGGCTGCACCGCTACCGGTTGATCGTCTACCAGCTGCTGCCGGAGTCCTCGCGTCTGCTGCCGGCGGAGACGATGCGCGGCGGTATCGGCACGGCCGATAAGGACGGCCGGCGGCTGCACCTGCTCGCCGGGACCGGCATGCCGATGCCGCTGACGGTCGCGCTCGATGCCGGCGACGCCGAACCATTGCAGGGCGACGCCGGCGCCCTGTTGGAAGTCTGGCAGGAACGGGTGCGCGCCGGCGCCGTCAGCGATCCGGCCCCCGCAGCGTCCGCACCAGCATCTCCAGGTCCCGGGCAGTAGCCTGGGCCGCAGGGATCGCCTTGCCGACCCGCAGATCGACACGGGCGCGGAAGCGTCGCGGCAACTTGGTGAAAGCCCGCCCCCCCTGGCGGCTGAACCAGCTGTCCCACAGACCCGAGAGGGCCATGGGTACGGCCGGCACCGGTCGCCGTGCGAGGATGCGCTCCACGCCGGGCCTGAATCGATGGATTCGGCCATCTCTGGTCAGTGCGCCCTCCGGGAAGATACAGATCAGGTTGCCGGAGGCGAGTTCCTCATCGATGGCATCGTAGGCCTCCTCCAGCAGGCGCTCGTCTTCCCGATGCGATGCGATCGGGATGGCGCGAGCGGCGCGGAACAGGAACGAGAAGACGGGCACCTCGAAGATACGGTAATACATGACGAAGCGTACCGGACGTCTGATGAGGCCGCCGATGATCAGCGCATCGACGTAGCTGACGTGATTGCAGACGAGCACCGCGGCGCCGCGGTCAGGGATGTTGTCGAGCCCCTGCGCCCGGACACGATACATCACGTGCACGAGCACCCACGCCACCAGGCGCAGCACGAATTCGGGCAGCAGCGTATACAGATAGAGGGCGACGGCAGCGTTCAGTATCGCGAGCGCGAGAAACAGGCCCGGCAGCGAGAGGCCCATCGCCAGTGCTGCGAGGGCGAGCGCCGAGGCCAACACCATGAAGAGGGCGTTGATGACGTTGTTGGCGGCGATGATGCGCGAGCGCACCGCGATCTCGCTACGCTCCTGTATCAGCGCGTAGAGCGGCACGCTGAAGAGCGCTCCGGAAGCGCCGAGCAGCAGGAAATCGATGAATATCCGCAGCGATCCGGGGCGAGCCAGGAGCTCCGTGATCCCGGCCAGGCCTGCTTCCGCTGCGACCGGCCGTGCGAAGTAGACGTCGAGTGCGAATACCGTGAGCCCGAGGGAGCCGATCGGCACCAGCCCGAGTTCGATGCGTCGCACTGACAGACGTTCGCAGAGCAGCGCGCCGATCGCGATGCCGACCGCGAACGCGCCGAGCAGCAGCGTGGCGACGCCGGCATCGCCGCGCAGTATCTCCGCCGTGTAGACCGGCAGTTCCGACAGGGCGACGAAACCGAAACTCCAGAACCAGGAGATGCCGAGGATGGAGAGCAGGACGCTTCTCTCGCTCGCCGCGAAACGCATTATGCGTGCCGTCTCGCGCAGAGGATTCCAGCGCACAGTGAGATCCGGCTCGGGCGGCGGCGCCTCCGGGATATAACGCGCCGCCGCATAGCCCGCGGTCGCGAAAACGACGAGGGCGAGCGAGAGGAAAATCGGGCCGCTGCCGCCGCTGGTGCCGGCGACTCCGCCGATCATCAGGCCGAGGATGATGGCGATATAGGTGCCGCCCTCCACCAGGCCGTTGCCGCCCACGATCTCCGCTTCGGTGAGCGCCTGCGGCAGGATCGAATATTTCACTGGCCCGAACAGGGCCGACTGCAGTCCCATCAGGAACACCAGCGTGAGTAGCGCTGCGGCCTGTCCGGTGAGGATGGCGACGACGGCGACCAGTGCCAGGCCGATCTCGGCCAGCTTGATCCGTCGGATCAGCATGGCCTTGTCGTACTTGTCGGCCAGCTGGCCGGCGAGCGCGGAGAAGAGGAAGAAGGGCAGGATGAAAAGGCCCGCACTCAGATTGACCAGTAACGCCGGCTCGAGAGCAGCGATGCTCACTGCCTGGTAAGTCACCAGGAAGACCAGACCATTGCGCAGTACGTTGTCGTTCAGGGCGCCGAGGAACTGGGTCGCGAAGAAAGGCAGGAACCGGCGCTCCCGCAGCAGGGCGAACTGGTTTCGGACAGACTCAGACATCGCGCTGCCCGCGCGACTCAGTCGGATTCCGGCTGATCCGGCACCGGACACACGGCCGGGCAGGAGCCCGTGTACAGGACATTGCCGATCCCGGCGGCGGCGACGGCAGTCAACGCGATGACGACGGCCTGCAGGTGGCCCCGCGGGCCGATGTACACCCGCATGACTGCCGGATCAGCGCTCGTCTCCGTCGGGTCCGAACGGGTCGACGCTGTCGTCACGGTCTTCCGCGATGTCGCGGGTACCGTCTCCTTCCCCGATGCCGTAGGTGCGCACCTCCGGCTCGTCGCCGCTCCCCGGGCGTTCCCCGGGCACGGGCGCCGTGCTGCCCGACCGCGGTGGTGGCGGCACCGTCAGCGGTTGTTCCGGCGTCAGGCGTGTCAGCGTCGCCAGGAAGTGGCGCGCTTCGAACGGCACGGTGATATCGGCGGCATCGAAGATGGCGTCGGCGTCTACCCCCGGACGTGCATAGAAAGCGGCGTTGGCTCCCTGGTCGATGCTGATCGCCGCCCCGTCGAGGGCGACGCCCAGGAAGAGGCCGCGGCTCCGGGAGTAGGAATAGACCTCGGACCGCAACCGGGCATCCGTGCTGGCCGACGTATACCGGCCGACCGGTCCGGCTGCCACCGAGGCATCGGCACCCAGCGTGAGCTTGCCCGCCGTGATGCCTTCGACGCCCCGGCGGTTCTTGAAGACGAGGATGAGGTCGGAGGACTGGGCACCCGCCTGCCAGCCCACGCTGCCGGCCGCGATCCGGATGAAACTCGGCGGGCTCCACTGACCGTCCGGCTGACGCACCACCAGGACGCCCTTGCCGTAGCGGCCGCCGAGGACCAGTCCGACCTTCAGCACGCCGGGGATGACGGCGACGCCGTAGGCGCTGTTCAGCAGCGCCGGCGGGATGGATTCTTCGGGGATCGATACCAGCTTCTCGAGGATTTCCGTGGCGTTGATCAGTCGCTCTTCTTCCGGTGTCTCGGCGTGCGCATGACTGCCGAGTAGCAGGGCCGTGAAGAGCCACAGGGTGATCAGTAGTCTCATGGGTTCGCTCGCTCTGTCGGTTGGCCGGGCCGGCCGCACTCTTTGGCGCGAATCATACGCGATTTGCCGGGCTCGCGGACTCAGCCTGCGATCTCTTCCGAGGCGAGCGGCGGCAGGGGGCAGTCCAGCATGGCGCAGATCGCCCGCAGCAGTTCTGCCTCCGCGAGCGTGGTCATTCGATCCTCGCGGATCGTCGCGACCAGGGCGACGACGACACGTCGTCTGGCCTCGCCGGAGAGATGGCGAAGGATGTCGAGGCAGGCATCGAGTTGCTCCTGCCAGTCGCTAATGGCCGTCCAGGGGGGCCACTCGCCGTCCAGCGTGGCGACGCCTGCCTGGTAGGCCGCCCGGCTGCCGGCCTCGTCGGTCGAGCCGTGTTGCGCGAGCGTGGCCAGCAGGACATGCACCGCCTTCCTGGTCCGGCGGTTCTTGAGATCCCGATCATGGTGCCGGGCCTCCAGGCGTGGCGAGAGGGCTTCCGAGAGATAGCCGGAGAGCGTCCGTGTGTAACAGTACTCGTAGAAGTCGAGTTCGCCATCGAGTGTCGACAGCTCGGCGACGAGTTCCACCAGGAAGGCGAGCTGACCGGTCGGCCGGTCCTTCAGGGCCGGGAAAGCCAGTTCCAGCAGCGGCAGACGATAGAGTGGGCCGAGCGCGGCGCAGTCTTCGAACAGGGTCTTCACCCGGCGCGTGCGCACAGCGCCGAGCCGGCTCTCGAGCAGCGCGAGCTGGCGCTCCCGCGGCGCGGGCTCCGGGCGCAGGATCAGCGCCACCACCAGCAGGACGACCTCGGTGCGTGAATGCGCGGCGTGATGGATCTCTTCCGGAAGCGCACGACGCAGCTTGCCCGCGAAGGCGACGTGCTCTGCGCCGGGATTGCCGACGCTGGACGTGATCCGGTCCGCATCGAGATCCGCCCGGGTGCCGGCCGCCGGGCCGCCCGCGAAACCGGCGGCGCGCGCGTCTGCGCCGGCGTCAGTCGGGGCGGCGCCCGGTCGCTGCAGCGAATCGGGATCGAAGGTGGGGTCGAGCGCCCGGATGCGTTTCTCGAGCGGCGGGTGGGTGGCCATCAGGCTGCTGAACGAACGCCCGCCCAGCGAGAACAACATGTGGCTCACTTCCTCGGCGTCCGCCTCGCGCAGGCGCGAACCGTTGGCGGCAGCCGCGATCTTCTTCAGTGCACCGGCAATTCCGCTCGTCTGGCGCGTGAACTGTACGGCCGACGCGTCGGCGAGATATTCGCGCTGACGCGACACCCCGGCCTTGATGAGGCGCGCCATGAAGACGCCGAGCGAGCCGATCAGGAAGAGCCCCAGGCCGATCAACACGACGGCGCCGGCGCCCCCGCGGTCGGAACGGCCGCTGACCCGCACATGACGGGTACCGTGCAGGATCATCCGCCCGGCCAGTCCGATGGCCAAAATCCCGAACAACAGCCCCATCAGCCGGATATTCAGGCGCATATCGCCGTTCAGTATGTGGCTGAACTCGTGGGCGATCACACCCTGCAGCTCGTCGCGATCCAGCGTCTCTAGCGTGCCCCGGGTGACGGCCACGGCCGCATCGCCCGTGTTGAAGCCCGCCGCGAAGGCATTGATGCCCGGCTCCTCCTCCAGGACGTAGATATCGGGCACCGGCACGCCGGAGGCGATCGCCATCTCTTCCACCACGTTGCGGAGGCGACGACGCAGCGGGTCTTCGACGTCCGTGGGCACGGCGGTGCCGCCCAGCTCCCGCGCGACCTGCCCGCCGCCGGCAGAGAGTTTCGCCGTCCTGTAGATGCTGCCGACGCTGATGGTGCCCGCCGTGGCGAGGGCGACACCGCCGAGCACCCCGGCATTCGACTGCAACCAGTCCGCCGTGAATATGCCGGCCGTGCCCAGCGGTTGCGACAGCGCGATGGCGGCGGACACGATCAGCGTGACGGCTGCGACGATCACCACCGTCGCGAGCAGGAACAGGAGGACGAGCCGGCGTGTCGTCCGTCGGCTGCGATCCTGGGCCTCGAAGAAATTCACGACGGCCGGTCAGCGGCGGATGCCGCACTGTCCATCAGGAGAACGAGACCTCCGGCGTCGTACGCTTCTCCTCCGACTCTATGTCGAGGAACGAAGCCGGCTCGAAGCTGAACATGCCGGCGACGATATTGTTGGGAAAATTCTCCCGCGTGTTGTTGTACGTCAGTACGGCGTCGTTGAATGCCTGTCGGGCGAACGCGACCTTGTTCTCCGTACTGGCCAGTTCCTCCTGGAAACGGAGCATGTTCTCGTTGGCCTTGAGCTCAGGATAGGCTTCGGCGAGCGCGAACAGCCGGCCGAGTGCTCCGCCGAGTGTCGCCTCCGCGGCGGCCAGTTCCTTAATGGCGCCGGCATTCGCCGGATCGGCCTTGGCTGCACTCAATCCGGACACCGCCGCGTTGCGCGCACTGATGACCGCGTCGAGCGTCCCGCGCTCGTGTTTCATGTACCCTTGCACCGACTCGACCAGGTTGGGTATCAGGTCGTAACGGCGCGTGAGCTGGACGTCGATCTGAGCGAACGCGTTCTTGACGCGGTTTCGCGAATTGACGAGGCGGTTGTAGATGCTGATGCCGAAGACGGCAAGCACGACGATGATGCCGAGGAAGATCAGGAATCCAGACATGAGCGGGGCCTCCGAGGCGTTCTCGAAGGGAGAGGATACCCATCGCCGGGTGAGAGGACCAGCCGCGACCGTCCTCTGGGTGGTTCTCGCACTCGGTATCGCCCAGCCGGCGGACGCTGCCTGGGTGGATCGCGCCGAGGCGATGATGGGTACCCGGGTGAGCGTGCGGCTGTGGCACGACGACGAGCAATCCGCTGCGCGGGCGGCGGATGCGGCTCTGGCGGAGATCGACCGTATCGAACGCCTGATGAGCACCTACCGCGAGGACAGCGCCATCTCCCGGGTGAATCGGGAGGCCGCGGCGCATCCCGTCCCGGCAGGCGAAGAACTCTACCGTCTCGTCGAGACGGCGCTGCGTATCTCCCGGCTAACCGACGGGGCCTTCGACATCACCTTCGACAGTGTGGGGCGTCATTACGATTACCGCGCCGGCCAGCGACCGGACGAGGCGACGATCGAGCGCGAGATCGGCCGCCTCGATTATCGCCTCGTGACGCTGGTGCCGGATCGGCACGCGATACGGTTCGAGCGTGACGGCGTCCGTATCAATCTGGGCGGCATCGCCAAGGGTTACGCGGTGGAGCGTGCCGCGGCGGTACTGGCGGACGCCGGGGTGGAGCACGCCATCGTCACCGCGGGCGGCGATTCGAGACTGCTGGGAGACCGCGCTGGCGAGCCGTGGGTCGTCGGCGTCAGGGATCCGCGTTCCGAGCAGGGTGTAGCGGTCAGGCTGCCACTCGTCGACGAGGCGATCTCCACTTCCGGCGACTACGAGCGGTACTTCGAAGAGGACGGCGTCAGATACCACCACATCCTGTCGCCGGCAACGGGACAGCCGGCGCGCGGCGTCTACAGCGCATCGGTCGTCGGTCCGGATGCCGTGCTGACCGATGGGCTGTCCACTTCGGTGTTCGTCCTCGGCGTGGACCGCGGTCTCGCGCTCATCGAGGGTTTACCCGGCTACGAGGCCATCATCATCGACGCGTCCGGACGGATGCATTACTCCTCGGGCCTGATGCCGCCGACCGAATGACCGGCCGTCGCCGGCCGGCGACACGAAAATCCTTTCTGATTCATCGGGTTGCCGCCGGCCTGTTCGGGCCTGTCAGCAGCAGCCGACAGTGGGCAGCCCGCCGGAAGGCGCTGCATCGGCCAAGTAGCTGATGCGACGACAGAATCCGCTTCTGGCACACATATTGCTGCTCGATCGGCGACGTCGGCTGCCCCGGGGCGGGGGCCGACGTTAGTGTGACAGGCATCACTGCCGCCGGTGTGCGGGCACTGCGACCATTATGTTCGCCCGCGGCCGGCACGCCGCGCGGCGGCGCCGTACCCCGGATCAGACAAGGAGATCGTCATGAGGATAGGGAAGTCTCTGGCAGCACTGGCGCTGGCAATGGTCGCCGTGCTGGCCGCACCGGCATTCGCCGGCAAGGGCGCGCTGGATGGCCAGCAGGCACCGGATTTCGCCCTGAAGAGTCTCGCCGGCGAGAACCTGCGTCTTTCCGAATATCGGGGCGATGTGGTGATGATCAATTTCTGGGCGACCTGGTGCGGACCGTGTCGCCAGGAGATGCCATTGCTCGACGAACTCTACAACCGCTACGAGCGGGTCGGTTTCCGGTTGCTCGGCGTGAACATCGACGACGATCCCCGGCGTGCGACCGAGATGGCACGGGACCTCGGCGTCAGTTTCCCCGTGCTCTTCGACGACCGGAAGGAAGTGAGCCGGCTCTATCAGGTCGAGGCGATGCCGGTTACGGTCATCCTGGACCGTGAGGGCGTGGTCCGCCACACCCATTACGGCTACAAGCCGGGTTACGAGGAGTACTACCTCGACCAGGTGCGGACACTGCTCCGCGAATGATGGGACAACCCGATCAGTCCATGGCGCTCGCGCGCGGAGACGGAACAGTGAAAGCAGGGTTCTTGCCGCTGACGCTGCTGCTGGCCACGTGCCTGGCGGCGGACGTCCTGGTCGCCGACGAGGCCGGCAGCGACGACGCGGACGCGAAAGAATTTCGCAGTCTCGACCAACAGACGCAGTCGCTGAAGAAGGAGGTGCTGGACCTGAATCGCGAGCTCTTCCTGCTGGAGGAGGATCTCCTGTTCCCCGCCAACTCGCAGGTGGCGATGTACGTCTCCGTGGATACGGGCACGTTCTTCGACCTGGAATCGGTGACCGTCGAGATGAATGGCAAGGAGGTCGCCAACTACCTCTACACCGAACGCGAGGCGGAAGCCCTGCGGCGCGGCGGCGTGCACCGTATCCACGTCGGCAACGTGAAGGTGGGGGAACACGAACTCATCGCCTTCTTCAGCGGCAGGGGACCCCACGGCCGGGACTACCGGCGCGGAGCCGATCTCGTCTTCGAGAAAGGTATCGGCGCGAAGTACATGGAACTGATGATCTCGGACCGCGAGCACAAGCAGCAGCCAGAGTTCGTCATCACCGAGTGGGAGTAGGCGCGGGTGGCCGGGCGAAAACTCCTGGCCGTCGCGGCGGCCCTGCTGCTCGCGAAGGGCGCCCTCGCCGAAGGACCGACACCCATCGAGGACCCGCATTACGGCGAGGTCCTGTTCCACTTCTACCAGAGTGATTATTTCACGGCCCTGGTGCATCTGACGGCGGCGGAGGAACGGGGGCTGGTGCCCGGCCACGATGCCGAGGCGGCGCTGCTGCGCGGCGGCCTCTACCTCTCCTACGGGAATCACGAGGAGGCGGCCCTGATATTCGAACGCCTCCTCGCAACCAACAGCGAACCCGCGATCCGGGACCGTACCTGGTTCTTCCTGGCCAAGATCCGTTTCCAGCGCGGCTACCTGCCCGAGGCGGAACTCGCGCTGTCGGAGATCCGCGACGCACTGCCGCAGGAACTGGAAGGCGAACGGCGCCTGCTCGCGGCGCAGGTGAAGATGCGCCGTGGCCGTTACGACGAGGCCATCGCGCTCCTCGAAGACTGGCAGGGACCGCCCCACTGGCTGGCGTATGCGCGGTACAACCTGGGCGTCGCGCTGGTCCGCGCGGGGCGCCTCGATGAAGGGGCTGCCCTGCTCGACGAGACGGGTCGCATCGCCGCGCCTACCGAGGAGCTGAGAAGCCTGAGAGACAAGGCGAACGTGGCTCTCGGTTACAGCTATCTGCAGGGGGGCCGCGCCGGCGAATCGCGCCCGGTGCTGGAACGGGTACGACTCGAAGGACCGTACTCCAACAAGGCACTGCTCGGGACGGGCTGGGCCGATTCCGCGGACGAGGACTACCACCGCGCTCTGGTGCCCTGGACCGAGTTGCGGTCGCGGAATCTGCTGGATCCGGCGGTGCAGGAGTCGCTGCTCGCGGTGCCTTTCGCCTTCGGGCGGCTCGGCGCCCACGCCCAGGCGGCCGATCACTATCTGGACGCGATCGATGCGTTCGATGCCGAGTCCCGGCGTATCGACGAGGCGATCGGACGCATCCGCCGCGGGGAGATGATCGATGCATTACTGGCCGCGGACGGCGGCGGTCAGATGGGGTGGTACTGGCGGCTGGAGGATCTCCCGCCGACCACCGAGAGTCGGTATCTGCTACACCTGCTGGCCGGCCACGAGTTCCAGGAAGCGCTGAAGAACTACCGCGATCTGCGCTTCCTGCAACGAAATCTTCTCGACTGGCGCGCTAGCGTCGATGTCTTCGACCATATGCTGGAGACTCGCCGTATCGCCTACGCCGCACGTCTGCCCCGGGTCGAGCAGGCGCTCGCCGACGCGGACCTGGACGACATGGATACCCGGCGACGTGAACTGGAGTCACGGCTCAATCGTATCGCAGAGGATCGGGATGTGCTGGCGCTCGCCACGCCGCGCGAGCGGAAGCTCTGGCAGGAAGTTGGCACGCTCTCCGCCGCGCCGGCTGCGCGGGCGGATCTGCCGGAGGCCAGGGAGGCTGCCGCGAAACTCGCGCTCATGCGGGGCGTGCTGGCGTGGGAACTGGACAGGAATTTCAAGGCACGGCTGTGGCGACAGCGCAAGAATCTTCGCGACCTGGAGAGGGCGCTGGCGGAGGGCCGGCGCGCGCGTCGAAACGTGCAGGCCGCCACGACCGACGGGCCGCGGACGTTCAGTGAATTCGACGGACGGATCGCCGAGCTGGCGCCGCGGATCGACGACCTGGTCGATCGGGTAAGCCGACTCGCGGAGCGGCAGGAGGCGTACCTGAGACGGATCTCGGTGCGCGAACTGGAAGCGCAGAAGGAGCGTATGGCCACCTACACCGTACAGGCCAGATTCTCTCTCGCTTCCGTCTACGACCGGGC
>JARRPZ010000007.1:0-42135 GCA_037382365.1 Gammaproteobacteria bacterium
GCCGAAGCCCTTCACTTCCGTGACGGTGATGCCCTGGATGCCGATGTCGGCCACTGCCTGGCGGACGTCATCGAGCTTGAAGGGCTTGATGATCGCTGTAATCAGCTTCATTGCTTTTACCCCTGTGTCGGTTGGTGTGCGGCGGGGCGACGACCCGTGGCCGCCGCCCCGGGTAGCTCAGTTGAGATCGAAGGATTTCGATATCCCGAAGATGATCGTCTCGTCTTCGTCGCCGATCAGGTCGTCATCGGCGAAGATCGCCGCCACGGAGAGGTCGAGCTCCATGAAGGTCCAGCCGTAGCCGACCTCGATGTAGTTGCCGTCGAAGTCCTGGCTGAAGCCGCCGAATTTGCCGTAGAAGCCGTTGTACTCGCCGGTGACGGCGTAATAGGTGTAATCCTGCGTCGGCCCGCTGAAATTCTCGTACTCGCCGAAGGCGGCCTCGAAACTCAGCCAGTCGAAACCGAGACTCAGGTTGATCTCCTGATAGGTATCGTCGAAGTCGCCGGTGTAGTAATAGCCGGTGAAGCCGACGCCGTAGTTGAAGGCGCCGAGTTCGCCGCCATAGCCGAAGTAGCCGTCCACTTCCAGGCCGTCCCCGACGTCCGCGGCCCACGTGCCTGCGTAGAATCCGCCGGCCTCGAAGTCCAGTCCGGCGCTCGCCGAAGAGTTTTTCTGGAAAATGCCGCGGAAGTGATATTCGCTGACCCAACCCACATTGGCCGACAGGTCTGCCATGGCAACGCCGCTCGAGAGCAGGCCGGCCGCCAGTAATGCCGTCTTGTTTATCAATCTCATGATGTCCTCTGCTTGAAGTCCTGGTGGTTACGTCGTTTTTCGCCCGGCAGCCGAGCGGCCCGGCGCAATTGCGGGCTGGTTCAAGCAGATTCCGTGCCAACTCATTTTTCGCAATTTAATCAATCAGTTGAATTAACTCACTTGCGACGGATGCACCGAGATGGTGCATTCTGCATGCTGCTGTGCATCATGGTGGACATGCCGCCGCACGAGTTACCGGTGCTTCGGCCCCGTTTCGGACCTGGCGTTTTGCCGTCGCCTGCGCTAAACAGTGCGCCATGGAAAAAGAATCGATAGACAGCCTGGCCGGCCGTCTGGCGGCAGCTGTGCCCCAGGGCCTGCGGTCCGTACAGGATGACCTGGAGGAGAACTTCCGGGGTCTGCTGCGCTCGGCCCTCGCGCGCATGGATCTGGTGACCCGGGAGGAGTTCGAGGTGCAGGCTGCGGTCCTCGCCCGCAGCCGGGCACGCCTGGAGGAACTCGAGGCCCGGGTGGCCGGACTGGAATCGGGCGAAGACGCCGGGACCGACTGAAGCCGCGCCGCGACAGCGGCCTCGAAGGAAGACCGGTGCGATCTGCCAAAGATCTGCCAGGGAGGGCGGATGGGACTCGCTACGCTTCTCAGCCGTGCGCAGCAAGGGCTGGACGCGCCACGGGTCGACGTCGAGGTGCACCTGTCGGGGGGGCTGCCCCGATTCTCGATCGTGGGTCTCGCAGAAGCCGCGGTACGTGAAGCCCGGGACCGGGTCCGCAGCGCGATCATGGAGGCGGGTTTCGATTTCCCGCAGAGCCGCATCACCGTGAACCTGGCGCCCGCGGACCTGCCGAAGACAGGCGGCCGGTTCGATCTGGCGATCGCCCTCGGCATACTGGCGGCGGCGTCCCGTATCCCGGACCGGGACTTCGTCGACTGGGAATTCTATGGTGAGCTCGGCCTGAACGGAGAGGTGAGGATGGTCCGGGGCATACTGCCCGCAGCGATCCTCGCCACCGCCGCGGGCCGCGGCCTGCTGGTGCCGCCGCAGGCCGGTCCCGAGGCGGCGATGATCCGTGGAGCGCGCGTCTGTCCGGCCCGCAGCCTGAGCGAAGTCATCGCGCACCTGGAAGGCCGCAGCCGGCTCGCGCCGCTCGATACCGGCCTGCCACCGCCGCGGCCGGCAGCTGTCGAGGACCTTGCCGACGTGATCGGCCAGCCGCGGGGACGGCGGGCACTGGAAGTGGCCGCGGCGGGTGGCCACCATCTGCTCCTGATCGGCCCGCCGGGGACGGGTAAGAGCATGCTCGCGGCCAGGCTGCCGGGCCTTCTGCCTCCCATGAGCGAGGCGGAAGCGCTCGAGACCGCGGCCGTGAATTCCGTGTCGGGGCAGGCGTTCGATCCGGCGCTGTGGCGGCACCGCCCCTACCGCGCGCCCCACCATACGGCTACGGCCGCGTCGCTCGCGGGCGGTGGCAATCCGCCGGCGCCGGGCGAGATCTCACGGGCGCACAACGGTGTGCTGTTCCTCGACGAACTGGCCGAGTTCCGACGGTCGGTGCTGGAGGTGCTGCGCGAGCCGATCGAGCGTGGCCGGATCACGATCTCGCGCGCCCGGCGTCAGGCCGAGTTCCCGGCCCGTTTCCAGTTAGTCGCCGCCATGAATCCCTGCCCCTGCGGCTACCTGGGCGACGACGCTCACGAGTGCCGGTGCACACCGGCACAGATCGCTTCCTATCGGGGGCGCATCTCGGGCCCGTTCCTGGATCGCATCGATATCGGCGTCGAGGTATCCCGCGTGCCGCCATCCCTGCTCAGTCGCGCGCCGGAGCCGGGTGAGGGGAGCAGCATCGTGGCCCGACGCGTCCGTGCGGCGCGCCGGTTGCAGTACGAACGGGCAGGGAAACCGAACGGAGAACTCACGGCACCGGATCTGGCCGCGGCGGTACCATTGGACGTGCGTTGCCGAGCCCTCCTCGCCGCCGCCGCGGAGCGCATGACGCTGTCGCTTCGTGCCTGCCACCGTATCGTCTGCGTGGCCCGTACCATCGCCGACCTGGCCGGCGCCGACAGGGTGGCTCCCGACCATCTCGCCGAAGCGATCAGTTTCCGGAACGCAATCGCGGATGCGGCGCGGCTGCGCCGCGCGGGGGTGGGGCCGGCGTCGTGAGCGGCTGTCGGTTTAGCGGCTCTCCTCGACCATGTAGTCGACGGCGGCAATGACCTCTTCGTCGGAAAGGTCGATCCGACCGCCTTTCGGCGGCATGTAGCCCGCTTCTCCCTGGAAGCCGTTGATGGCGTGATCGTGGAGCACGTCGAGTCCCTTCGCGATGCGCGCCTCCCAGACGCCCGGGTCGCCGACGACCGGGGCTCCGGCCACGCCCGCACCGTGGCATGCGATGCAGGCCTGGTTATAGACCTGCGGACCGGACATCTTCGCTGCGACCGGCTGCGGCGTCGGCATGGTTGCCACCTGAGCGGCTGCCTGCTCTTCCTCGCCAGGCAGGAAGACCTCACCGATCGGTGCGATACGCTCGTTCACCTCTGCCTGAAAGACGGCCTCACCTTCCGGCCCCGGCGTCTTGTCGGTGATCGCTTCCGCCAGGAGGAAGATCCCGACCGTCACGGCGAGCAGGGCGCCGAGGATAACCATGAAAATGTCGAAGAAGCGACGGTCGTGCGTGCTCAAGGAATCACTCCGGTAATGTCACGATGGTGGGAGAGCCCATATGCCGGCGGAGGTCGGGACTCACCGACCAGCCCATAAGTATACCGACGCTCACGCTTTTTGGCAGCGCTCAGCGGGATGCGCAAACGACGGAAGACCTCGACGTTGCCCGGTCATCGCTTTTCGCACCGCCGAACAAGAAAAGGCCCCCGCGCGGGCGGGGGCCTCGTTGAAAGGAACGCGGTCGGGCCGCAGTCAGGCTGCGCGGGCCCGGCGCTCGTCGAGCAGATCGCGGATCTTCTCGCCGAGTTCGCGCGCAGATGCCGGATTCTGACCGGTGATGAGGCGACCGTCGACGGACACCGACTTCTCGAAATTGGCCGCTCCGTCAATCTTCGCGCCGTGTTCCTCGAGCCGGCTGGCGAGCAGGAAGGGGACGACCGTGTCCTTGTCCACAGCCTTCTCCTCCGCATCGGTGAACACCGACATCGTCTTCCCGTCGACGAGCCAGCCGCCGTTCGACAGCCGGACGTTCACCAGTGCTGCGGGACCATGGCAGACGGCGGCGACGATCTTGCCGTCTTCGTACATCGTGCGGACCGTTTCCTGCACGGCTTCGTCGTCGGGCAGATCCCACATGGTGCCGTGTCCGCCCGGGAAGTAGATGGCATCGTAACCGGAGACGTCGACGTCACGGAGCGACCGGGTGTTCTCGAGTTGCTGTTTCACCCGCGGATCGCCGAGGAACTTCGCATTATCTTCGTCGTCCATGTCGCGGCTGCCGGGATCGATCGGCGCCCGGCCGCCTCGCGGCGTCGCCAGGTCCACTTCGTAGCCCGCGTCCGTCAGCACCTGCCATGGCCGCGCGGCCTCGGCAAGATGGAAACCGGTTTTATCGGCCGACGTATCGCCCGCATCACCGAGACGATCGTGACCGGTCAGTACAAACAATATTCTCTGCTGTTGCATTGATACCCTCCTTGTATCTCTATGATTTAAGAAACAATTTAACATATTGACAATGATGCTGTCAATGAGCGCGGGAGGATTCACGGCGGGAATCGACGGTGGGTCGGCGCGGGGCGGTGGCGACCGGCGACCACATGCCGCTAGAATAGCGCCCCTCGCCGACGCGCCCGTAGCTCAGCTGGATAGAGTACTGCCCTCCGAAGGCAGGGGTCGCAGGTTCGAATCCTGCCGGGCGCGCCAGTCCTGCCTCCTCATATGCTCTCCGGCGTCGGGCTGCCGCCCCGGCCACCCGGCGGTCCCGAGCGATCGTCCCCGCAGTAATGCGCGTTTCCGCGCGCCGGCGAAACGCCTGTGAGTACAAGTGCGAATTTACAGAATCCGCCGAAGGGCGGACACTTTTCTTTGGCGCCAGAAACAAACATAACGGGGGGTCGCCATGAACAGATTCCTCCCCTTCCTCGTCTCTCTCGCGTTCTCCATTGCCTACGCGGCGGACACCGTCCCGACCGATATCCAGCAGCCCGGCACCCAGCCGGGCGAGGTTGGCAACCTGGAGTCCCCGGACAAGTGCGACAACTGCCACGGCGGCTACAACCCGTCGGTCGAACCGGCGCACAACTGGCGCGGCAGCATGATGTCGCATGCCACGAGGGATCCCATCTTCTGGGCCACGCTGGCCATCGCCGAACAGGATTTCGACGGTTCCGGCGACCTCTGCCTGCGCTGCCACAGCACGGCGGGCTGGCTCGGTGGCCGGTCGACGCCCACGGACGGATCGGGGCTCGCCGCCGGTGATGCCGACGGCGTGGAGTGCGACTACTGTCACAAGCTGACGAACCCGGACAATTCGGAGCACTTCGGTGTGATGATCGACCCGTTCGTCGCCAGCCAGCGCGGTGCCGACGGCACCGTCGAGGGCTATTATGGTTCCGGCATGAGTTCGCTGTGGGCCGGCAGCGACAAGCTGGGACCCTACAACGACGCGGACGCCCGGCATCAGTTCATGGCCTCGGCGTTCCACCGCGACCGCGCCTTCTGCGGCACCTGTCACGACGTCTCGAATCCGGCGACCGGCGACCTGGCGCCGAATAACGGCGCGCAGGCCACGGCCGGTCCGGTGATTGCGGACGGCACGCCGGGCGCGCCGGTGGCTGGCAAGGCTGCGTTCAACAACTTCCCCTACCGGTACGGGATCGTGGAGCGCACCTTCAGCGAGTACCTGTCGGGGCAGATCTCGCAGACGCGGGTCGCGGATTATCCCTCGCTGCCCGCGGAGCTCAGGGGCGGGGCGCTCGCGGCAATCTACGATGCCGCTACGCTCGGCGGCACGACGAGCGGCGACTACGAGAATCCGGCCGCCCCTCGTTACTTCAGCTGTCAGTCGTGTCACATGCGGCCCGTCACCGGCGAAGGCGCCAACAAGCGGGGCGTACCGGTGCGGCGAGACCTGCCGCTGCATGACATGACGGGCGGAAATTACTGGATGCCGGAAGCCATCCGCTACCTGGACGCCCAGGGCAGGCTGCGGCTCGGCGGAGGTCTCTCCGCGGGTCAGCTTGCCGCACTGGAAGACGGTGCGCTGCGTGCCAGGGAGCAACTCTCGCTGGCGGCGACGCTCTCGGTCTCCGGCGACAGCGTCCGGATCGTGAACCACACCGGACACAAGTTGATCTCGGGTTATCCCGAGGGACGCCGCATGTGGCTGAACGTGCGCTGGTACGACGGCAACGGCACCCTGGTGCGGGAGGACGGCGCCTACGGTGATATCGACGTGACCCTGGACGGTCAGACGATGCGGGTCAGGAGTCTCGTCGACCTGCAGGATCCCGCGTCGAAGGTGTACGAAGCCCACATGGGCATGACCAGCGACTGGGCCGCGACGCTGCTCGGGCTCGGCTATCCGTCAGGCATGCCGCTCTCCTACGACAGGATTACCGCTGCGGTCGACTGCACCCTCGGCGCCCTGGCCTCGGGGACGGGTTGCGGCAGCACCGGCAGCTACGAGACGTTCCATTTCGTCCTGAACAATGCCGTGATCAAGGACAACCGGATTCCGCCGTACGGGATGAGTTATGACCTGGCGCTGGTGCGCAATGCACTGCCCGAGCCCGCGAATCAGTATGGCGGCGGTACGGTGGGCAGCACCTACGAGTACTTCGACGACATCCCGCTCGCCCCGCCGTCTGCAGCCGTCTCGGCGGAGATACGCCTGATGTACCAGCCGACGAGCTGGGAATACGTGCAGTTCCTGTATCTCGCCAACAACGGCACCGACCCGGCCGAGGAGGGCAATGCCTTCCTCGGTGCAGAAGGTGCGAACCTGCTGGATGCCTGGCTCAACACCGGCATGGCCGAGCCCTACGTCATGGCGACGGCGTCCTGGGGTACGGCGGCACCGCCGTGCACGGCGGAGGTGCCGGCGATCGATACCGCCGTTGCCGGTGACAAGTCGGTCGCGGTGAGCTGGACGGCCGTCGGTGATCCGGAACTCGCCGGCTATCGTCTCTACTACGACCAGGGCGGCAAGGCGCAGCGGGTCGTCGACCTCGCCTGCACCGCGGGCGACCAGAGTAGCTGCACGAGTTACACCGATACGGAGCTCACCAACGGTCAGGAGTATTGCTACAAGGTCACGTCCTATAAGGCGGACTGCGAGTCGGGCTTCAGCGGCATCCTCTGTGCCACGCCGGCCCAGCCCGGCCAGCAGCCGGACCCGACGACCGTTGCGCTCGTCAGCGATCCGCTGGTCACCGGCCTCCTGGTCACCGAGGGCAAGGGCAAGAACACGACCACGACTTTCGTCGCGACCACGTCCTTCAGTGTCGGCGACGACGTCACGATCCGGGCCACGGTCGTCGACGAATCGGGCACGCCGATCGCAGGCGCGACCGTCTCGATCACGATTAGCGGCCCCGAATCCGCCGAAGTGGTGACCTCTGCCAGCAATGCGGACGGTCTCGCCGAGGCCGTGTGGTCGACGAAGTCGCCCAATCCGAAGGGTAGCGGCGGCACGGCGACCGGCACCTACACGGCGACCGTCGTCGGCGTCACCGCCAGCGGCTACGTCTGGGACGGGTCGCCGGCCGGAGCGACCTTCACGATCGCTCCCTGACCCGTTACTGCCCGGCGCGGCCGTCCGGTCGCGCCGGGGCGCCGGACGCGTTAACGTGGGACCCCGGGCCGCCGAGGGGATCGCAATATATGCTCAATGTTCCACATCAAACGTGGCTTGTTTCACGGGGTACGGTCAACCCTTCTCAAGCGAGCGCACAGCGTCGCTTGCCGGCCCGGCCCCGCTAGGATTCTTTTGGCGGCTCGCAGGGCCAGCGAGACTGCAGACCCTCGAAGAAGGCGATCGCCGCGGGCTGCTCGCGCTTTTCCGGATGCCCCTCCAGGAATTCATAGACGGCCAGGATCTTCGCTCGAGCGCTCGTGTCCACCGGCATGCAGATCTGCAGCAGGCTCGCTGCATTGCGTTGCCGGAAAAGGTCGAATACGGCGTCCCGGTCCAGATCGTAGGCAACGACCAGGGTCGAGGACATGCTCACCGCGCCGACGCGGCTGCCCGCCTCCAGCCCCATGCTGATACCGAGGCTCTTGGCCACGCACCAGGTGATTTCGATGTCGTCCGCCTCGCCCTCGTCCCGTAGCATGTCGACGTAGGCGGCGCAATCATCCTGCCAGTCGGCGGCCGTCTCGGTCTCGGCATCCGCTGCCGGCACCGTCAGGAGAGCGGCGAGCCCAGCGACGACCATCAGCCCACGTCCCATTGCCTTCTCCGTTCTTCCCATCGCCGCCTGCAGCTCTCGCGTGCCTCCGGTAGCTCGATCAATTCCCGTCATGGCACCTGCAGCCGGCTCCCTCAGTTCGGGTTCTGCATGGTGGTGCCCGGTATGGTCACCGCCTCGTGCATGAGTGTCCAGCCCTCCGTCAGTCCCCTCAGTATTCGGCGAGAAGTCGGCGCCGGATCGTCTGGTATTCTTCTTCGGTCAACAATCCCTGATCCCTGAGTTCGCGGATGGCCCGAAGCTGGTCCGCCAGGCTGTCGCCGGTGGGTATGGGTTCTGCCTCCCCGCGGTCGGCCTCTCGAGGGGGGGCCTCGGCCCGGGACCGCTCCTCCGCGGCAGGCGGCTGGGCGGTATCCTCGTAGGCGCGCGGCTTCACGTCCAACGGGCGCCCGCTGGGCACGGTCCCGACGACGCTCGCATACAGGCCACGCGCCACGTTGTAGTCGGACAGGCGGATCCGCTGCCATCCGGCCCGGGGCATCACGTAGTCCACCACCGGTGGCTGGTCCGCATCGGCGTCGCCCCGCAGGCCGAAGTTGCGGAAATTGAGACCCCGCTCCACCGGCAGATTCATCAGCAGGAAATTCTCCGGAGCGGTCGCCAGACGGGTCGTCTGCTCCACCTCGGCGCCCGTGATCAGCACCGTGTAGGCCCAGTCACGGCTGGCCGGGCCGCCCAGAAATTCCTCCGGTACGAAGAATCTGATGACGCGGCGGCGCACCCGCACACGGTTCGGCATGAAGTAACGCTCGGTCAGCGTCTGCTCCACGGCGGCGGCGATCCGCTCCCGATCGTCCCCGGTAACACGGCCCTGTTCGGCCCTCAGTTCTTGCTCGCGGATGCGTTCCAGGTGCGAGGCCAGCATCGAGCGGGCGATGTCCGGCCGCGGTGTCAGCAGCACGGTCTTCTCCCACGCCGTCGCCGCATCGATGCGGACTTTGCGGCCGGGGAGCGCCTCGGTGAGCCCGCTGCCCGGTTCGAGGTCCTGGTCGATGTAGATGTCGATGTTGAAGCTATAGAAGCCGTTGCGCGCGAGACGAGGCATCGGCACCTGCCCGACCTCCGTGACCTCGCTCTGCGGTGTGCGGATCGGATTCCTGAATTCCGCCTGGAACCAGGTGCCTCCGGCCTCGTTCTCCGCAGCGAAAGAAACGATGTCGAGGTCACCCGGCTGCAGGTCGCCCCGGTTCGGATACAGGAGATCCCCGCTGCCGTGATCGTCGCCGACCGGGTCGCGGATCTCGAATACCGTCGCGGCGGGTAGCTGACAGCTGATCAGGAGCAGCAGGAGGAGAGTCGCTCTCATGAAACGCATGATGCCTGAATCAGAAGAGGGCGGCAGGCCACTGCCCGCCGCCCCCGGCATGCTCGACGATTCCCGATATCAGAAACTGACCTTCATGAAGGCCTTCAGCCGGTACTGCTCCAGATCCACGGAATCCACGGAGATATTGCCCAGCGGCGTCGTCACCGTATCGACCAGCGATGTGTCGAGCTTCACGATCTGGCCGTCCCGGAAATCGAGGAACACGGGAGCGTAATCGCCCCATAGCCAGTCGACCGAACCGCCGAACTCCACACCGGACAGGAAGTAGCTGAACTCCAGACCGACACGGTTCTTCGTGTGCTCGCCGGTGAGGTACTCCGCGTAGCCGAAATCGTTGCTGGCCTCGAAGCCGAGTCCGACCGGGGCGACGTCGATGGTTCCGTCGATGAGATCAACCTCATCGCGCCGGAAGAGGACGCGGACGTAGAGATCACCCGTCAACTGGTACCCGGCCGACACCATGTAAGTGTAGTAGTCGGCCGCGCGGTCGTCACACGCCACGCAGCCTTCCAACCCGATGTTGGGGATCCAGTCCGGGTTGATCGCACCGACTGCCGCCGGGAAGCCGTCGTAGGCATCGACGAGCAGTGCCGGATTCGTCACACGGTCGTCCTCGTCCGCGATGTACTTGAAGCGGAACTCCAGGTCCACGCCTGCACCGACATCGAGGAAGTAATTGGCCGTCAGACCCCAGATCTCGGTGGTCTTATCCTGATAAGGTGCATAGGGCGAACGCCAGTCGCCGCCGAGACCCCAGGAATGCAGGCCTTCCATGCGCGGATAGATGCAGGTGTCCTTCGTCGCTCCACCGCAGGCCTGCCAGTTGGTGTCATAGTCGATGTAGCTGTACTCACCCTGGAACTCCCAGTCGCCCCAAAGATAGCTGGGCGCGATCGTGAAGCCCTTCCAGCCGATCACCGTCTCCGCCATGGGTTCGTCGAAGTCGGTGAAGTCGTTGTCGGCCATCATCGAGACGACCTGCTGGGTCTCCGGATTCCAGCCACCGTAACCGAGACCCAGTGTCGAGTTGGCGTTGTCCCGGTTACCGAAGTTGTAATCCGGCCGGCCCCAGCCCCATGTGCCCTCGTGACCGGTGGTCAGGAGCACGTCCTGCTCACGCCTGGCCGATGTCACCGACACGAAGTCCGCACCGATATGGAAGAACTGCAATTCGACGGTCAAATCGTCGACGAGCAGATCGTTGAAACCGACATCGAGCTTCCACGAAGTATCGTCTACGCCCGCCTTAGGCGTCGGGCTGAAGCGGCAGTCATCGTTCAGTCCGAGGCTACACTCGGTCGCATCGATATTGAAATTCGTATAGTAGACGGCGCCGCCGATATCGACGGCATCGATGCCCGTGTACTGGCCCTTCAGTGCCAGTATGGTGTTGTCGTACCGGGTCTGCACATCCTGCCCGTCCAGCAGATTCTCGTCGGCCCGATCGATCTCCTTGTCCCGGATGTACTCAGCGATACCGGTGAGATTCAGAGTGTCCGTCGCCGCCCAGCGCGTCTGCAGAATCCAGGCCGCGTCGTTGGCCTCGAGCTTGTACTGGGAGTCGTTCGGATCGGCGGTCGTCAGGAAACGGGGACCCTGGAACAGCCGCGACAGCGTGACCCGGGCGAAGTCCCAGCGCACGGAGCCGTCGAATGCCCGGCCCTGGAACAGCAGGCCCGAGGAATTGTCCCGGTCGATGTAGCGAAACTTGCCGACGGTCCACGGATCGAACATGCCCCAGTCGTTCGAGCCGATAGTGGCCGAATCGATCCATTCGTAGCCCGGCGTGATGCGGGCCCATGCTCCGCGCAGTTTCATGTACTGGGCTGAACGCTCGTCTTCCTCCTGCGGGCCGAAGCCGCCGAAGTTCGACCAGAAATTCTGGTTGAAGCGCGCCTTGATACGACCGCCGATCTCTACCTGACTGGAGACCTGGGAGTTGAACATCAGCTCGAACTCGATGCCCTGCCCCTGGTCACCACCGGCTTCGCCAGGTGTCGTCTCCGCATTGTTGTACAACGCGTTCTCGAAGCGCCGGTCGCCGTCCAGGAACTTGGCATAGATGCTGCCGAACCAGCGGATCTCGCCGACCTGCTGCGCCTCCGCCTGCGATGCGGCCAGCACCGCCATCGCTGCGGCACCCACCATGAGTGCGGTTCTTATCGTTTTCATCTGTCGTCCCCCTGATCGTCCGTTCAGCGACGGACCATCGTCAGAGTGGCCAGTTCATCCTCGGAGCCGTCCATGCTGCACGTGTACGATCCCAGCATATCGTGCTGGAGCTGGATCTCGTCGTCGGATCCGTCCGCATTGCCGGCAAGTGCGTCCATGACATGCGGATCGCACATCATGTCGTTGCCGCCACCGAAACGATGCTGGCCTTCGAACTCGTTGACGCGACGCGTCAGCAGGTCGGTCTTCGCCGGGAATCCCTCGTTGGACTGCATGACCACCTGATAGCCCCAGCCGGCCGGATCGCCGTCGCCGATCTCCTCTGCCTTGACCTTGGCGCTGATGGTCTTGCCCCGACCCGTCGTGCGCCGGGGGACCACGATGTCATTCGCCATGTCGGCAGCCTTCGAGGCGATTTCCGCCTGCACGCGGGCCGCGGGCTGCGGCGAAAGGATTACGACCTTGTCCCAGGCGTCCGCCGGGGCGAACTGCACGTTCAGCCCGGGCAGGCCCGCGGTATGACCGCTGCCTTGCCGGCCATCCGTATCGATGAAGATGAACACCATCTGCACCGCGAACCCGGTGTCCATGCCCCAGGGGTCGTCCAGCCGCTGGTTCACCGACACACTGAACTCGATATCCCGGCCCTTCTCCTCGATCTCGACCTCGGCGAGATCGAAAGAGCCCGGCGTGTAGGCGGCATCGGTGGGATAGAGGTAGCCACCCGGCCCGTTGTCGTCACCCGTCGGATCCATGAGCTTCAGGTCTCCGGCCTGGACCGCCGTCGTTGCCAGGGCGAGTGTCGCCACCGTGATCAGGAATTTGCGCAAAATCATGATTGACCCCTGTCTTGTCTCAGTTATCGAAACTCAACCCTTCACGCCACCGGCAGTCAACCCGGACACGAGATATTTCTGCATGAACATGAAGAGAATGACTACGGGTATGGATACGATGATCGACCCCGCCGCGAAATAGCCCCACTGGGAGGAGAAACCACCGACGAAGAACTTCAGCCCCACCGGTGCCGTGTACTTCAGTTCCTCCTCGAGAAACGTAGCCGCCAGGATGAATTCGTTCCAGCCGGTCATGAATGTGAATAGTGCTGTAACGGCTACCGCCGGTTTGGCCAACGGCAGGATTATCTTGAAGAAGATGACCTGGCGGGACGCGCCGTCCATGATGGCGGATTCCTCGATTTCGATCGGAATCGTGTCGAAATAACCTTTCAGCATCCACACGCAGAACGGGATGGCAACTGTGGAATTCACCAATATCAAAGCCGTGAACGTGTTACCGAGATTCAGCCAGCTCACGAGGATCACGAAGAGCGGCACCAGCATGAGGGTGCCGGGAAACATCTGGGAAACCAGGAACGACAGCATCCCGGCCTGGCGTCCGGGAAAACGGAAGCGTGAAAAAGCGTAGGCCGCCGTACAGGCCAGGAACACCCCGAGGACGGTAGTGGCCGAGGCGACGATGAAGCTGTTCCACATCCACACCAGGAACGGCTGGTCGGTCATGACGTCGACGAAATTCGAAAGCGAGAGCTCGTTCGGCCAGGGGATGATGTAGCGCAACCTGTCGAGCACCGTCGGATCCGCGGGCAGATTCACGTCGACGAGTGTCTGCTTGCCGGAGAAGGCCCGGTTGAAAACCCACAGCACCGGGTAGGTCGCGAGCAGCGTGAATGTGATCAGGCACGTATGCAGCAGCACGTGGCGGCCGTTGCTGTGCAGGCTCTTCGTCTTGCTCATGCGTTTGCCTCCGTTGCCCGCGTTATCCGGGTCTGGAACACTCCATAGGCCAGGAGAATCATGAATATAACGACTGAGTAGGCCGCCGAGTAACCGATCTGGTACTTCTCGAAGGCGATCTTGTAGGCCTCCGTGATCAGGATCTCATTGGCACCGGCCGGCGCGCCGCCCGAGACGAGATAGATCACGTTGAACATGTTGAATGTCCACACGACGGAGATGATCACGGCCGGTATTACCGTCGGTTTCAGTGACGGCAGCGTGATGTAACGGAACTGCTGCCAGCGACTGGCACCCTCGACCGTCGCGGCCTCGTACATGTCCTGGGAGATCGACTGCAGCGCGCCGAGCACGACCACCATCATGAACGGAAAGGACAGCCAGCCGTTAGTGGCGAGACCCGTCAGGAAGGAGCTGAAGACGCCGTCGAACCAGGCCACGGGCGTACCGCCGAAGATCTGTATGCCCTGGTTTATCACGCCGAACTGGGGATGGAACATGCCTTTCCAGATCAGCGCCGTGATGTAGTTGGGGATCGCCCAGGGCAGGATCAGGAGCACGCGGTAGATCGAACGCCCCCTGAGACCTTTCGTGTTCAGCGCGAGTGCGAGGGCCATGCCGACGCTGAGGCCGATGGCGACGTTGCATACCGTCCAGCACACGGTAATGAACAGCGTCCAGTAGAAATTGCTGTAATTGAATACCCAGCCCTGAGCGGTCCGGCTCGCGACGTTGAAGTCGCCGAGAATGTCGGCATAGTTACTGAGCCCGGCCCACACCTCCGTGATTGGCTCATTGATCGTGAAGATCGTCTGCTCGGTGAAAGACAAGGCAATGCCGTAGAAGAACGGGAAGAACACCAGGACCAGCATGCCCAGTATCGCCGGGGTCACGTACAGGTAGGCGTGGCGATGCGTGCGGACGGTCTCGCGGAGCTGTCGGCCGAAGCCGAGACCGATGAAAGCGAGTATCCCGAGGCCGAGACCCCAGTTGCCCCAGAGCTCCCGCAGGAAGGGCTTGATCCGGCCGGCGGCGAGTTCCGCGGTAGCGACGGGCAGGACCTGCCCGGAGGCATCGATCACGGCGAATGGCCGCTGGTACTGGTCCACGTCCCAGGGATTCGTGATCTCGCTGCCGACCGCGAGATTGTAGCGACCGCCCGTCGTGGTGGCCTTGTCCTTGATCGTGAGATAACTCGCAGCGAGTTCCTCGGTCAGCGCGGCACTCATCTCCTGGGCGCTGCCAATGACGCCGCGCGCATAGGCCAGGAAGACGAGCGTAAAGACGAGTGCGACGACTGCGGTGAGCAGCCAGGGTCTTGCCGCCGGCGGACTGCGCGGTCCCAGCAGGGCACAGGCCGCATAGCCGAGGGCGGCGATCACGAACACGGCGAGAATCGCGGACAGATAGCCGCCACCCGCTTCCACTGATTCTAGCTGCTTCCTGAACTGCACCATGCCGGCGACCCGGCCGTCCTCGCTGGTGAAGTAGGGCAGTGAGATGGCCATAGCGTCCGAGTCCAGCGGATTCAGCAGGATCTGGCGTTTGCGGCTGACCCCCTCGTCCCGGTTCGTCTCCACGGCGGCCGAGAGTTCCTTCGCCAAGTCGAAGATCTCCTTCTCCTCCCGTGCCAGGCGGCGGGGCGGTGCGCCGTCTGCCGAATCCGCCGCATTGGTGGAGGCGAGCAGGCGTGCACCACTGAGCCGCAACACCCGGATATTGCTGATCGCCGGAAATTCCGACTCCCATTCCGCCGCCACGCGTGCCAGCTTGTCCGCGGAGCCGCTCTGGTCGTCCGCCTCGATCCCGCCGACGATCTCGGCGAGCGCCATGCCGTGCATGATCACCTCGCGCTGGCGGACGTCCTCGATCGTCGCATCGACGAACTGGCCGCTGAACACCAGCGTCAGTGCTATGGCGACCAGGGCACCGAGCAGGGCGCCGAGCAGGACCGGATGGACCCGCCAGGCACGCGCCGAGGGCTCGGCTTCCACCCGGCCGATCGCCTCATCGCGGACCTGCACGCTTTCGCTCACTTGCGGCTCCGTCCTCCTAGCGGCTCTGCCTCAGCACGTCGATGTCTTTCTGCACCTTGCGCTGGGCTTCGGCCAGCGCTACCTCCGGGCTCGCCGAACCCTTCACGATCTTGTTCATCGCCGTCGTGACCGGCGACCACATCAGGGTCATTTCCGCATAGTTCGGCATCGGCACTGCCGTCTCCAGCTGCTCGCGGAATGCCCGCAATCTCTCGTTCGCGGCCACGTCTTCACGCTCGTACACCGCCCGGTTCGTGGGCAGCTGGCCTCCTTCCAGCGCGAGCACGGCAGCCGCCTCGTCGCTGACCAGGTAGCGGACGAACTCGTAGGCCTGGTCCAGCGTATCGGTCTGGGGCGAGATGTAGGCGCCCTCGATGGTCAGCCATGGCCTCATCGGCGACCCGCCGGCATTCTCCACCGTCGGCAACGGGGCCAGACCGTAGTCGATCTCCTGCTCGATCTCGCCGAGGAACCAGGGCCCGGAGAAGACGATCGCCGCCTTGCCCGTGTTGAACAGCGAAGAGATCAATGCCGCCGAGGGGTCGTCCGGCAGGACGCCCTCCGTCTTGTACCAGCGCAGCATCTCGTTGATGGCGGCAATATTCTCGCTGGAGTCGATGACCGGCTCCGGTCCCTCTGCGAAGACCCGGCCGCCGAACGCGTTCATCAGCGCCGCGTGGAAGAAGAAGTTGGAGTACTCGTAGGCGAGCCCGAAATTGCCGCTGGCCACATTCGTGTGATCCTTCGCGATTTCCAGCATTTCGCTCACCGTCCGCGGAGGTTCCTCGACCATCTCCCGGTTGTAGATCATCGTGATGCTCTTGTAGTTGAGCGGCACACCGAAGATCGTGTCGCGATAGGTCATCGCATCGATCATGCCGGGCAGCAGCGAGTCCAGGAGCTCATCGTCCACATAGAAATCGATGGATTCGACGGTCTTGCCGGCCTCGACCCAGCCACCGAGGCGATCCTGGGCGAAGATGTACACGTCGGGGCCCTTGCCACGGGGGATCGCGGCCGTGATCTTGTCCGCATAGGCATCGTAGGGCACGGCCAGCGGCCTCGCCTCCTCGGTACCATCGGGCCGTTGCCGGTTGTACATGTCGACCACTTTCTCGAAGGCGGCCTTCTCGGCGCCCCGGTAGGCATGCCATACCACCAGCTCCGCGCTCGCCAGCGAGGGCATCACCGAAAGCAGGGCGGCGGCTCCCAGCAGCAGTGCGCGGCGGATGATCGTGCCTTTCAGTATTGCTGATTCCATGGTGTGCTTCTTGCTCCTGCCGGGCATCAGATACGTTGCTCGGTCTCCGGGTTGAACAGATGTATCGCATCGGCGTCGAGGGCGAGCTGCATGCTCTGACCATAATCCGGCAGCGTCTGGTGCGAGCCGAGCTTTGCGATCAGCAACTCGTCGTTGACACGTGCGTGTATGACCACCTCGTGGCCGACCGTCTCGATGATCTCGACGACACCCTCGAATGTAACCGGATGCTCGCTGTCGAGCTCCTCGGGCGAGCTGATGTGTTCCGGTCGGATGCCCAGTGTGACGGACTTGCCGCGGCGCTCGCCTACCGCACCGCCCCGCCGTATCTCGGCCAGGGGGATGGTGAATGCCGCGTGTTCGATGCGATCGCCGGCCTCGTTCAGACTGGCGTCGACTATGTTCATGTTCGGCGTGCCGATGAACCGGGCGACGAACAGGTTGGCCGGATGGTCATAGAGTTCCAGCGGTGTACCGCACTGCTCGAGATTGGTCTTGCCGTCCGGGCGCAGCGGACTCAGTACGGAAATGCGATGCCCCATCGTCATCGCCTCGATCTGATCGTGAGTCACGTATACGGTCGTCGTCTTCAGCCGCCGCTGCAACTGACTCAGCTGAGCCCGCATCTGTACCCGCAGCTCGGCATCCAGGTTCGAGAGCGGCTCGTCGAACAGGAACACGGACGGCTTACGTACGATGGCGCGCCCGAGAGCGACCCGCTGTCGCTGACCGCCCGACAGCGCTTTCGGCTTTCGATCGAGCAGATCGGCAAGCCCCAGGATCTCCGCCGCATCGTTGACGGAATTCTCGATCTCCTGCGCCGGGATCTTGCGTATGCGCAGGCCGAAGGAGATGTTCTCGCGTACCGTCATGTGCGGATACAGCGCATAGCTCTGGAACACCATCGCCGTATCACGGTCTTTCGGGTGAACGTCGTTGACGATACGGTCGCCAATGTAAAGATTGCCGTCGGAGATCTCCTCCAGCCCCGCGATCATCCGCAGCGCCGTCGACTTGCCGCAGCCGGACGGGCCGACAAACACCATGAATTCCTGATCGCGGATCTCGAGGTTGATGTCCTCGAGTACACGGACGTCCCCGAAGCGCTTGGCGACATGGTCGAACAGGATGCGCGCCATCGGTCCCCCTTCCGCGATGAACCGCCTAGTCGGCTGCCCAGTATTGAGCGCTCGTGCCGGGGACGGTCAGCTCGAGCATGCCGTCGTTGTCTATCGCGAGACGGCCGCCACCAATCAGATCGCGCGCACCGCGCCAGCCGTCAGGCTGCTCTACGCGGACCATGGCTGGTTCGCCCCCACGGTTCACCGCGACGATCACCTCGTCTTCGGATTGCTCGTCGCGCTTCGCAAACACCAACAGGTCCCCCTCCGTCGAAAGCTCGACATATTCACCCCGGCTCAGCGCTGGATGGGCTCGCCGCGCCGCGATCAGGCGACGGTAGTACTCGCGAAGTTCCTCGTCCCTGGCATCACCTGCGCCGGGGGGGATGTTACGGCTGCCCCAGGGCATGTCCCTGCGATTGGTCGGCCAGATACTGCCGTCGCGGGCGACCTCCTCGCCGTAATAGATCACCGGCATTCCGAAGATAGCCATCTGCACGGCGGCGCACAGTGCGAACTTACCCTTATCCCCTTCCAACTCGTGGAGAGCCATCGGCTCATCGTGGGTGGAGAGGTAATGGGCCAGCTGGTAGCCCTCGCGCACCTGGTGACGCTTCTGGAGATACCGGGAGAAGGCGATGGTCCGACCGCGCCCTTTCACGAAGCCCTGACAGCTGCCCTTGAAGCTGAAATCGAAACCGGCATCCATCTCGTCCGGGGCGAACCACTGGTCGAGCACTCGCGCATCGCCGCCCCAGACCTCGCCCAGCAGGAAGAAATCCTCACCCAGTCGCCGCCGCGTCTCGTCCCGGTGCAGCGACCAGAACTCGTGATTGATGTGCCACACGGTGTCAAGGCGGAAACCGTCGACGCCGACGCGCTCCGCCAGTCCGATGTTGGCGTCGAGCAAATAGCGGCGTACGTCGTCACGTTCGGTATCGAAGTCCGGCAGACCGCCGACCTGGCAGCGTTCACGGTCGGCACCGCAGTCGATCGGCCGGGTCCGCACCCAGCCCCGATAAGCCGGGTCGCTCTCGTAACGCGAGCCGTAGCCGGAGTGGTTATAGACGACGTCGAGCAGCACCTTCAGCCCGCGCTCGTGGGCGGCATCGACGAGGCGCTTCAGTGCGGCTTCGTCACCGAGTCGGGGTTCGATGGTGTAGAAGTCGTCGATCCAGTAACCGTGAAAGCCGTGATGCTCGAAAAAGCCGAGCCCCAGCTCGGGGACTCCCGGCACGATGGAGGGCTGCTCGATCTGCTTCTGAACCGGCGTGATCCAGATCGCCGTGGCACCGAGCGAAGCGATCTCATCCAGGTGTGTCGTCAGGCCCGCGAAATCCCCGCCATGCCAGGCGCCAGGATTGTCGAGATCGACATCGGCGTTGTTACTGCGATCGCCGTCGACGAAGCGGTCGGTTATCACGAAATAGATGATCGCATCGGACCAGTCCCGCTGTGGCTGGACGGTGACCGGCCCGCTGCCGGCGACGGCTGAGGCGGATTCGGGTTGGGTGGCGCAGGCCGCGAGCAGGAGCGCGGACATGAGGACGGCGTACCTGCGCGATCCACTCACCGACACCATCCTCGGATGAGACGGTCCACCAGGACACGATTCGCCGCGAGGCGGCTGCAGCCGCCGTGGGTCTGTTGCACGATTGGATTTCCCCCGAGGACGGCATGCCGAAACTGGTGTACCTGCCCTGACTTGTTATTCCGCAACAGTGCTTGCGAGTTCATGGTGCCGCAGCGAAGGGACCAAATCAAGCGAGCGCGGGGGCGGACCGGCGCCGTGTAACGGAGGACGAAGACGAGCGTCACGCCAAGCCTCAAGTTGTTGATTGGGATACGTTAATCGACCGGATGGCCAGCGCGCGCCCAGAGCCTCGGAACCGGCCGGTAACGTCTACTCCCGGCGCTCATGGTCGCGCCTGGCAACGAGCGCGTGAAACGGTCAGAACAGGGTGTAGATGAACGAGGCAACGACCGACTGCTGACTGACCACGACCAGCCCGCCGAGCAGCGTCAGGATCACCACGATTGGCAACAGCCAGAGCTTCTTTCGGGTCCTGAGAAAGCTCCACAGGTCGCGGAGGAATTCGATCATCAGAACGGCCTCTCGTAGTGTTCGGGATCGTGCACCCCGTCCGCTTTTTCTCGGTAGCTCGTCGCATCCGTGTCGAGCGCGGCGCTGTACTGCAGCCTGCCGACAAGGCGGGCGGCCAGGCCGAAGGGCAGGAGCACCAGGAAAAATACCAGGCCGAGTATGAGACGGGTATTCAGCCAACCGACGGCGAGCGCCAGCGGGCGCCAGAGGCGATAGACGGGCGCCAGCGACCGCGGGGCCAGCAGGGCCGCCAGTGCCAGTGTTGTCGCCGCCAGCCAGGGCCAGAGCGGCCAGCCGGCCCCGAACAGCCACGGCAGCAGCAAACCGAAGAAAACGACGATCGCGACCGCGAAGCTGAGACCAAAACTCCGTAACTCGTGTGGTGCCAAGTGCCTTTTCACGTCGACTCTGCTACCCGTGTCGCCAGCAGATTACCCAGCACCAACGTGTCCATCTCTGTCTTCAGGAAACAGGCGACCGCCTCCGCCGGCGTGCACACGACAGGTTCACCGCGGACGTTGAACGAGGTATTCACGAGCACCGGCACCCCCGTACAGCGTTCGAAGGCCTCGAGTAGCGCCCGAAAGCGTGGGTTGTATCGCCCGTCCACGGTCTGGATGCGCGCAGAGTAGTCGACATGAGTCACGGCGGCAATTGCGCTACGCGCCACTTTCAGCCGGTCCAGATCCGTCCCCGCCTCTTCCGCCTCGCACCGCCTGGCCTCTGCGACCGGCGCGACCAGCAACATGTACGGACTCGGCTCGTCGAGATCGAACCAGTCCGAACAGCGCTCCGCCAGCACGGCCGGCGCGAACGGCCGGAACGACTCCCGGAACTTGATCTTCAGATTGATACGTCTCTGCATGTCCGGGCTGCGCGGATCGCCGAGAATGGAGCGATTGCCGAGTGCCCGGGGACCGAACTCCATCGCCCCCTGGAACCAGCCCACGACCTCACCGGCTGCGAGCCGGCTGGCCACTTCCTGCAGCAGTGCGTCGTCCTCCAGGCGCTGCACCCGCAATCCCGCGGATGTGGCCGCCTCACGTGATTCCGCCTCGCTGAATTCGGGCCCGAGCAGCGCACCGTGCATGCCGTCTGCCGGGTTCGGGGACCGGTCCTTGCCAAGGTATTCGTGCCAGACGCCGAGTGCCGCACCGATGGCGCCGCCTGCGTCGCCTGCCGCCGGCTGGATCCACAGCGTTTCGTAACCGGCCTCCCGCAACAGCCGGCCGTTGGCAACACAGTTCAGCGCCACGCCGCCGGCCAGACAAAGCGATCGTTCACCGGTCTCTTGCCTGAGTGAACGGGCGAGGCGCAACACGACCTCTTCGGTCACCTGCTGGATCGAACGGGCGGCATCCATGTAATGGCGATCCAGCCCGGATTCCGGCTCACGGCGCGCTCGTCCCAGCAATCGCTCGAAGCGCTCGCCGGTCATACGCAGACCGTGAGGATAGTCGAAGTAGCGCATATTCAGACGGAACGTCCCGTCATCCTTCACGTCGATGAGTTCGTCACGGATCAACTGCGCGTAGCGTGGCTCACCGTAGGGGGCGAGCCCCATGAGTTTGTATTCGCCGGAATTGACGCTGAAGCCGCAATAGTAGGTGAAAGCGGAATACAGGAGTCCCAGCGAGTGTGGGAAATGGATCTCCCATAGTCCCTGCAGGTGGTTATCCCGGCCGAGCCAGGTCGATGTGGTGGCCCACTCGCCGACGCCGTCCAGGCAAAGCACGGCCGCCCGTCGGCAGGGGGACGGGAAGAAAGCCGAGGCGGCATGGGAGAGGTGATGACGCGAGAACAGCAATGGCGGCAAGTCGGCGGTCGAGGTCCCGACCAGGGCCGCGAGCTCCCGCCGCAGCATCTGCTTCAGGAACAGCTTTTCCTTCATCCATACCGGCATGGCCGCTATGAACGAGCCGAGACCGCGGGGCGCCACAGCCAGGTAGGTTTCGAGCAGCCGCTCGAACTTCAGGAGTGGCTTGTCGTAGAAGACGATGTAGTCGATATCATGCAGAGCGACGCGCGCGTGGCCAAGGCACCAACGGATGGCAGTCGCAGGAAATCGGGGGTCGTGCTTCACACGGCTGAAGCGCTCTTCCTGCGCCGCCGCGATGATGACGCCGTCCTCGACCAGTGCTGCGGCGCTATCGTGATAGTAGGCGGAGATGCCCAGGATACGCGTCATCGGTGTCGTGCTATTCTCGATTGTCGTCGCAGTGAGCCGGAGGATGTTAGCACTGCGTCGCGTGTGCAGAGCATTCCCGCCTATGAATCGGAAAACGGCCACCGGGCAGGGCCAGAAACCCCGTGCTCTCTTCTACCTTATCGCGCTGCTCCTGCCCGTCGTCTTCTTCGCCGTCCTGGAGGGCGGCATCCGCCTGACCGGACTGGCCGCGGAGGAACCGCTGTTCATCGCTGGCCCGCCTGGTTACCTGCGGCCCAACGAAGCCGTCGTCAACCGTTTCTTCATCCATCCCTCGCGAGCACCCCGCGTCAGTATCGACACCACCTTCTTCCGTGAGACGAAACCCGATGACCTCTTCCGCGTCGTCGTGCAGGGTGGCTCCAGTGCGGCCGGCTTCCCCTATGGCAAGTGGGCATCGCTGACCGGCATGCTGGGAGCCCGGCTGAAGCGCGCGGCACCGGGCCGGGAGATCGAGGTGGTCTCCACAGCCATGTCTGCGGTGAATTCCTATGCGCTCGTCGACTTCGCCGACGAGATCATCGAGCTGCAGCCGGACGCCGTCGTGATCTACGCCGGCCACAACGAGTATCTCGGCGTGCTGGGCGTAGGCTCGGCCTATGGCGCCGGCCGATCACCGGCCGTGACCCGTGCGCTGCTGACACTGCGCGAGTCTCACCTGTTCCGCGCAATGCAGTACCTGTACGGCGCGCTGACCGGGCCGAGCGCCCCGGAATCCGAGCGACGCAGCGGCACACTGATGGCTCGTATCGCACGGGAGCGCGCGATAGTCTACGGCTCGGAGAGCTACCAGGCCGGCCTCGAACAATTCCGTGACAACCTCGCGCTTCTGCTGCGGCGCTACGCGGCGGCCGGTGTACCCGTCTTCATCGGCACGCTGGCCTCGAACGAGTCAGGCCAGGCGCCATTCATCAATGGCCCAGGCGACACGACGAGTCTCGATGCGATCCGCCGGCTGGGTGGCGACCCGGGCAGCAATGACGCCGACGGGTTCTTCGCGCTCGGACGTTCCCTGCAGAACTCCGGCGATAACGCCGGGGCCCGCGAGGCCTATCGTTGGGCCCGTGACCTCGACGCGCTGCGCTTCCGGGCACCGTCGGCCATGAACGGGATTCTCGAGCTATCAGCCGGGGACGGCCTTGCGACCATTGTCCGGGCGGAGGAGATGCTTGCCGGCGAGGCTCGGGACGGCATCATCGGCAACGACCTGATGCTCGAACACCTGCATCCGAACCTGCGCGGTTATTTCCTGCTGGCGGAGGCGTACTACGAGGCGCTCACGGAGCGTATCGAGCCGGAGCGCTGGTCCGACGGTCCGGACCGGGCGGCTGCCTGGCGTGACATCCCGGTCACCGAGATCGACGAGCTCGCCGCCGGCTACCGGCTGCGCTACCTGAAGTCGGACTGGCCGTTCCGCGATGAGAAGCAGCCCGTGACACTGCCCGAGCCGCAGAATGCGGTGGAGCATATCGCACAGGACTGGTTTCTCGGCCGCCTGAGCTGGCAGGAGGCTATGCAGCGGGCTCTCGTCCACTACCAGCAGGTCGGCCGAACGGACCTGGCGGCACGTGTCGCCATGAATCTCGCGGAGGCCTTCCCGTTCGAGGCGAGCCCTCACTACGTGTCGGGTCGACTGCTGCTTGCGACCGGCCGGCCGCGGCTGGGGGCTTCCTACCTGGAGGAGGCACTCGGCATGGCACCGGGCGATCCCGATATCGGCATTGCACTGGCCGATGCGTACCGTGAACTCGGCCGCGAGACGGAGGCGCGGCGGGCACTTGAAGAGGTGTTACGGCGGCATCCGGGCAATGAGGAAGCGCTGAGTCGACTGGAGGACGTAAGTCGGTAGCGGGGGCGGTCGAATCGGGGCTGAAGCCCCTGCTACCAGCCCCTGCCATAAACTCTCGTCGGTCGCGCTCGCACGAATGGCGCCGTTCACGGCGCCGCATCCTGCGCGAGGAGTCGTCGCGCACGCAGCGCGCGGGCATTGTCCGGATCGACGGCGAGTACCCTGGCCAGCACCTGATCGGCCTCCTCCGTCTGGCCGAGACGGGCGAATGCTTCGGCCAGCACCAGCAGGGACGGCGGGTCCCGAGGGCTGCGGCTCGCCGCCCGATATGCGTGATTCAGACCTTCACGCACCCGGTCGGAGCGCAGCAGCAGGGTCGCCGCCTGCCGTTGCAGATCCGGCAGGAAAGGGAACGCGTCGGCCAGGATCAGCGAGACACGCAGGTATTCCGCGGCGTCCCGTCCGCGATAGTGGTCGCGGAGCCGCAGTGTCGCCTCCGGCCAGGCGATACGCTGCTCGTAGAGTGCGAGCGCCAGTTCCTCCGGGAAGCCGGCCGGCTCCGGCAGGCCCGGATCGGTCGGTTGCTGCACGAACGGCCAGTCGTTTACGACGCGGGCAGCCTTGTACTCGCCGAACAGCCGGTCGACGGCCGATACCGGCACTTCGGCGCGCGCCATCGCCTCCGATATCGGCCGGGTCGGTTCGCCGATCAGTCCCGATTCCACGATCGCATCGTAGTACGCGTCGGCCAGCAGGAAGTAGCCCTCCAGCGTAGGATGAAGATGCTCGAGCATGAGCGTAGCCCCGACGATCCGGTCCGGCGAGGCCAGCGCCAACGTTCGTTGCACGTCTACCAACGTAGCGTCCGTCGCCGCTGCGACCTCGCGCAATACGGTGTTGAACTCCTCGGGCGCGCGGAAGCGCAGTCGATCACGGTCCTTGGCCGCGAGGAATGCCTCACGGGCTGCCGAATCCCGTCCCATGGAGAGCAGCCGTTGCCCGAGGGCATACCAGATGTCGGCGGAGTCCGGAGCGGCCTCCAGCATCATCCGCAACTCGTCCACATCCGCCAGCGCGGACGCCTCGAGCTCCTCGAGGCGCGGTGGAGCACTCGCGAATGGCGGCTGATCCTTCTCGTTGGCGACCAGCGTCCCGACGAAGACCGGGATGCCGGCGGACCGGTAGCGCTCCAGCAGCTCCGACATATTGTGACGGAACTGCTCCACGCCCCGTCGATAGTCGTCGCTGCCATAGGGGATGGAACGATTGCCGGCGACCCGGGCCATCAGACTCCGGGACGCCTCGCGCCCTTCAGCAACCCGGCCGGCAGCCGGCGCCAGCAACCGCCCCAGCAGCCGGTACAATCGCAGATCACCGAGAGCGAGATGCAGGCGAGTCAGCCAGGGTGAGACCGACACCGACAGGCTGGAGCCGACACCGAACAGGCCCAGGTATTCGTTGTGACCGGCGTAGATCACGACGAGATCCGGCCCGACGTCGATGATCTCCCCGGCGAAGTCCGTCAGCGTGTAGGAGTTCACGGCCGACATGGCCGTGTTGATGACCTCCACCTGACGGTGCGGATAGGTTCGACGCAGACGCCGCTCGAGCATGCCGGCGGGCGACGCGCCGAGGCCGTAAGGGAAGCCGGCTGCGGTCGAACCACCCTGCACGACCACCCGCAGCCCATTCGCCGGTTTCTCCGCCAGGAAGAAACCGGTCTCTATGCTAATCCCCGGTGCCGCGGTGCGATCGGGGAAGTAGCGGCCGATCACCCCGGGATTGGCCAGCCGGTAGTCGGGATGATTCGGCTCGTCGATGAACAACGGGGCGGGCTCGGCGATACCCGCCAGTCGCAGTCCGCCTTCCACTGCCCCGAGCAGCAGCAGCGGCAGGACGATCGCGACCACCGTGTAGATACGCCGGCGTCCGTGACTGCCTGTTCGCTCGTTCATCGATGAGATCCACTATGCCGGCCGCCGGCAAAACCGGCGTTTTCGGCGAGACGGGAACGACGGCGGCTGGCCGGGAACGACCCGGCCAGCCGCGATCTTCCGGTCTCAGGGAGAGACCGTCAATGTCGGGTTGTTGGCATCAGTCGCATCGACACTGAATGTCAAGTCCCCGTCGGCATCGAACGTTATGCCGAGATTGCCGGAATTCGCGCCGCAGCTGATCGTCGTCGGCGTGCCCGTGGTCACCGCCGGCTGGTTGGCAGCAGCCCCGCAATTGATCGTGGCCCAGTCGTCCGAGGCCACCTTGAACTCATAGGTGCCCGCCGTCACCGGCACGGTCGTCTCGTAGACGTTACCGCCGGAGGAAACCAGCTCGTCGTCCGTCCCCCAGTCGTTGAAACCGCCACGCACATAGACGGCCACACTGCCGAACCCGGCGCCCGACGCCTGACTGACGGTCAGTACCGGATTACCGACATCCAGCTTGTCCAGGCTGAACGTGTAGTCCCCGTCCGCCGGGAACGTCGCACTGAGGTTGGCCGGATTCGCGTTACAGCTGAGCGTGGTCGCAGCGCCCAGCGGCACCGCCATCGGAGCCCCGTCCTGCGGCCCGCCGCAGTTGATGGTCGCCCAGTCGTCGGAGGCGACCTTGAACTCGTAGCTGCCGGCCGTTATGGACAACGTGGTCTCGAGTATCTGGGGACCGACGGCCGTCGTCGGATCCGTGTTGCCCCAGTCGTTGAATCCTCCGCGGATCAGCGCCGTGTCGCTGTCGAATCCGGTACCGGATGTTGCGCCGATCGTGATGGTCGGCGTGGTAACGGCAGTGCTGTCCAGCGAGAACTTCAGATCGCCGCCCGGCGCCGTCAGCGTCAGATTCGACGGATTGGTGCCGCATTCGAGAGTCGTGGATGCGTCCACCGGTGTATCGAGCAGCGGCGAGGCATCCTGCGGTCCGCCGCAATTGATGGCCGCCCAGTCCTCCGAGCCGACCTTGTACTCGTAGCTTCCGGCCTCGACACTGATCGTCGCCTCCAGGATCGGCGTGTCGCCGACCCGGTTCAGCGGCGCCGTGGTACCCCAGTCGGTGAAGCCGCCGCGAACGTAGGCGGTCACCGAATCGAACTGGGCACCGACTGCACAGGCCCCGCCGGTCTGCGTCTGCACGAAGACCGCCGTCGTGCGGGCCGGCACGGCGAAGCCGCTGGCATCATGGGAGGCCGTCTGCACCGTCGCGTCGGCCGAAGCGGCCTGCACCGGATGCAGTTCCCAGGTCTCGTCGGTGAAGAGCTCGATGGTCTGAGCCTCGTCCGTGGCATTGAACACCGTCAGAATCTCGCCAAAGTTCTCGTCGTTCACTGCGGCACTGACACAGCCGTCGAGCCCCATCACGATCACACCGGGGATCTGGTCCGGCCCGGTGTTGTAGAAGGCGAGCCGCTGATTGATATCGTCAGCCGTACGCAGACGGAACAGCGGCGAACTCTTGCGGATCTGGAGGAATTCGCGGAACACCGCGGACGATGCTGCCACGTCAGCCGCACCCGGTTCGGTAGTCACGTCGGCGAAGACATCCTCGATCTGATCCCAGTTCTGTCCGCTCTCGCGATCCGACGGCAGACCCACACGGAATTTCGTGTCCTGGCCGTCCCAGAGCAGCTCATTGAACCAGTCGCCCGAGTCGAACGAATTACGGTCCATCGACTTCGAGCGCAGCAGATCCTGGCCCGCATGCACGAACGGGATACCCTGAGCCAGCAGGATGATCGAGTTGCCCACATTGTGCGCGCGCACTCTGTCGGCCGTCGACGTGCCGGTCGGGTGTTTGTACTGGCTGATGTCCCACAGCGTCTCGTTGTCGTGCTTGCCGATGTAGTTCACGGCTTCCTGGGGATCGGCCGTGTAGCCGGACTCCTGACCAACGTAGTTGATCCCGGAACCGGTAACTTCATTGCCTTCCGCATCGACCAGGGAGTAGTCGGCCAGGCCACCGGCCAGCCAGACGCGAATATTGTCCGCGGACGTGAGCAGCGCCGTCTTCTCGGCATCGGCACCCGAGTTCTCCGAGTTCGGATCGTAGAACTGCCCGCTGATGAATCCCTGCCGCTGCACATGGGCGATGCCGTTGTCGAAGGGTCCGCCGCCACGCACGGCATCCCGCAGCCGGTCGTTGAAGCTGCCGATGCCCGTGCCGCCCAGGTTCGCCTGGATGGACTGGACGAAGCGGGCATCGTTGCCGATGGCGCCGAAGTTCCAGGCCTCGCCGTAGACGTAGACCGTCGAGCCATCGACACCGTCTTCGGCGATCGTCAGTGCGTCCAGCTCGGCACGGAGTTTCTCCATCGTCGATTTCGGATGGAAGCTCATGAGATCGAAGCGGAAGCCGTCGATCTTGTAAGCCCTGGCCCAGAACACCGTCGAGTCGATCAGGAGTTTCTCCATCATCGCGAACTCCGCCGCCGTATCGTCGCAGCAGGAGTCTCTCAGCACATCGCCGGTGGTGTCGTTAAGCCGGTGGTAGTAGCCCGGCACCACCTTGTCGAGCACCGACTTCTGGCTCTGGCCGGAGGCGTTGGTGTGGTTGTAGACCACGTCCATCACGGTGCGCAAACCGGCATCGTTCAGGCCCTGCACCATGGTGCGGAACTCGAGGATGCGCGGCGTCCCGTCCGGTTCGGTGGCGTAGCTGCCCTCCGGAGTGTTGTAGTGCCAGGGATCGTAGCCCCAGTTGAAGCCGTCGAGATCCCGCATCCAGGCCGAAATCTGCTGCTGCCGGGTGGAATCGCCGGGCAGGCTCTCCAGGAGCTCGCGGATGGTACGGGAGTCCGGACACAGGGTCGCTGCCGCGGAGTTGGCCGCACACAGCTCGTCGACCGTGTTGTTCAGATCGATGCGCTGGGATTCATCCTCGTTCACCGTCGCGATGTCGAAGGTCGGCAGCAGATGCATGTGGGTGAGACCCGCCTGGGCGAGTTCCTCCAGGTGCTGCCAGCCGCGGCCATCCGGGTCCGCGAAGGCCGTGTACTTGCCTCGGTCACCCCGCTGGATCAGCGGATCGTTGATGCTGAAGTCGCGGATGTGGGTCTCGTACACCACGATGTCTTCCGGTGCCTCCAGCGCCGGCTTGACCATCGAGTCCCAGCCGGCTGGCTTCAGATCGGCGTCGTCCAGGTTGACGATCTGACTGTAGGCACTGTTCGTGGACAGGCTAACCGAATACGGGTCCGTGACCTCGTTGTTCTCGAGCCGCTCGGTCGTCGGTGCGTACACCGTCAGCGCATAGCGATAATACAGGCGGTCCCAGTCCGAAGCGCCGGTCACACTCCAGACACCGGAGGCCGGATCCAGGGTCATCGGAACCGTGTCCACGAGTGCGCCGGCGGCGTCGTACAGTTGCACGGAGACGCCCGGATCCGTCTGGGCCGTCGGCGCCCAGACCCGGAGCACCGGCACGCCGCCTTCGTAATTCACGCCGAGCTCGGCCCGGGTCGCCTGCGCCGCATAGAGATCGTCGAGGGCGCCTGAGAACTGCACGTTGGTAGCCTCGACGACGAGGCCACCGGCATCACGGCCGACCGCGATGATGCGCCCGCGCAGGGCACCCTTGATGTCGTCATCGGTCAGCGATGCGGGCAGAGCGTACGCCGGATCGGACGCCAGATGGCGGAAATTCGGCAGGTCCGGGTTCGTGGTTGACGTCAGCGCGATGGTGTCGAAGTTACCCTCGAAGCCCTCGGTCCCGACCTTCACGCTGGCATCCGGCGAGACGAGCAGCTCCACGCTGTCGACATCGTCGCCGTGATCCCAGATAAGCGTATCCGCCAGCACGTGGTGGGCGCCCGCGCCGACGATCGCCACCAACCCTTCGACAGGCGGTGCCGTACCGACATCGTTGATGCCGGACTGCACGAAGAGGACGTTGCCGTCCTCGGCGATGCGGATGAACTGGTCCGGACCGGGATCCTTCTCGTCGCCGCGATGGATGATGAAGCCGAGCACGTCCGGGAATTCGTCGACCGGACCCGGGTTGGCGCTGTAGGGCGGCGACACATTTTGCGGCAGACCGATGCGGAAATAGGCGCCATAGGTATCGTCGATGCCCTCGGGCAGATACTCGCCCGGCGTCGGGAAATTGGTCCAGGCCGGCCCGGCCGGATCGGTCGGGAAGAGATGCAGTCCCCAGCCGGTGTAAGTAGCGTCCGGCCGCTTGTAATAGAGGATGACCTCGTCCTCGCCGGGCACCGCCGGCAGGTTCACCGCCACCTGGGTGGAACCCTCGAAGGTATAGAAGGTGTCCGTGCCGTCGCCGGCGGCGAAGCTGCCGCCGCCGTCCTCGTCGGCCACACCGCCATTCGTGACGGTGAAGTCGATCGAGCTGAACGGCGTAACCGGGACCTCCACGGTGCAGCCGAATTCGTCGGCGGCACTCGGCGAGCAGGTGTAGTCCTCGCCGTTGACGGTGATGACCGTATCCGAGTAGTCACCGCCGGGCCGCGTGTAGGCGATCGTCACGATAACGTCGTCCGGCGCGAAATTCGTCGGATCGGCGGTCCATTGGAAGTTCTCGATCGCCACGTCGCCGACACCGCCGAGGTTCTCCACCTCGATGCGCGCGATACGGTCAGCGGGACCGGTCCGGGCAAGGCTGACCTCGCCCGGAGCCGTGGTCGCTGAAACCGCACCGCCGGTGTCGATGATGCGTGCCTCGAAACCGGCCGGCTCACCGCCACCGCCGTCGCCGCCGCCATCACCGCCACCGGATAGATCGACCTGGGAGACCACGAGCGTCGGCGCATTGGTATCGTCGCCGACCACCGTCCAGCTGTAGCAGCCGTCCTCGGGGATGGTGATCGTGCCATTCGGTCCGGCACCACCGACATCGGTCATCGTCACCGTTGTATCCAGATTGGTCGGGCCGTCCACGTAGGCACGCTCGATCGTCCAGCCGGCGTCGGCCACCTTGTAGTCGTAGTCGCCCGCCGCGACCTCGAACTGGGCCTCCAGCGTGTTGCCGCCGGTATTCACCATGTTGTTGACGCCCGGGACCGCCGCCCAGTCGTTGGTGATCGAGCCGCGCACGAACATCTCCGCACCGAAGGGCACGCTGGCGTCGTTGCCCGTGTCCACCACTTCGCAGACGCCGGGTGTACCGCCATCGCCGCCATCGCCGCCATCGCCGCCGTCGCCTTCGTCCTCGATCTTCGAGACGGTCAGCACCGGCGCGTCGGGGTCGCTGGCATCGACGATCCAGCCGTAACAGCCGTCCTCGGGGATGGTGATGGTGCCGTTTGCCCCGCCCGGCCCCGGGTCGGTCATGGTGACGGCGGAGTCCAGGGGCGTGTCGTCGTCGACGAAAGCGCGCTCGATGGTCCATCCGGCATCAGCGACCTTGTACTCGTAGTCGCCGGATACGATTTCGAAACGGGCCTCCAGCGTCGTCTCGGAGGTCGCGACCAGATTGTTCACGCCGGGCACCGCCGCCCAATCGTTGCTGACACTTCCCCGGACGAACATCTCGGCGCCGAAGGCCGCCGTTGAGTCGAAGCCCTGATCCGCCACTTCGCAGACGATCTGGCGGGCGATATCGTGTGCGCCGGCCTTGACTGACGCGGCGGCGCCGAAATTCTCACTGACCGTGAAACTCACCGCGTCGGCGGGAGTCGCGAATTGCACGATACCGGTGGCGCCCTCCGGAATGACCCAGGCGCTGCCCTGGGGCACGCCGCCGGAGAACTGCGCAGTGGTCGGTGTTGTGCCCACCACGACGGTCTGCGGCGAGCCGCCGGGACCGGCCACCGGGAACGAGGCCTCCGTCGTCACGGGTGGCTGCTGGGTCACCGTCGGGAAATCGTCGAAGTCGGCCTGACCGCCGCCGCCACCGCAGGCGGTGGTGAGCGCGGACGCGAGCACGAGAAGGACGGGGGGGAACCTGCGCACCTGACGTGCCTTGCGCTGATCATTCATAAGCATCGGGCTCCGGCGACGGTCTGCCGGCCGCAGGCGGTCGCATCATCGGGAGGGTCGGGGGAGTCGCTGGACAAGGAGGCTGCCGGAGCGCCGCAGAGACTTTCGGCGCTGGAGGAAATCACGAATGTCCGCCCGGTACAGCCGGTCCCTGTCTGCGCGGATATTCCCCCTCCATCCATTTCGCACCGTCTATTTCTTACGGCATTTGTTCTTCCCCTCCGGGCAGCGGTCCGCACTTTTACTGTGCACTTCGTCCCGGGGGGCGTCGCCAGGCGACAACGCTGGAATCATGGCACGAGGTACTTCACCGAATCAAGCTGGCGCAAAGCCGTAGTCCGGATCGCCCAACTCATGATCGCGCCGACAACTCTGGTACGCATGCCCCCGGTCCGGCCATCCGGTCGCGCCGGGGCGACGGACGCGTTAACGTGGGACCCCTGCAGCCGAGGGGTCGCGATGATCTTCGTGTTCGAAGTCCATGTGAAGCCGCACTACAGCGCCGAGCAGTACGCGGACGTGTGGGTGCGGGCAAGCCGTATCATTCAGAGAGCGACCGGCGCTCGCGGTACGCGTCTGCACAGGAAGATCGGAGACCCGAACGTGCTGCTCGCCATCGCCAGCTGGGAATCGAAGGCGGAGCGTGATGCGATGGAGGCCACCCCGGACGAGGCGGTGCGCAGGATCATCGCCGAGGCGTCGCCGCACGTCGATGTCCGGGTCGTCGGTGAATTCGAGGATCCGGCGTGGATCGTCGACCCGGCAGGGTCCGGCCGGCAGGACTGATAGCGACCGGTCACTTCCCGCGCAGCCCGAAGCGCGGCCGCCAGATCGCGAGCACGACATTGGCGGTGAACAGCGCCAGCAGGATCCACCACGCGCCCCACTCGTCGTTCATCAGGGAGGCGAGCTGCGCGGCGTCGACTTCCCCGCCGAGCGCTTCGGCGCTCAGCTTCGCCGCCCGCTGGGCCGGGCCGTCGATGCTCATGAGCGTGGCCTCGAACACGAGGATGCCGGCCAGCGCCTTCGCCCAGACCCAGGGCGCTTCGGCGAACGGGAAGTGGGCGGCGATCGCCAGCAGGCCGCTCAGGACGACGATGAGCATCGACGGCAGTATGAGCCATTTGGAGACCATGGCGAGACTGTGGCGCAGTGCTGCATGTGCTTCGAGAGAGTCGATCTCCGGCGCGCTCGCCAGCACCAGCATGTAGGCGGCGAGTCCGCCCGTAATGCCGATCGCGCTCATCGTGTGCAGGAATTTCAGCAGGCGGCGCATGGTGACCCCCGACGGCGTGCCCGGTTGACGCGTGATATTCTGCCGGGCCCGGACGAGGAGCAACAACCTTATGGTGGACACCGCGCGAACGACCGACTACGTGGACTCGGTGTGGGATGCCGAGATCATCCCTTCCCTCGAGGACTACATCACCATCCCGGCCCTGTCACCGCTGTTCGATCCGGAGTGGCAGTCGCACGGCCACATCGACCGGGCCATGGACCATATCGCGGCATGGTGTGCCGCGCGCGAGATACGCGGACTCAGCTGGGAGATCGTACGCCTGGAGGGCCGGACGCCGCTCCTCTACATGGAGATCCCCGGCGACACCGAGGAGACGGTGCTGCTGTACGGTCACATGGACAAGCAGCCGCCGTTCACCGGCTGGCGCAGCGACCTCGGGCCCTGGAAACCGGTGATCGAGAACGGCCGTCTGTACGGCAGGGGCGGCGCCGACGACGGTTACGCCGCGTACGGTTCCCTGGCCGCCATCGAGGCCCTGCAGAAGCAGGACGTCCCGCATCCGCGCTGCGTCGTGCTCATAGAGGGCTCCGAGGAAAGCGGTAGTCCCGACCTCCCGGCCTACCTGGCGCATCTGAGCGGGCGCATCGGGACGCCGGAACTGATCGTCTGCCTCGATTCCGGTGCGGGGAATTACGATCAGTTGTGGGTCACCACCTCGCTGCGCGGCATCGTGGTGGGTTCGCTGCGCGTGGACGTGCTGACCGAGGGGGTGCACTCCGGCACGGCGAGCGGCATCGTGCCATCGAGTTTCCGTATCGCCCGGGCATTGCTGGAACGCATCGAGGACGCCGAGACCGGCCGAATACGCCTGCCGGAATTCCGGGCGGAGCCCACGGGCGAGCGCCTCGCCCAGGTGGAGCGGGCCGCCGCCGTGCTCGGCGACGAGATCTACCGGGGTTTCCCCTTCGCAGCCGGTACCCAACCGGTGAGCGGCGATGTCACCGAACTCGTCCTGAACAACACCTGGCGGCCGGCACTGGCCGTGGTGGGCTGTGACGGTCTGCCCGATGCCGGCAGCGCCGGCAACGTGTTGCGTACCCATACGACGCTGAAACTGTCTCTGCGTCTGCCGCCCACCGTGGATGCCGGGCAGGCCGCCGAGCGGCTGAAGGAGATTCTCGAAGCCGAGCCGCCCTGCGGGGCGAAGGTCGTGTTCGACATCGAAGGTCCCGGCACCGGCTGGACCGCGCCGGTGCCGTCGCCCTGGCTCGCCCGCAGCCTGGACGAGGCCTCGCAAGCGTTCTTCGGCAGGCCGGTCTGTTACCGGGGCGAGGGCGGCTCGATCCCGTTCATGAACCTGCTGGGCGAACACTATCCGGAAACCCAGTTCCTGGTCACCGGCGTGCTCGGCCCGCAGTCGAATGCCCACGGGCCGAACGAGTTCCTGCATATCGCGACGGGTAAACGGATCACGGCGTGCGTGGCGAAGGTGCTGGCGGATCAGGCACGGCAGGGCACGGCTGCAGGCGATCGTGCCGCCTGAGTGACCGGCCGGGTCGCCAGGCCTGCAGTGCGCCGCCTCGTTCCCGCATTCTGCGCCGCAGCGGCGCTCGTCGTCGTCGCGGCGCCGACGGAACGGCGCCTCGGCTTCCCGGCGGGCCTCGACGACTGGCAGGAGAAGGACTTCGTCGGCACGACCGATTACCGCGCGGTGGACGAGGAGGGCCGGCCGGCGGTACTCGCGGCGGCCGACGGTAGCGCGAGCGCGCTCTATCGGCGCGTCGGGATCGATCTGGAAGCGACCCCCTATCTCAGCTGGCGCTGGCGCGTGGAAGGCACTTACGGCCCGGACATCGACGAGACCGCGAAGTCCGGCGACGACTACCCGGCGCGCATCTATGTCGTGCGACGCGGCGGCCTCGCGTTCTGGCGCACCCGGGCGCTGAACTACGTCTGGTCGAGCGCTCGGCCCGTCGGCTCCCGCTGGTCCAATGCGTATGCGGGCGACAGCGTCCGTATGCTGGCGGTGGACAGCGGTGACGCTCGGGCCGGGGAGTGGGTCGCCCACACGCGCGACGTGCGCGCGGACTGGCGGGCGGCGTTCGGTGAGGAGATCGACTCCCTCGACGGGGTGGCCGTCATGACCGACGGAGACGACACGGGCAGCGCGATGCGCGCGTGGTTCGCCGATATCCGGTTTCTGGCCGAGCGGCCCGGCGGGGAGGTCAGTCGTTGAGCGGAGCGCTGCCCGCCGCCGGTGCGGCGGACGCCTCCACGATGTAGTCGACCAGACGACGGGTCTCTTCCGGTGTCAGCACGTTGCGGTAGGCCATCCAGGTGCCCGGCACCATGGATTCGGCGTTCATGATGAAGCCGTGCAGCATGTCCGGCGTCCAGGTCACGCCCCAGTTCGTCAGGGTCGCGGAATAGATGTAGCCCGGGCGTGTCCCGGCGCGCTGGCCCACGACGCCGTGGAGATTCGGGCCGACCCCGTGGGGCGCGCCCGCCTCGAGCGCGTGGCAGCCCTGGCAGACCAGGTACAGGTCGGCGCCCCGCGGCGGGTCCGCTGCCTCGTGCTGCGCGGCCGCGCCGAGCCGGCTCGCGGCATCCCCCGATGAATCTTGCGGGCGATCCCCGCAGCCTGCCAGCATGAAGACCGCGCCGGCGAGCAGGACGCCTGCCTGCAGGGTCCTCATGCCAGCCTCCTCAGTGTTTCCACGACCGCGCGGTCCGCGGATTCCATGGCGCCTTCCATCCCCGAATAGGAGACGGCCGTGTGCTCTCCGGCAAAGGCGACGCGATCGTGGCGGGCGCTCAGCCTGCCCGGCATTTCGGCGATATCGCCGGGGCGCCACACGGCCCACGCACCCTCGTTGAACGGTTCCCCGGCCCAGCGCACCACCCGGCCCACGGACAGGTTGCCGCGGGCACCGGGCAGGAGCCGTTCCGCCTCGCCGAGCACGGCGGCGCCGACCTCCTCGTCGCTGCGGCCGGCGTATCGGTCGCAGTCGTCGCCGTTGATCCACGCGGTGAGATTCCAGCTGCCGGTCTCGTTCGGCGTGGGCCAGGCGAAGACCCGGCCCAGGCTGCCGTCCGTCCACCAGTTGGCGGGGGCGCCGGTCTCCTGCCAGAAGGGCTCCCCGGCCAGCAGGTGGATCTGCGTGATCTTGTGATATCGCACTTCGTCGAAGGCCCGGCGGCCGGGCCCGGGCAGAGCCGGCTCGAACTGCAGCTTGCGGACGGCCGTTGCCGGCAGCGCGCAGATGGCGGCATCGGCGTCGTATTCGGTGCCGCTCTCGCAGCGGATGGTCACGCGATCGGCGCCCTGGCGGATCGCGGTGGCCCGCTCGCCGGGCACCACCCGCCCGGACAGGGCGTCCGCCATCGCCTCGGGGAGCCGCATATTGCCCGTCGGGACGTGCAGCGTCGTCAGGCGGAGCGCCTTCGCCATGGTGATCGCCCGGCCCAGGCTCTCACCGACCCGATACAGGGCGAGCAGGGAGGTGTCCGCCAGCCGGTTGCCGTAACTGTTGTTGGCGTCGATCCAGCCGATCGCCTCGTCGCCGAGACCCCGGTCGCGGAAGAATTGGTCGGCCGGGACGTCCCATTGCAGGGCGGCGGGGGCGCGCCACTGGGTGGAGGTCTTCAGCGGATTGCCGCGGAGCAGGGCCGCGGCCAGCCGGTCGGGCGGCGTATCGCGGAGCGCTGCCGGCAGGGTGTTCAGGGGCGAGTCGGGCCAGGTTTCCCGGTCCACGATGCGCTCGCCGATGATCAGTCCGGTCTCCCCGCCGCGGGGCGACGGCGCGAGCGGCACGCCGAGCTCGTTGGCCACGCCGAGCACCCGACCGTAGTTCGGGCCGAAGACGTTGCCGCCGGCCTCGGGCGCGCCCGGCACGTCGTCCAGGGTCCAGACGCGGCCGCCGACCCGGTCCCGCGCTTCCAGTACCGTGACGCTGCAGCCGCGCTGCTCCAGCAGCCGAGCGGCGTACAGCCCCGCGAGTCCCGCCCCGAGTACGACCACCCGCCGACCCTCCGCCCGGATGTGCAGCGGCCATGTTGCGCCGAAGCCCGCCGCGCCCATCCATGTCAGGAAGCGCCGGCGGGTGACGCTCACGTACCGGTCTCCTCCTGCAGCCAGGCGTCGATGCGGGCCTCGAGTACGTCCAGCGGCAGGTCGCCGGCCTCGAGTACCCGGGCATGGAATTCGCGGATGTCGAAATCGTCTGCGAGGGCCGCCTCGGCGCGGCGCCGCAGCTCCAGGATCTTGAGCTGGCCGATCTTGTAGGCCAGCGCCTGTCCCGGTATCGCCATGAACCGCTCCGCTTCGGACACGGCACGCGTTTCCAGTACCGCCGAGTTCTCGTACATGTAGTCGAGGACGTCCTGCCGCGTCCATCCTTTGGCATGCAGACCGGTGTCCACGACCAGCCGGATCGCCCGCCACAGCTCCGCGTTGAGCTGGCCGAATCGCTGATAGGGGTCGTCGTAGAATCCCATCGCCTTGCCGACCGGCGCGGACTCGGCATACAGGCCCCAACCCTCGGCGAACGCCGTTACGCCGCCGTGGCGACGGAAGTCCGGCACGTCCTCCAGCTCCAGGTTGGACGCGCGCTGGAAGTGATGGCCGGGCACGGCCTCGTGCAGGAACAGGGATTCGGCAGCCCAGCGCGGCCGCGCTTCCGGCCGCCAGGTATTGAGATAGAAGATGCCGGGACGGCTGCCGTCGGCGGACGGTCGCTGGTAGGAGCCTTTCGCAGCGGACTGTTCCCGGTATTCCTCCACGGGACGGATCTCGTAGTCGGCCTTCGGTATGCGCGAGAACAGCCGCGGCGCCGCACGATCGGCCTTCTCCCTCAGCGCCTCGTAGGTCTCGAGCATCTCCTCGCGGGAGTCGAAATAGAACCGCGGGTCCGTGTTCAGGTGCTCGAAGAACGCCTGCAGGTCGCCCTCGAAACCGACTTCGTCCTTGATCGCGATCATCTCTTCGTGGATGCGCTCGACCTCGTCCAGCCCGATCCGGTGGATCTCCTCCGGCGTCAGGTCGGTCGTCGTGTGATGGCGCACGAGCCAGGCGTACCAGTCGTCACCGCCGGGCAGAGCCCCGAGACCCACCGTGTCCCGGGCGGCGGGCAGATAGTCCTCGCGGATGAAACGGTGCAGGCGCGCGTAAGCCGGCACGAGCTTGTCCGCGATGGCCTCCGCATACGCCCGCCGGAGCCGCTCACGCTCGTCGTCCGGGAGTGCGTCCGGGAACGATCCGATCGGGCGGTAGAAGAGACTCTCCGTCGGATCTTCGACGATCTGCGCCTCCAGCTGGGGCAGCGTGCGCTCCATGAGTATGGCCGGCTGTACGACACCGGCGTCCATGCCCTTGCGCATATTCACGATCGCCTGGTCCACCCAGGCGACGAAGCCGTCGATGCGGGACAGGAAGTTCTCGTAGTCCGCTACGGTCTCGAACGGTTGTGCGCTCTCGCCGGAACCGAGACTCGCGAACCGGTTCGCCGGGTTGCGGAACTGGTTGACGGGGATCAGCTCGCCCGGGAATTCGAAGCCCCGCAGTTCGTCGCGCCGCTCCCGCACGAACAGTTCGTGACTGAGCTGGCGACCCGCGTCCAGCTCCTCGAAGGGGATCGCCTCGGCGGCCGCGAGCATGCGCTCGGCGAGTTCGCGTTCCGCGGCGATGTGCGCCGGAGAGATAGTCACGGGATAGCGGTCGTTATAGCGGTGATCACCGATATAGGTGGCGCGTACCGGGTCCAGTGCCAGCGCCGCTTCCCAGTATTCCTCGAACAGCCGGTCCAGCCGCTCGGCAGCAGACGGCGCGGGCGCCGGGCTGGCGGCGGGCTCCGCGGTCTGCCGGGCGACGGGTTCCTCGGGGGCAGGACCCCCGCAGGCGGTCAGGGCCAGCACCGTGGCCAGCAGGGTCGGGCGGAAGCTCGTGCGGGGCATCTTCTTCACTGCGGGCGATCTTCAGCACGGGTGGGCACCTCGCCCTCGAAGGCACCGGGTTCGTCTTCCCGGGTGTATTCGTCCGGCACCCGGTCCAGTGCGGCGATCTTCTTCAGCCACGGGGTAGCCACCAGGAAGGCGAGGAACACGACCGTGCAGAAGATCACGATCTGGCGATAGCGTTCGGGGAATTCCGCCACGTTGTCGCCGCGGAATTCGCCGGCGAGCAGTCCGGCCAGCAGGTTGCCCAGGGCCGCGCCGAAGAACCACATGCCCATCATCTGGCTGTAGTAACTGCGCGGCGCGAGTTTCGAGGTGGCGGACAGGCCGATCGGGCTGAGGCAGAGCTCGCCGGTCGTGTGGAACAGGTAGGTCAGGAGCAGCCAGACCGGCAGCACCTGGCCCCCGTCCTGGATCAGCGAGGCGGCGAACCACATGAAGCCGAAGCCGACGCCGAGCTGCAGGAAGCCGAGCGCGAATTTCAGCGGGATGGACGGGTCCAGATTGCGGCGGCCCAGGTTGATCCACAGGGCCGAGAAGAACGGCGCGAGGATCAGGATGTACATCGGGTTCAGCGACTGGAAGACCTCGGGCGGGATCACGATGCCGAGCATCTCGCGGGCCGTGTAGCGCTCGGCGAACAGGTTCAGCGAGGAACCCGCCTGTTCGAAGCCCGACCAGAACAGAGCTGCACCGATGAACAGCGCCACCAGCACGATGGTGCGATTGCGCTCCAGGTGCGTGAGCTTGCGGTCGAACAACACGCGGCCGAAGAACAGGGCGGCCACGGCCACGATGACGTAGACGGTGGTGGCAGCCAGTGCCACGGCGTCGAATTCGATCAGGCCCTCGAGGCCCAGTATTGCCATCAGGAACAACAGGGCCGTGCCCACGTAGATGGCGAGTTTCAGATTGCGTACCTTGCCCTCGTCGCCGGCGGGCGTCGGGAAGGGTTTTCTGCCGAAGTCGCCCAGGTGCTTCTGGGAAGCCCGGTATACGATCAGGCCCGCGATCATGCCGACCGCCGCCGCGGCGAATCCCCAGTGCCAGCCCATGTTCACACGCAGGAATCCGCAGACCAGGGGACCCAGGAAGGCGCCCAGATTGATCCCCATGTAGTACAGGACGTAGCCGGCGTCCCTGCGGGCGCCGCCTTCCGGATAGAGTTCGCCCACGCAGCTGGAGATGTTCGGCTTCAGCAGGCCCGTGCCGACCACGATCAGGATAAGCCCGAAGAAGAAGCCGTAGGACTCGCTGATCAGGCCGAAACCGGGTAAGGCGAGGACGATGTGTCCGGCGGCAATGATGATGCCGCCGTACCAGATGGAGTCCTGTTGCCCGAACACCCGGTCCGCGAGCCAGCCGCCGGGAAGCGCTGCGAGATAGACACCGGCCGTGTACAGGCCGTAGATGGCCGTCGCCGTCGCGTCGTCGAAGCCGAGACCTCCCTCGGCGATTGTGGCGACCATGAACAGCACCAGCAGCGCCCGCATGCCGTAGTAGCTGAATCGCTCCCAGAGTTCGGTGAAGAAAAGCGTGCCCAGTCCGGCCGGATGGCCGAAGAAGGTCTTGCCGGGCGTGCCGGCAGCGGGTTCGGGTTGGTTCATCCGTTCTTTGTTCCTGTGCGATACGGAGGAGCCGCGGCGAGCGGCCGAGGGCGCTTATCCTAACCTCTATGCGCCCGTCGTGCTGCCCGGCGGTTGCCTATTCCGGCTGCAGGAAGATCGTGGGAACCTCGGCGAAATAGTGGCTGCCGGCGGCACTGACCACGATCTGCAGGGTCGCGGCGGCGCCGGGCGGGAGTGGCGGCAGCCGCCCCGTCCAGCGCATCCGGTCGTCGCCGGCCGGCTCGAAGGCGACCGGTTCGGAGGGCCCGCCGGCCTGCGCTGCCAGACCGATCGCTGCTGCCGTGAGCGGGAATCGTGAGGTGATGACGAGCGACGTCCCGCCTGTGCCGGCGCTGGTGTCGGGCAGGATGCTAAGGCGGAAATCCTCGTTCGCCAGGTCGCATCGGCCGCTTTCGTACCGGCAGTTCGACCGCGCGACCAGGGGATAATCCTGACCCGGTTTCGCCGCGTGGGGTCGTTCCGCGACGAACCAGTCCACGGCGAACCAGGCGAGGATCGCCAGCACCGGCGCGACGAGCATCGCCACCACGACATGCCTGTTCTTCCACATGGCCCAACGGCTCCGGCTGCTACCCAGTGGCGTCAGGGTAAAAGAAAAGGGGCTCCGGCGGAGCCCCTTTTCCGTTCGCCGGTTATCGGGATCAGTGCCCGGTGGCCGTCCCGGCTCCTATCGGCACGCGGATGTCTTCCACCAGATGCTGGATGTGCTCCGGCGGCTCCTTCGTGATCCGCGACACCGCGAAGGCGACGGCGAAGTTCACGATTGCGCCGACGGCACCGAAGGCATTCGGCTCGATGCCGAGGAACCAGTTCTCGGACATGTCGCCGAGATACTCGGTGCCGGGGATGAACATGATCCCCTTGTGCTGGAAGACGTACAGCAGGGTAACGCCGAGACCACTGATCATGCCGGCGATCGCGCCTTCCTTGTTCATCCGCTGACTGAAGATCCCCATCATCAGTACCGGGAATATGGACGAGGCTGCGAGGCCGAAGGCCAGCGCTACCGTACCGGCCGCGAAGTCCGGCGGATTGAAGCCGAGGTAGCCTGCCAGCAGGATGGCGCCCGCCATCGCGATGCGGCTCGCCATGAGTTCCGCGCGTTCCGTGATCCCTGGCATGAAGACGCCTTTCAGCAGATCGTGAGAGACAGCTCGTTGACCGCCGGATCGGCCGAATAGCGGATGCGCCCGTCGCCGTTCTTGTCGTTCACCTCCAGCAGGCCGGTCGTCTCCCACTTCCTGAACCAGTTCGGCCGCTCGTCGTAGACCAGGTACTGACCTTCGGCCGGTTCCATCGTCTCCATGAGATTCAGCCGTGCCATGGCCGCTACCGCCGGCGCCGTCGTGTAGAGGATGGCGATGAACACCAGCGCCCAGCCTGCGGAGGAACGCGCGTCCTTCACCTTCGGTACCGTGAAGAAGCG
>JARRPZ010000008.1:0-46725 GCA_037382365.1 Gammaproteobacteria bacterium
AAGATCAATGCCGAGGGGACCACCATCATCCTCACCACCCATTATCTCGAGGAGGCGGAAACGCTCTGCCGGCACGTCGCCATCATCGACGAGGGGCGCATCATCGAGGATGCGAGCATGGCCGACGTGTTGCGCAAGCTGAACCGGGAGGTGTTCGTGCTGACACCGGCCGAGCCGCTCGACGCGGCACCCGAGTCGGACGAGTTCGAGCTGACGCTGCGCCCGGACGGCGACCTCGAGGTGATGCTGGAGAAGTCCCGCAGTCTGAACGAGGTGTTCGAGGCGCTCTCGGCTACCGGCGTCCGCATCGTGAGCATGCGCAACAAGGCCAACCGGCTCGAAGAGCTCTTCATGGGGCTCGTGGAGAACAAGGTGGCGGCAGCCTCATGACCGATGTGCGCGCCAACTGGGTGGGCCTGCGTACGATCGTCTACAAGGAATACACCCGGGTCATGCGTATCTGGGTGCAGACCATCGTGCCGCCGGCCATCACGATGACCCTGTACTTCATCATCTTCGGCACGCTGATCGGCAAGCGCATCGGCTCGATGGACGGCTACAACTACATGCAGTACATCGCGCCGGGTCTGATCATGATGTCGGTGATCACGAACTCCTACGGCAACGTGGTGTCGTCGTTCTTCGGCGCCAAGTTCGCCCGCCATATCGAGGAGATGCTGGTCTCGCCCATGTCGAACGCCACCATCATCCTCGGCCACGTGGCCGGCGGCGTCGTGCGCGGGCTGATGGTGGGCGCGCTGGTCTCGGTCATCGCCCTGGCGTTCACCCGCCTGACGGTGCAGCATCCGGTCGTCACCTTCTCCATGGTGATACTCACTTCCGTGGTCTTTTCACTCGCCGGCTTCATCAACGCCATCTTCGCGAAGAAATTCGACGACATCTCCATAATCCCCACCTTCGTACTGACGCCGCTCACCTACCTCGGTGGTGTTTTCTATTCCATCTCGCTGCTGCCCGAGTTCTGGCAGAAGGTCTCGCTCGCCAATCCGATCCTGTACATGGTGAATGCCTTCCGCTACGGCGTGCTCGGTGCGTCCGACATCCCCATCGGCGTCGCCTATCTCATCGTGTGCGGCTTCGTGGTGCTGCTGTTCACCGTGAGCCTGATACTCATGAACCGGGGCGTCGGGATACGCGAATAGGGACATGTGCGGCCGCTTCGCCTTCTATTCCGCGCGTGAGGCCATGCCTGCCCTGTTCGGCGTGGACGACGGAGCCGCCGTCGCGCCCCGTTACAACATCGCGCCGACCCAGCATGCGGCCGTCGTCCGTCTGGACGCCGAGGGACACCGGCAGGCGGCGATGCTGCGCTGGGGTCTCGTCCCGTTCTGGGCAAAGGACATGAAGATCGGCAACCGCCTGATCAATGCCCGGGTAGAGACCGCTGCCGAAAAGCCGGCTTTCCGCGCCGCGTGGAGCCGCCGGCGCTGCCTGGTTCCCGCAGACGGTTTCTACGAGTGGCGATCGGCGGCCGGTGGCAAGACGCCCTGGTTCATCTCGGCGTCGAACGGTGAGCCGTTCGCGATGGCCGGCCTGTGGGAACGGTGGACGTCCGAAGGCGGGACGGAGGAGCCCGTCGAGACCTTCACGATCCTGACGACGGAGGCCCGGGAGCCGATGTCCCGCCTGCACGATCGCATGCCGGTGATCCTGGGCGTCGACAGATCCGCCGCCTGGCTCGCCGGAGAGGCACCGGCCGGGACCGGTTCCCTGGCGGATCCCTCCCTGCGACTCCGGGCGTGGCCCGTGAGCCGGCGGGTCAACAGTCCGCGTAACGAGGATCCCTCCCTGGTCGAGCCCGCTGCGGACGAGCGCCTCGACGAGTCCACGGGCGGCTCAGGCTGACAGCGCTCCGAGCAGGTCGTCCGCGAGGTCGTCCGGATGCTCGAGACCGACGGAGAGCCGCAGCAGATCGACCGGCGTCGGGGTGTCCGGACCCTCGACCGGCGCGCGGTGTTCTATGAGGCTCTCGACCCCGCCCAGGCTGGTCGCCTGCTGGAACAGTCGCGTACGCGCGGCCACTGCCGCCGCCCGTTCCGCGCCGCCGGTGACACGGATCGACAGCAGCGCGCCCAGGGGCCGTGCGCCGTCGGGCCCATCGTCGTCCAGCCGGCTCTGGCGCAGGGCGAGGCCGTGGCCGGGGTGTTGCGGCAGGCCCGGATAAAGCACCGCCATCACGTCGTCACGGGCGTCGAGTACGCCCGCCAGCCTCATCGCTCCGTCCGCCTGGGCTCGGACCCGCACGACCAGTGTCGCCAGGCTGCGCATCAGGAGCCAGCAGTCGAACGGGGAGGGGCTGGCGCCGGCCACGCGCTGCTGGGTCCGGACCGCCTCCATGAATGTCCCCGCCCGGCCCACGACCACCCCGCCCATGAGATCGCTGTGTCCTCCGAGGTACTTCGTCGTGCTGTGCATCACGACGTCGGCGCCGAGCGCGAGGGGTTGCTGGAGGACCGGCGTCGCGACGGTATTGTCGCAGGCGAGCAGTGCACCCACGCCGTGCGCGATGTCCGCGATGGAACCGATGTCGCTCACGCGCAGCAGCGGATTGGACGGCGTCTCCACCCAGACGAGTGAAGTTCGTTCCGTCACCGCCTCGCGGACCGCGTCCGCATTCGACGTATCGACGAAGCGGGTCCGGATACCCCAGTGGGGGGCGAGTTCCAGCAATTGTCGGCGGGTGCCCCAGTAGGCATCTTCGGTCGCGACGACCTCGCTGCCGGCCGGCAAGGAAGCGAACATCGCGTGGGAGGCGGCCGATCCCGATGCGAAAGCGACCGCCTCCTCACCGCCCTCCAGGGCGGCGAGGGCTGCCTCCGCCTGGAGCCGGTTGGGTGAGTCCCAGCGTATGTAGGACATGCCGGCCGGGTTGCCGCGCCGATAGGTGGTCGCCGGCTGCCAGGCCGGCATCAGCGCGCCGGTGTCCGCGTCGGGCTCGCGTCCGGCGTGGATCGCCAGCGTCTCGATCCGTGATGGTCCGGGTCCGTCCCCGCTCTTCTTCAAGTCACGGGCCCCCGCTGTTCCCGGGTGCATCCATGGCGCTCACCCTGTGTATCCGGTGTGACTACCGCTCCCGGCCGCCGCTATTCCCGCGGCAGCAGGAAGCGATTGCCGCGGTACTCCAGCACCACGCCCTCGCGCGCGATCGAGGCGACCCGCGGCCCTTCGCTCAGCACTTCGCCTTCCCGGTACTTCATGCTGTTCACATAGACGAACCGCCCACCGGGCTGCTCGCTCCACACGTGGATGTCGAGGTGCAGGTCGGGCAGACTGGTGTCGCCCCGCACCCGCAATTCGTTCAGCGTCGGGAGTTCCAGGGCCGTTTCTGCCGTGTCCGTGGCGCGGGACGGCCGTGGCGGCGGTTCCTCCGCCAGCGGCGGTGACGGCGCCGTCTGCACGGCGCGCGTCGGCTCGGCGCTCGCCGGCGGCAGCGTCGCGGTCCGCTCCACGCGTGGCGGGGCGGCGGGCGGTGTCTGCACGGCGCTCGCGGTGCTCCGGTCACGTTCGGCTCGGGCCCGGTCGACCACGGCGGCCAGTTCCGGTGCGACCGTGTCCGGAACCGTCGACCGGCCGCGCGATTCGGCGGCCGCCGATACGGATACCGGTTCAGCCGTCCGCGAGACGCGGTCCGATCCCGCCTCCGGCTGAGGCCGGAGCAATACCGCCGCCAGCACCAGCAAGTTGATGCCGAGCAGCCCGAGGAGCCACCAGATCCAGGGGGGTGCCTTCGGAGCCTCGCGGGCGACGGGCACGTCCGCGACCCCGAGCCCGCGCTGGCCCTGACGTTCGGTCTCCGATTTCTTCAGTGCATCGAGGATGAAGGACATTTCAACCGCTCGTCGTGAGCCTGGGCGTCCGTGCGAGCCCGAGGTCGGTGTTGATGACGATCTGGGTCTGTTGTCCGGCGATGCCGTCCACCTGCAAACGCTGGCTGCGCTGGTATTCGCGTAACCGCTGTTCCAGATCCCGATCGAAATAGTCGGATTCCGCATCCGGGAAGGGTCTGTCCTGCAGCTCGCTCAGGCTGCGGCGCAGCCAGCGTACGCCGTCGTTGCGCATGCCATAGCGGTAATTCACGACCTCTCCGAACGGCGGACGCCAGAGGAACACGAAATCGCCGTACCAGTACCGGCCGATCTCGATCAGCGGCAGCTCATAGCGGTCCCCGCCGACGAGCAGCACCCCGCTGTCCTCGTCGAGAGACGCCAGGACGACCCGATGCTCCGTCGCCTGGCCGTCCGTCAGGGTCAGTATCGCCGGTCGGTTGAACTGTCGCAGAGCGTTCCAGGTTCCGCTCTGGAAAAGGCAGCGCAGTCCCTGGGTCCGTGCCTGCTCGCAGGCGCTGCCCCCGGCGGGATCGTAGCCGGCCGTCCAGATAGCGAACAGCGTGCGGAAGGCATCCGCGCTGTCCGTGTCCCCGGCATGGTCGCGAAGGATGCTGGTGAGATCGGGAGCCTGTTCGACCGGCGCCGGCGGCACGACGCTCGTCGCTGCCTCGCCCGTTCCTCCTGCTTCCTGCGGGGCCGCCGCATCGGTGGTCGCCTCGGCCGCCTGAGCGGTGCCGCGTGCGGGGCCGACGCTGCGTACCACCGGTTCGGTCGCCGATGTGCCCGCGGTTGGACGCAGGAAATACCAGCCGCTGAACGCGAGCGTGGCGAGTGCCGCCGCGCCCGCCAGCGGCAGCAGCCAGCGCTGCCAGAATGGTGTCTCCCTCTGACCCGCGATCTCCGCCGCCGCCCGCTTGACGGTCGCCCTGTCGACCTGATGGCGCTCCTGGGTGTAGGCGCCGAGCAGGGAGCGGTCGCAGATCACGTTCACGAGTCGCGGCACCCCGCCGGAGAGTCGGTATACCTCCTTCTTCGCCGCCGGCGTGAAGAGGTCCGAGACGGCGCCGGCGACTTTCAGACGGTGCTCGATGTAGCGCAGCGTCTCTGCGCGGTCCAGCGGTTCCAGGTGATAGCGGGCCGTGATGCGCTGCGCCAGCTGACGCAGGTCCGTCCGTGCCAGGAGTTCCCTGAGCTCCGGCTGGCCGATGAGGATGATCTGCAGGAGTTTGTGTCGAGCCGTCTCGAGGTTCGTGAGGAGGCGCACCTGCTCTAGCACCTCGGCCGCCAGATTCTGGGCTTCGTCCACGACGAGTATCGTGCGGCGGTCCTCGGCGTGGGAAGCCAGCAGGTGATCGTTCAGGGCATCGACCAGTGCCCGCAGGCTGTCGCGCTCTTCCGGTTGCGGGATGTGCAGTTCGCGGCAGATGGCGACCAGGAACTCCCGGGCCGTGAGCTGCGGGTTCAGGACCAGCGCGACTTCGGTGCGCTTCGGCAGCTTCTGCAGCAGGGTGCGCACGAGCGTGGTCTTGCCCGTGCCCACTTCCCCCGTCAGCTGTATGAAGCCATCGCTCTCGGTGACGCCATAGACGAGATGCGCGAGCGCTTCGGAGTGACGCTCGCTCATGAACAGATAACGCGGATCCGGCGTTATCGTGAACGGCTTTTCCGTGAGTCCGAAGAAGCTCGTGTACATGGTCCTGCCATCTCAGGTCCGGCCCGCCATTCTAACCCAAAGCACCCGCCGTCACTCGCCGCATCGAACAGATCCAGCTGATCGGCAGCCGCGAGTTCGGATGCCCCGACGCCGAGGAGCCGGATGCTCCGACCGGGATACTCCTCCCGCCAGCCGGACAGAAGTTCGCGGGCGTTGTCGTACAGGGTCCTCGTCGTGTTACCGGGCGGGCGCAGGCGGATCTGGCGCGTATAGGTCGAAAAGTCGGCTGCCCTTATTTTCACCTGGACCGTACCGGCGACCAGCCGTTTCGCGCGCAGGCGGGATCCGGTGCGCTCCGCCAGCGCCAGCAGGCGCTCGCAGAGGTCGGTCTCGGATTCCAGGTCCGTATCGAACGTCTGTTCCGCGCTGACGGACTTCTCGGGCCGGTGCACGATCACGGGACGATCGTCGATGCCGGCGGCCCGCTCCTGCAGTCGCGCCGTGTAGCGTCCGAAAACCGGGCGCAGTGTGCCGGGTGCGGCCCGACGCAGATCGGCGATGCTCCGAATGCCCAGCCCGTGCAACCGGGCCAGCGTCCGTCGCCCTATGCCGGGCAGCGTCTCCACCGGGAGCGGATCGAGGGTGGCGCGGAGCGTCTCGGGTTGCACGCGCACCAGACCGTCGGGCTTCTCCAGGTCGGAGGCGATCTTGGCGACGAGCTTGTTGGGGGCGATGCCGACGGAGGCACAGAGGCCCGTCTCTTCCCGGATGTCGCGCTTGATGGCGCGAGCGATGTCCAGTGCATCGCCGAAGAGACTCAGGCTGCCGGTGACGTCGAGGAACGCTTCGTCGAGGGAGAGTCCCTCCACGAGCGGCGTGTAGCGTCCGAAGACAACGAATATCTGCCGGGAGACACTCTGATAATGCGCCATGCGACCCTTGACGCAGATCGCATCAGGACACAGGCGGAGCGCTTCCCGGGTCGGCATGGCGGAATGGATGCCGTAGCGGCGCGCCTCGTAACTGGCCGCTGCCACGACACCCCTCGCCGAGCTGCCGCCGACGATCACCGGCAGGCCACGCAGCTCGGGCCGGTCACGCTGTTCCACGGACGCATAGAAGGCATCCATGTCGACGTGCAGGATCCAGCGCCGACGCTGCGTGGGCAGATTCATTGCGTGGCGGCCGGGACCGTGCGGATGCCGGTCAGCTCGCGCGGTGGATGATGAAGTCCGCCAGCCATCGGAGCGGTTCGGCGGCGTCGCCGAAGTGGTCGAGGGAGGAGATACCCGCGCCGTAGAGTTCGTCACAGCGTTTCTTGGCGGCGTCCAGGCCGAAGAGACCCGGCCAGGTGGCCTTGTGGTGGCACGCGTCGGCACCGGCCGTCTTGCCGATCACGGCGGTGTCGCCCTCCACATCCAGGATGTCGTCCCGGATCTGGAATGCGAGTCCGAGGCAATTCGCGAAGGTCGCCAATGCGGCCCGTGCCGGCTCGTCGATATCGGCGGTCAGCAGCGCCGGCGTCATGACCGAGGCAGTGATCAGCTGGCCGGTCTTCAGCCGGTACATGTGTTCGAGCGTCTCGCGGTCGAGGCGGCGGCCTTCCGACTCCAGGTCGATGCTCTGGCCGCCGGTCATGCCCAGGGAGCCGCAGGCGATGGCGAACAGCCGGATCACTGCCAGCTGGCCGGCCGGTCCGGCCGGGGGTTCCGGCGCTTCGGCCAGCACCCGGAAGGCGAGGGGCTGCAGCGCATCCGCCGCGAGGATCGCGGTCGCCTCGTCGAACTCGCGGTGGACGGTGGGTTTGCCACGGCGCAAGTCGTCGTCGTCCATCGCCGGCAGGTCGTCGTGCACGAGGGAGAATGCATGCAGGAATTCGATCGCCATCGCCGGCGGCTCGAGGTAGCGGGTGTGGAGCCCGAGCACCTCGCCGCTCGCAAAGACCAGCAGGGGGCGGATGCGTTTGCCGCCGTTCAGCGTTGCGTAGCGCATCGCCTCGTGCAATCGTGCGGGCGGCCGCTCGGCCGCCGGCAGAGTCCGGTCGATGGCGGCATCCACGCGCTCGGTGTAGTGATGGATGCGATCGGCGAAAGACATGGATGACTGCGTCTTCTCGTCCAGTCGGAAACGGGTGGAAGCCTACACGGAAATTCCGCCGGATGCTGATGTCAGGCGGCCGGCCAGTGGCCATCGGCTATCGGGGCGATGCTCCGCCGTGGAATAATTGCGGGATATCCCTGACGGTCTTCCTCCATGCGGGCTATCGCCGAAGCGCATCCCAACATCGCGCTCGTAAAATACTGGGGCAAGCGGGACCCGCGGCGCAACGTGCCGGCGGTCGGCTCCCTGTCCATCACGCTGGATGCACTGCACTCACGCACGGAAGTCGTGTTCGACGACGCGCTCGACGCCGACGAGATCGTCATCGGTGGCGTCGTGGAGGAAGTGGCGGGCCGCCGCATCGCCGACTGTCTCGATTCGTTCCGGCGCCTCACCCGCCGGCGGCAGCACGCACGGGTGGAGACGGCCAGCAACTTCCCGGTAGCGGCGGGCCTCGCATCCTCGGCATCCGGTTTCGCGGCGCTGGTCGTGGCGGCAGACGCGGCGGCGGACACGTCATTGCCGCGCGAGGCGCTGGCGCGGCTGGCCGGTGCGGCGTCGGGTTCCGCCGCGCGCTCCCTGTACGGCGGGTTCGTACGTCTGGATGTTCCCGGGCCGGGTCAGCACGAGATCTCGCTGCGACCGCTGGCGGAGCCGGACGACTGGCCGCTGGAAGTCGTGATCGCCGTAACGGACGCCGGCCCGAAGCCCGTCGGCTCCACGCAGGCGATGCTGTCGAGCGAGGCGACGTCCCCCTACTACGACGCCTGGGTGGAGGGGCAGCCGGCCGACCTCGACGAAGCGGAGACCGCCGTGCGCCGGCGGGACTTCGAGCGGCTGGCTGCAGTCGCCGAGTACAGCTGCCTGAAGATGCACGCGCTCACCCTCTCCTCGCAGCCCGGCATCGTCTACTGGAAACCGGCGACCGTGGCCTGCCTGCATACCGTGCGTGAGCTGCGGGCAGCCGGCACCGGCACCTTCTTCACGGTGGACGCCGGGCCTCAGGTGAAGGCGGTCTGCCTGCCGGGTGAGAGCGCGGAAGTGGCGGCAGCCCTCGGAGAGTTGCCCGGTGTGCTCGAAGTCCTGCGGACCGGCCTCGGTGACATCCCGGACGTCGTGGAGTCCGCGTGACGACGGCGAGTGCGCCGGGCAAGCTGGTACTCACCGGCGAGTACGCAGTACTGGCCGGGGCGCCGGCAATCGTCACCGCCGTTGACCGGCGGGCATACGCCAGGCTCGGGTCGGCGGCCGCCTGTCGGGTCGCGGCAAAGGGGATCGACGCGGCGCCGGCGAGTTTCGAGTACGGACCCGGGGGCCGCCTGCGCTGGCACGAGGCCGGCGCCGCCGAGGACTACGCCCTGGTCGCTGCAGTCATGGCGGCGCTGGCGGACGACGCCCCGCTCCCGGTCGGTCGGGATTTCGAGCTGAACCTGGATACGAGCGCTTTCCATCAGGATCGGCGCAAGCTCGGGCTGGGATCCAGCGCGGCGCTGACGGTGGCCACGACGGCGGCTCTCTGCCGCCACTTCGGCATCGATTTCGATACGGCGTTCGCGTCCGCTGCTCACCGGCGGTTCCAGGGCGGTGCCGGCAGCGGGCTCGATATCGCCGCGGCGACCACCGGTGGCCTGATCCGCTTCCGCGCCGGCGGTGAAGGCCCGGCCGTGGAACCCCTCGCCTGGCCCGCCGGCGTGGAAGCGGTCTTCGTCTGGACCGGACATTCGGCAGCGACCGCACCCCGGGTGCGGCGCTTCGAAGCCTGGGCAGACACCGCCGGCTCGGCCCCGATACTGGATGCCCTGGGAGAGGCCGCGGGCCGCGCCGCGGCCGCCTGGCAGAGTGGGACGCCGGATGCCGTGATGTCGGCGACCGCCGCCTGGGCAGCGATGCTCATGGAACTGGCGCAGGCAGCGGGTCTCGATATCTGGTCCGGCGGTCATGATCGCCTCGCCCGGCTGGCGGCGACTGCCGGTGTGGTGTACAAACCGAGCGGCGCCGGCGGCGGCGACATCGGGCTGGCGCTGTCAGCGGACCCGGACAGGCGGCACGCATTCGCCTCGCGCGTCGTGCAAGAGGGCTTCCATGTGCTGGCGCTCGGGCCGGACGCCCGCGGCGTCTCCGCGTTAGAATGAGCGGCCCGGACACCGCCCCATGAACGATCACCCCAGCAATACCAGAAGCTCCCGCGTCCCCGGCCTCTACCGACTGAACGTCGCCGAGAGACGGCGGCGCCTTGCCGACATGGGCATCATCACCCAGGAGGACGTACGCCTGCTCGAGAGCATGCGGGGCGGCCTCACGCCGGAAGCCGCCGACCGGATGATCGAGAACGTCATCGGGGTCGCGGGTCTGCCGCTGGCCATCGCGCCCAATTTCCTGATCGACGGTCACGAGAGGGTGGTGCCCATGGCTGTCGAGGAGCCCTCGATCGTGGCAGCGCTCTCTTCGGCCGCGCGCCTCGTGCGCGAGAGCGGTGGCTTCGCCGTGCAGGCACAAGATCCGCTGCTGGCGGGCCAGTTGCACATCGTCGGCGTCGACGATGCCGAAGCCGCCACGGCGAAACTGCGTGCCGCCGAAGACGATATCGTCTCGTTCGCCAACGGGCTGCAGCCGAATATGGTGGCGCGTGGCGGCGGCGTGCGTCGCATCGGCCTGCGCTCCATGGCATTGCCGGACGGCAGTCCGCTCGTCGTGCTGCACCTGGAGGCCGACACCCGGGACGCGATGGGCGCCAACCAGGTCAATACGCTCTGCGAAGGCGTGGCGGGCATGGTCGAACGGCTGACCGGCGGCCGCGTGCACCTGCGGATACTGTCCAATCTCACGGACGGGGCACTGGTCACCGCGAGCTGCAGCATTCCTGTCGATCGCCTGGGCGAGGAGGGAACCCGCGTACGCGACGCCATCGTGCTGGCCAACGACATCGCCATCGCCGATCCGTATCGGGCCGCCACCCACAACAAGGGCATCATGAACGGTGTCGACGCGGTCGCGATCGCCACGGGCAACGACTGGCGCGCCATCGAAGCCGCCGCCCATGCCTGGGCCAGCCGGGACGGACGATACAGTGCCCTGACCCGCTGGCGAACCGACGAGGCGGGTAATCTGAGCGGCGAACTCACCCTGCCGCTGAAGACCGGCATCGTCGGCGGCACACTGCGTGCCAATCCGGTGGCGGCCTTCGCATTGAGGCTGCTCGAAGTGCACAGTGCCAGGGAGCTCTCCGGCATCCTCTGCGCCGTCGGGCTCGCGCAGAATCTCTCGGCGCTGAAGGCGCTCGCGACGGACGGGATCCAGCGTGGCCACATGACGCTGCACGCACGCAGTGTCGTGGCCGCCGCCGGCGCGCCGCCGGAACACTTCGACCGGGTGGTGACCGAGCTGGTGGCCAGCGGCGAGATCAAACCCTGGAAAGCCACCGAACTCGTCAACACCGTCACCGAAGAGACCCGCGAACAGGAGGAGGCCTTCCTCGCCGAGGCGAGCAGTGGCGCGGGCAAAGTGATCCTGCTGGGCGAGCACGCCGTCGTCTACGGTCGCCATGCGCTCGCCGCGCCGTTGCCGCTGGCTGTTCATGCCCTGGCGCAGGAGCGGGGTGACTCGCTGCGCTTGCGAGTGCCCGAATGGGATGTGGACCGCGCCATCGATCCCCACGCGCCCGACGACAACCTGCTCGATGCCTGTCTGAGACTCGCCGTGCGGCAACTCCGGGTGGACGACCGGGGTATCGACATCATGCTCCGTCCCCATCTGCCGCCGGCCATGGGCCTCGGCGGCTCCGCCGCGATCGCCGTTGCGGTGGTCCGGTCGCTCGATCGCTGCTTCCGGCTCGGTCTGGACGACGAGGCGGTGAACGAGCTGGCGTTCGAATGCGAGAAACTCGCGCATGGCACGCCGTCGGGCGTGGACAACACCGTGGCGACCTATTCGCGCACATTGCTCTACCGACGCGAGCCGCCGGTCAATCGTTTCGTCGATGTGGGCGACCTGCCGCTCGTCGTCGCGATGAGCGAGGTGCGGAGTCTCACCTCGGACATGGTCCGCCGGGTCCGGACAGGCTACGAGAGAGACAGGGCCCGCTTCACCCGGCTGTTCGACGAGATCGACCAGCTCGTGCTCGAATCCGTCGAGGCCCTGGAGCAGGGTCGGCCGGAGGAACTGGGTTTCCGCATGGATGTCTGCCAGGGAATCCTGAACGCGCTCGGCGTATCGGCGCCGGTGCTGGAGAAGATGATCGGGATCGCCCGGGATGCCGGAGCGCACGGCGCGAAGCTGACCGGGGCCGGCGGTGGCGGGTCCATCGTCGCGTTCTGTCCGGACGGCACCGGCCCGGTGGCCGAGGCGCTGGAGAATGCCGGATTCCGCACACTGCAGCTGCACGGGGATCGGGGAGAGGCATGAGTGGTCAGGCGCACGAGATCGTTTCCGACGAATCGGAATCGCTGATCCTGGTCGATCGGGACGACAACGAACTCGGCACCCTGTCGAAGGCGCGCTGCCACGACGGCGACGGTGTCCTGCACCGGGCGTTCTCCCTGTTCATCTTCGACCGTGCCGGACGGCTGTTGCTCCAGCGGCGTGCGCGGGACAAACGTCTCTGGCCCGGCTACTGGTCCAACAGCTGTTGCAGTCATCCGCGCGCCGGCGAGGAGATGGAGGAGGCAGTGCAGCGGCGCCTGGCACAGGAACTCGGCATCTCGGCGGCGCTCGACTTCGTCTACAAGTTCACCTACCAGGCGAGCTACGGGGACGCGGGTTCCGAACACGAACTGTGCTGGGTCTATGCGGGTGTCACGGGACAGGCCGTCCAGGCCAATGACACCGAAGTGGCCGAATGGCGCTACGTGGATCCGGCAAGCCTCTCCCGGCGTCTCCGGCAGCGCCCTGACGAGTACACGCCGTGGTTCCGCATGGAATGGGCGAGGCTGACCGGGGAATACGCCGGACGGCTGGCGGCGATATTGGACGGGACGGTTCAGCCGACGTAGCGGTAATACTCGATACCAAGGTCCTGAAACTGTCGGTCCTCCCGGTCGCCGACGCGTTCGATGATGAACTCGTCCTGCGGGAGATAGTCGAGTTCACTGACGCGGCGCCCGTCGTGCAGTGCCTCGTACTGCTCCTGACCGAGGTCGACCGCGAAATCCAGGCAGCGCCGGAATCCGATGCGCGCGGTGGCCTCCCGCCACGTGTCGCACATGGTGATCGGGATGACTTCGGCAGCATCGCCGCTGCCGTAGCCGAGCGTCAGGATCTCCCGGCCCGCCAGATCGATGTCGCTCTCCAGCGCCTCTTCGAAACCCGCCGCCATCCAGGCCGGCAGAGCCGCCGTGTAGAGATTGCCCAGGTCGCGCATGGTCTCGGAACCCAGCGCGAGCTTGTCCATGACGATCTCGCGGTATTCCGGACTGGAGCGGAATACGCGCACCACGGCCATGGTCAGCGGATAGGCGTCCTGGTTCACTCCGCCTTCGGTCGCGAATTCGCTGAGATCCGGAGTGGCAGACGATTCGGCGATCACCGCATCCGTATCCACCTCCGCCTGCCGGCAATATGCGGCGAGAATCTCGCGCTCCTCCTGGCCGCCTTGCGCGAGCGCCCAGATCCACGCGGCACCCCAGCCCGTCTCCGGCATCCTCCGATACGGGCGGTGCATGAAGACCGCTTCCAGGGAGCGCAGATACGGGGCAGGCCGGATGCCGCGCTTCTCGTACATGTCGGCCAGTGCCTGCAGCGTCTCGTCCAGATAACAGGTGGTCGAATACTTGCCATTGAAGACAGGGAAATCCTGCACCTGGTGGGTCTCGCTCCGCTCCTGGCCGCAGAAGCGCAGCATCGGCTTACGGAAATCGATGAGGCGATAGTCGGAGGCGGAGCCCGCCTGGGTGAGATCGACGGTCGCCAGCGTCGGATCTTCCTCCAGCAGCATGGCCACGGCCCCGGCGCCCTGGGTCTGTTCGCCGCTGGACCCTCTCGCGTATTCGGCGATATCGGCACAGACCATGATGGCCTGGCTGCCGGCTCCGTCCAGCGCCAGGTGGCGTATCGCACCCTTCATGCCGTAAACGCCGCCGAGACAGGCGTGCTTGAATTCCGGTACCTCGCAACTGCGTGCGATCGGAGGCTTGCCCTCGCTGATCAGCGCCCGGTCCACCATGCCCTTCACGATGATCGCGCCGGCTGAATTGTCCGTGCTCGACTCCGTACCGAGTCCGAGGAATTTCACCCGTCGGGGGTCGACGTCGTACTGGCGAATCAGCCGCAGAACGGCGGTGGCCGCCATGGTGTAGACGCTGTGGCGCTGGCCACGCATCCTGAAACTGCGCCCGACGACCTCGCTGATCTTCGGCCAGTGCGCACCTGTCCACTCACACCAATCCTCCAGCCAGACTCGGTAAGGCGGGACGTATGCTGCGAGCCCACTGATTCCTATAGGTTTTTTAGTCATGGACTGGAAAGTTTACACGTTGTACTGTCAACTTATCTTTACGGCCTTGAGGGCATTGTCGCGCTAGATTCCGCCAGACACAAGCCCCGGCGGCGGACCATTCTAGCCCGAACGTCCGCAAAACGGCGAGTGGTTCGGGTTACGGCCGGCATCGGCCGTCGCGTGAGGCATCTCGCAACCCTCGATCACAGGCTCAGAGCCGCGACCGCGAAGGTGCCTGCCATCAACAGTATGAAAGCCACCAGATAAGCCAGCGACAGGATGAGGAACTTCGTGAACGTCGGGAAGAAACCCTGCCGGTAGACCCGACGCATCGCTCGGTAGAGATAGATCGGCAGGTAGAACGAGACGACCAAGCCGGTGAGGGCGGTCAGCCATTCCAGTCTGCCTGTCAGGTCGAGGAGTCTCGACAGCAGGACCTGCAGCGTCAGCACCAGGAATACGAAGGACTGGAAGTGGACGATGAAAAGGAGGTGCTCGACGTAATAGCGACGGGACAACGGGTAGAGCAACTTGAGGACCAGGGCGAGCAGCGGCAGGAAGACGAACAGAGCGGTCGGCAGATCGTCGATGAGGGCCTTCGCCAGGTTGCGGCCGCGGTCGGCGACTACCCGGCGACAAGCTTCCCGCAGCCGGTCCTCGGTCAGCCGCTCGCCGAGCCAGCCCCCGATCTCGATGTCCATCTCGTCGCAGGTCGACGTGAGATCGGTGCCTTCTCCCTGCCTGACGTCTTCCGCGGCGTCGATCCGTTCCCGCAGTGCCTGAGCCCGGCGCTCGATCTCCTCCGGCGGCAACTCGCCCTTGAGGCCGTCGCGGACGCCGGCAGCCAGTTCGGCAGCGGCTTCCCGGGAAGCCGCCTGGGCTGCCTGGTCCGCTTCTCCGTCGAAGGTGACCTGCATGTCGTCGACGCCGAAGAATGCCGTCACGAAGAAGATCAGGCTGAAGGCGAGATACATGCGGAAGGGCGGCATGAAACGGGCCCGGCGGCCCTCGAGGTATTCCGCTGTCAGGTAGCCCGGCCGCAGTAGGAGTGCCCGCAGCGTGCGCCATAGCCGGGAGTCCACGTCGAGCAGGTCGCCCAGCCCTTCGCTGACGAGACCCCACAGACTGATCAGACGGCTGCTGGAACGCTGACCGCAGATGCCGCAGTACTGCCCGTGCAGGACATGGCCACAATTGAGACAGCGGGGTGGCGACGTCTCGGAGTCGCCGGCCGTCAGAACCCGGCGCTCCGTCCGGATGGCGTCGCCGAAGCGGGCGGCGGCGTTGCCGCGCATCTGCTCGGCGCCGGCCGCCAGGTAGTCATCCAGCGCGGCGCGGTCGGTCAGATAATAATGGACCGTGTGGCGGGGCCAGTCGTCGTCCGCCGATACGACCTCCAGCACCCGTGCGCCGGTAAACCCCGGCAACTCGAGCATGGCCGCCACATGGCCCTTGAGCCAGTGGCGGAATTCCGTCTCGGTCCCGGGCTCACAGGCGGTCGTTTCTTCGTAGATGACCCGGGGTTCTTCCACCGCTGCTCTCCGTCCGGATGGCGCGGCTCCGGCGCCGGGTCACGCGCTCGCGCCGCTCTCCCGCTGCTCTTCCTCCCGCGCCGACTCTGCGTCCGCCGCCGACTCGCCGTCCGCTGCCGAATCGGCGCTCGCGACCGTTTCCTTGTCCGCCCCCGATAAGGTGCCCGCGGCCGCCGCCCCGGGGTCTGTCGCTGCCGCCGGCTTCGCCACCTTCCGCTTCTTCTTCGCGGTCTTGCGTTTGCGCCGGATCGCCTTTTTCTTCGTCACCGGCGCCGCACCGCCCGTCGAGGCAGCGGCCGGGCGACAGGCCAGGGCATCCTGGGGGAAGTCGTCCACATGGATGATCTCCATGGCCCGCTCGTGATAGGCGAGGAGCGCGCTCGCCTCATCGTCCGTCAGGTGCCCGGCTTCCCGGGCCTCGGCCACCTGGTTCGGCAGATACTCCGCCGTGATCCGGCCCTCCTTCTCCATCTGCCGCAGCTTCTTCTCGATCGGCTCGACGGCGACGGCCATCTCGAGGGCCTCCTGGAGCAAGCCGAGCTGACTGCCGGGCTCGACGGCCCGATACGCCTGGGCAGCGAGACGCTCGCGGGTCTCCCCAGGCGCGATCACCAGCTCTACGATCCGTTGTCCGAGTTCGTCGGAAGGCGCCGAGTAGGTCCGGCCGCGCGGGAATACCAGCACTCTGAGCAGCCACGCGACTGGCCGGTTCGGGAAATTCCTGAGGAAGCTGTGCAGCTGCTCCTGCGCCTCGTACATGAGCGTGCGCACGGACCACTCGACGAGCGGCATGTCCGATGCGCGCCGACCCTGGTTCTCGAAGTGCTTCAAAACCGCGGAGGCGAGATACATGCTGCTGAAGACATCGCCCAGCCGCGCCGAGAGCAGTTCGCGCTGCTTGAGTTTGCCACCGAGCGTGAGCATCGCGAAGTCCGATACCAGCGCGAAGGCAGCGCTGTATCGGTTGATGTTCTGGTAATAGCGCCGGGTCGGCGTGCTCAGCGGGACGCGGCTGAATTTCGCGTGGGTCAGCGCCAGGAAGAATGACCGTGCGGCGTTGCTGATGGCGTAACCGATATGCCCGAACAGCGACCGATCGAAGTCGCGCAGCCCGCGCTCCCGGTCCTCGTCCTGCGCGGCGTGCAGTTCCTTCAGCACGAAGGGATGGCAACGGATCGCACCCTGCCCGAAGATGATCAGGCTGCGTGTCAGGATGTTCGCGCCTTCCACGGTGATGGCGATCGGTGCTCCCTGATAGCCGCGTCCCAGGTAGTTCTTCGGCCCGAGCATGATGCCCTTGCCGCCGTGGATGTCCATGGCGTCGTTGGCGATCTTGCGGCCGAGTTCGGTGCAGTGATACTTCAGCACCGCCGAGGGGACCGCCGGCTTCTCACCCTGGTCGATCGCGCCGGACGTCACACTGACGGCCGAGTTGATGATGTAGGTGTAGCCCGCGATGCGGGTGAGCGCCTCGCCGACACCCTCGAATCTGGCCACCGGCAGGTGGAACTGGGTACGGATGCGGCTGTAGGCGCCGGTGGCGTAGACGGCAGCCTGGCCGCCGCCGAGCGCACTCGCTGGCAGCGTGATGCCGCGGCCGACGGAGAGCAGTTCCACCAGCATCTTCCAGCCCTTGCCCGCCATCTCCGGTCCGCCGATGATGGCATCGAGCGGCACGAACACGTCCGTGCCCCGGGTGGGACCGTTCTGGAACGGGATATTCAAAGGGAAGTGACGCCGGCCGATCTCCACGCCGGGCGTGTCGGTCGGGACGAGCGCCGCCGTGATGCCGTAGTCTTCCTCGCCGCCGAGCAGGCGGTCCGGATCCTTCAGCTTGAAAGCGAGACCGAGGACGGTGGCTACCGGCGCCAGTGTGATGTAACGCTTGTCCCAGTTCAGGCGTATGCCGAGTATTTCCTCACCCTGGAATTCACCCTTGCAGACGACGCCGGTGTCTACGATAGCGGCCGCGTCGGAACCGGCCTGCGGCGACGTCAGGGCGAAGCAGGGAATTTCCTCCCCGCTCGCGAGTCCGGGCAGATAACGTTTCTTCTGTGCTTCCGTGCCGTAGTGCAACAGGAGTTCGGCAGGACCGAGGGAGTTCGGTACGCCGATGGTGGAGGAGGCCGTCGCGCTGCGGGAGGCGAGTTTCGCGAGGATCATCGCGTTGGCGTAGGCGGAGAATTCCAGCCCGCCCCACTTCTTCGGGATGATCATCGCGAAGAACTTGTGCTTCTTGATGAAATCCCAGACCTCCCGTGGCATGTCGCCGAGCTCGTGGGTGATCTCCCAGTCATCGATCATCCGGCACAGCTCTTCGCAGGGGCCGTCCAGGAACGCCTGTTCCTCCTCCGACAACTTCGGCGGCGGCATGGCCAGCAACCGGTCCCAGTCCGGCAGGCCGGTGAACAGCTCGCCGTCCCACCAGACGCTGCCGGCCTCGAGGGCTTCGCGTTCGGTGTCCGACATGCTCGGCAGCATGGTGCGGTAGGTCTTCAGGATGGGGCGGGTGATCCGCTCCCGGCGGAAGTCCCGGAAGTTCAGTGCGACCATGCCGGCGAAAGCGACCCAGAGGAGCACCAGCCACAGCCCCGGCCCGTCGCCGAGGAACGTGTAGAGTGCCAGTGCCACGCCGGCGGCCATGGTGGAGGTTCTAAGATCCACACGGTGGTAGGCGAGGGCACCCGCGCCACCTGCGAACAGCAGGAACCAGAACAGTCCGATCAGAAAATCCGCCACAATCGCATCCTCTCTACTCGGGTGCGATCCGCACCCGTGTACCACGCTGTCACGGCGACAGCAGTCCTTCAATAGGCACTATACCGGAGCCGACGGGCCGCCTGCAGGCGCGGGCGGCAGTCGAGGCGATGTCGAGGTTCGGCCGGTTGCCGACTCAGAGCAGGGATTCGATGGCGGCCCGCTCTTCACGCAGTTCGGCGTCGGTCGCATCCATCCGGGCGCGGCTGAATTCGCTGATGTCGAGGCCCTGGACGATCTCGTAGGCGCCGTTGCGGCAGCGCACCGGATAGGAATAGATCACGCCAGGCTCGATGCCGTAACTGCCATCGGCCGGTATCGCCATGCTCACCCAGTCGTCCTGTGGCGTGCCGAGCCACCAGCCGTGCATGTGATCGATCGCCGCCGATGCGGCCGAGGCCGCGGAGGAGGCCCCGCGGGCCTTGATGATGGCGGCGCCGCGCTGCTGCACCGTCGGGATGAACTCGCCCGTCAGCCAGGCCTCGTCGACCCGGCCGGCGACCGGTTCGTCGCCGACCAGCGCATGACTCACGTCGGGGTACTGGGTCGCACTGTGATTGCCCCAGATGATCATGCGGTGGATCTTGCTGACGTGAGCATCGAGCTTCGTCGCCAGCTGAGCCATCGCCCGGTTGTGGTCGAGGCGGGTCATCGCCGTGAAGTTGCCCGGGTCGATGTCCGGAGCGTTGGCCTGGGCGATCAGGGCGTTGGTGTTGGCCGGGTTGCCGACCACCAGGACACGGATGCCGCGATCCGCGTGCTCATTGATGGCCTTGCCCTGCACCGAGAAGATCTTGGCGTTCTCCTGCAGCAGATCGGAGCGTTCCATGCCGGGGCCGCGAGGTTTTGCGCCCACCAGCAGGGCGCACTGGCTGTCACGGAACGCGACGTCGGCATCGTCGGTGGCCTTGACGCCGGCCAGCGTGTCGAATGCGCAGTCCTCCAGCTCCATCACCACCCCCTCGAGTGCGGGCAGTGCGGGCGGGATTTCCAGCAGTTGCAGGACCACGGGCTGGTCGGCGCCGAGCATCTGGCCCGAAGCGATCCGGAAAGCGAGCTGATAGCCGATCTGGCCTGCGGCCCCCGTGATGGTGACATGCACTGGCTTGTTCATAATCGTGGCACCTTCGTAATCGGCGGCCGCGCCTGCGGCTCTGCCTGTCGTCGATATTCGAAGTCGATCCGAAGTCGGTCGGAGGCCCGCGGCGTCGCGCTGCACGCCTCGCGCGGGGCCGCGATTCTAGCACGGAGCGCGCGCGGCCTCAGTCCGGTGAGGCCGCAGCCTCCGGGTAACGCTCGGCGAGCGCACGGCGTTCGGCGCTCGCCGCCATGTCGTCGCCTGCCGCAGCCAGTTTCTCGATGCACTCGAGCCAGGCCGCCGGCGAGTCGCGTTCGCTTGCGCAGGGCGACGAGCCGTTCGCGCCTCGGGCTTCGTACGGTGCCGGAGTCTCCGCGCCGACAGAGACCGACTCCTCTGCCGACACGCCCTCGTCGTGAGCCATCTCGGATTTCCGCGCCACCCCGGACGGCGGAGCGAGCGCGGCCGGCGAGGCGAATCGGCTCACGTTTCCGGCCGCCGGCGCCGATTCGGGTTCCACTTCGGGTGTCAGTTCCGGTGCCGGCAGCCCGCGGCCCCTGTCCCCGATCGTGGCCGGCGCGACCGCCGGTGCCTCCTCGCGGGCGGCATCGTGTCGTGGTCCGGTCACCTCCAGGACGATCGCCGCCGCCAGCGCCAGCGTCGCCGCGACTGCGAGTGGTCGCTGCCAGGCAGGACCCCGGACGGCCCCCCGCGCCTCGGTGCGGATTTGTCGGTCCAGGCGCCCGGGCGATCCGTCGTCCGCCAGGTCGCGGTATCGACGCGAGACGGTGTCGTCGGCGAAGTCCGGCGTCGGGCCGTCGCCTCCCCGTTCAGTCATCGGCGTTTCCTCCCCGGTCGGGGGCGAGGGCGGCGAAGCCCTCGCGCAGTTTGCGGTAGGCGTATCGGAGTCGACTCTTCGCGGTCTCGGCACCGACGCCGGTTACCTCGGCGATCTCCGCCAGCCCGAGTCCGCCTTCCTCACGGAGCAGGAAGGCATCTCGCTGTTCCGCGGGCAGCTCCCCGAGCAGGCGCTGCAGATGCGCGCGTGCCTGTGCGCGCTCGGTTTCGGCAGCCGGGTTCCCCTCCGGTGCGATCAGTCCGGCCACACCGGCATCCTCCTCTCGTCCACGGGTGCGCCGGCGTCGGTAGTGGTCCACGAAGCAATGGTGCGCGACCCGGTAGAGGTAGGTGGAGAAGCGGGCGCTCGGCCGGTAGCGGCGGCGGGCGGCGATGACTTTGCTCCATGCCTCCTGGAACAGATCCTCTGCGGTGTCCCGGTCCAGCGTCAATCCGAGCAGGTACCGGTACAGTCCGTCCTTGTGCCGCGCATACAGGGCGTCGAACGCCGCCACGTCGCCGTCGCGATAGCGCAGCATGAGCCGTACGTCCGGGTCGCCGGGTACCATTGCCTCAGTGTATTTGAGCCGGCAGGCGGGTGATATGGCCTGGGATTCGGACACCGATCATTCCCCTCGATTTCCTGCTTCCAACGCACGACCGGGCCCGTCGGGGTTAGCCGCGTCACGGAGAATGTGCACCGGGGTATTGCTTTCGGGGTCTGTGGTGTTATAGTTGACTACAACACCCGTTCACAGAGACGGGGAACGAGCCGACAGGAACACAGGCGAGACAACGAGGCAGGGCAATGAAACGCGAACAGGGAACAGGTAGCAGGCTGACGGTAGGGCTCTCGATGCTGATGCTGATGGCGCTGGCACTGGTTGCGAGCGAGCTGAGATCCGGCGGGGCTCCGGGATCCGACCCGACGGCCAGTCCCGACCGCATCCTCTTCCTGGAAGCGGGCAAGGGCTGACCGAGCGGATGAGTGGGAGTCGGGTCTGTTCAGATCGGATACCCGGTCGCCGGTATCGACGGCGGCAGAGGCAGGCAGTTGATGGAAGCTGACTGGAGCGACAATCAGCCCATCTATCGTCAGCTGCGCGATCGGGTCGTGGCGATGATCCTGGAAGGTGTCCTGCAGGACGGTGACGCGCTGCCTTCCGTTCGTAATGTGGCCGCCGAATACCGGCTGAATCCTCTCACCGTGCTGAAAGGCTACCAGGAGCTCGTCGACGAGGACCTGGTCGAGAAGAAGCGCGGCCGCGGCATGTTCGTGCTGCAGGGTGCCCGCGCCAGGCTGATGCGCGGTGAGCGTGAGCGTTTCCTCGAACAGGAGTGGCCGGAGATCGTCGCAACCATCCAGCGGCTGGGACTCGACGCGGCCGACTTGCTGGCTCGCGCCGAGGCGCCGGAGGAGCCGGAGGATGCGGAATGAGCGTCATCGCCCGCGCCCGTGGCGTTACGAAATCCTACGGTTCCACGCGAGCGGTCGATAACGTCAGTTTCGATATCGAAGCCGGCCGCATCGTCGGCCTGATCGGGCCGAACGGAGCGGGCAAGACCACCCTGCTGAAGATCATGCTGGGTCTCACGGACTGCCGGGGCGAACTCAGCGTACTCGGCCTGGATCCGTTCCGTCAGCGCAAACAACTCATGCAGGACATCTGCTTCGTCGCGGACGTGGCCGTGCTGCCGCACTGGATATACGTCACGGATCTGCTGGATTTCGTGGAGGCGGTGCATCCGAATTTCAGTCGTCCCCGCGCCGAGGAGTTCCTCGCGCGGACGCGTGTGCGGCGCGAGGCGCGGGTGAAGCAACTCTCCAAGGGGATGATCACCCAGCTCCATCTGTCCCTCATCATGGCAATCGATGCGAAGCTGCTGGTGCTGGACGAGCCGACCCTCGGTCTGGATATCCTCTTCCGCAAGGAGTTCTACACCTCGATCCTCAATGACTATTTCGACGAGCAACGCACGATCATCGTGACGACACACCAGGTGGAGGAGATCGAACACATCCTCACCGACGTGATGTTCATCGACGACGGCCGTCTCGTCGTGGACGACACCGTCGATAATCTGGCCGCCCGTTACGTCGAGCTGACAACGAGCGGCGACAATGCCGCGGAAGCGCTGACGCTCCAGCCGATCGCGCAGCGCGATGCCTTCGGCCGGAAGATTCTCACCTTCGAAGGTGTCGATCGCGACCGGCTCGCGGGGCTCGGCGAACTGAAGACACCGGGGCTCGCGGATCTGTTCGTGGCGAAGCTGCGGGGGGCGCGGGCATGATCCGGCGCATGTACGTGCTCGTGCAGCGGGAGCTGTGGGAGCATCGTGCGTTGTACCTCACGCCGCTCGTGATTTCCCTCGTCGTACTGCTCGGTGTCCTGGTCGCGCTGGTCGTGGGCGGTGCGCGGGGCGTCGGTTTCGACACCCTCGTCAGAGGCATGCAGATGGGCGGCGAACTCGGCAGCATGGCCGGCGTGGGTGCGCTCGTCGGCGCGCCTGCCACGCTCTTCGTGGTGGGACTCGCATTCCTCGTCTTCTTCTACTCGATCGACGCGCTGTACGCCGAGCGGAAGGACCGCAGCATCCTGTTCTGGAAGTCCCTGCCCCTCACCGATACCGAGGTGGTCATTTCGAAGGTGGTCACCGCCGCGTTCGTTGCCCCGGTGATCACGTTCGGTTTCCTGGCGGCGACCCAGATTCTCATACTGACGATGTCCAGCATCGCCGTCTGGCTCGGCGGTGGCAGCGCTTCGGAACTGGTCTGGAGTCCGACGCCGGTGCTGCAGATATGGACCCTGTCCGTCTACTGGCTGCTCGCCTCGGCGCTCTGGTTTCTGCCTTTCATCGCCTGGGCCCTGTTCTGCTCGGCCTTCGCGAAGAAGAACGTCTTCCTCTGGACGGTGCTGCCCTTCGTCGTCTTGCCGCTGCTCGAACGACTCGTCTTCGATACCGGCTATTTCGCCCGGGCCGTGTACGGCCGTCTCGGCCATCTGCCCTGGGTACGCGCGGAGTTCGGGAACGACGGGGTGCGGATCACCGTCGACGATCTGCCGGCCGGACTGGCAGGTGAGGTCGACCTGCTGTCGGTGCTCGATCCGGGTCGATTCCTCGCCACCCCCGGACTGTGGGGCGGGCTCGCCGTCGCCGCGGCGCTCATCGCCGGCGCCATCTATTTCCGTCGTTACCGGGACGAGACGGCGAGCGCCTGATCCTCGCTAGAACTTGCAGATGACGGCGCCGGCGGCCCGGCGTGCCTTGTCACGGGCGTCGTCGATGGTCTCGCCCCGGGCGAGCGCGACGCCGAGGCGCCGCGAGCCCCGGATCTCGGGTTTGCCGAACAGGCGCAGGCTGGTGTCCGGTTCCTGGAGTGCCCTGTCGACGCCCTTGAAGCGGATGTTGTCGCTGTCGCCCTCCGCGACGATCGCGCAGGACGCGGACGGTCCGAGCTGGCGGATCACCGGGACGGGCAGGCCCAGTATGGCTCTCACATGCAGGGCGAACTGGGAATTATCCTGGGAGATCATCGTCACCATGCCGGTGTCGTGGGGGCGGGGCGAGACCTCGCTGAACCACACCTGGTCCCCTTTCACGAACAGTTCGACACCGAAGATGCCGCGCCCGCCGAGGGCGCCGACGATGGAACCGGCGACCCGCTGCGCGCGCTCGAGAGCGGTATCGCTCATGGGCTGTGGCTGCCAGGACTCCCGGTAGTCGCCCTGCAGCTGCAGGTGGCCGATGGGCTCGCAGAAGCTGATGGTCTCGTCGTGGCGCAGCGTGAGCAGCGTGATCTCGTAATCGAAATCGATCAGGCTCTCCACGATCACCCGGCCCCCGCCGCTGCGTCCGCGCTGCTGGGCGTACTCCCACGCGGGGTCGATCTCGCCTTCCTCGCGGACGACGCTCTGCCCCTTGCCCGAGGAACTCATCACCGGCTTCACGACGCAGGGCAGACCGATCGCCTCCACCGCCTCCCGGAATTCCGACTCCGTGCCGGCGAAACGATATTCCGACGTCGGCAGCTCCAGGTGTTCCGCGGCCAGCTTCCGGATCCCCTCCCGATCCATGGTCAGTCGCGTCGCCTGCGCAGTGGGGATGATGCAGTGACCGGCTTCCTCCAGTTCCTGCAGTACGGGCGTCGCGATCGCCTCGATCTCGGGCACCACGAAGTCCGGTTCCTCGTCTTCGATGACCTGTCGTAAGGCGACGGGATCCAGCATGTCGATGACGTGTGAACGATGGGCGACGTGCATGGCGGGCGCGTTCGGATAGCGGTCCACGGCGATCACCTCGACGCCGAGACGCTGCGCTTCGATGGCCACCTCCTTCCCGAGTTCCCCCGAGCCGAGCAACATCATGCGTGTGGCGTGCTCCGAGAGTGCCGTGCCGATTCTCTTCATCACTGATCGCCGGTCTGCAGAAACGTGTCGGTTGCCGGCGCCGGTCGGTCATCGCGATGACCGGACCCGGCGCTGCGAGCGCTAAGACGATAGTAGCCCATTCGCGTCCGGCTGCCGATGCTTCGCTCGGCGTCTCAGTCGCCGCCAGCCTCGCTTGCCCGATGCCGTCGGGCCTGCCGGCGCACCGCTCCGTCCGGTCGTGAGGGGATATCGTGGCGCTTCAGGCAGCCACGGAACTGGTGATAGGTGAGACCGAGCAGGCCGGCAGCGACGCGCTGGTTGTAGCGCGCCTTCTCGAGGGCCGCCCTGGCGAGCGACGATTCGAGGTCCGCCAGCTGTTGTTTGAGATTCGTGGGGAGGCGCGGCTTGCGCCGGCCAGAGCCCCCGGAGGCGTCCGTCGGATCGGCGTTGGTCGCCGTCCCTTCGTCGCGCAGCCGGTACGGAGAGTCGAACGGATCGAACGCGATCTTCGTGATCTTCGCGTCGGGATCCTCACTGCGGTAGACCGAACGTTCAACCGCATTCTTGAGCTCCCTGACATTGCCGGGCCAGTCGTGATGCAGCAGTGTCGAGGCGGCGCGGGCGCTGAAACCCGGGAAATAGCTGCGCCTGAGTTCGGCCGTCATGTTCACCGCGAAGCTGTAGGCGAGGGGCATGATGTCGTCGAGGCGCTCCCGGAGCGGCGGGACGGTGATCACGTCGAATGCGAGTCGATCGAGCAGATCGGCACGGAACCGTCCGTCGGCGACCCGTGCCTGCAGATCCTCGTTCGTCGCACCGACGATGCGCACGTCCACCTCGAGCGTGCTGCTGCCCCCGACCCTTTCGAATTCGCCGTACTCGATGACGCGCAGGATCTTCTCCTGGGTGCGGAGCGGGATCGTCGCGAGTTCGTCCAGTACGAGGGTACCGCCGTCGGCCCGCTCGAAGTGGCCGACGTGAGCCCGCAGGGCGCCGGTGAAAGCACCGGCCTCGTGGCCGAAGAGTTCGGATTCCAGGATGCTCTCGGTCAGCGCCGCGCAGTTGACCTTGACCAGGGGCTGCTCCCAGCGATCGGAGAGAAAATGGAGACGGGAGGCGATGAGTTCCTTGCCCGTTCCGCGCTCCCCGATGACGAGCACGGGTTTCGTAAGGGGCGCTGCGCGGGAGACGTGCTCGAGCATCTCCAGGAAGGCCGGCGCCTCGCCGATGATCGGTTGCTTCTGCCGTTCGTCCACATTGTTGATTCTACGCGAACAATTAGCATTAAACCATAATAGTTAGCCGAAAAAACTAATTTACGGCAACCTCTCCCTGCCCTGCAGCGTAAGTTAACTAATTGAATAATAGTAATAAAATCCTGAAACACGCAGCCTGGCATGAATCCTGCTTAGTTGTGTACGGAAGGCAATTCAAATGAGGAATGCACTATGGGCATTTTTTCGAGATTCAGTGACATCGTTAACTCCAACATCAACGCCATCCTCGAGAAGGCGGAGGATCCGGAGAAGATCGTGAGGCTGATGATCCAGGAGATGGAGGACACGCTGGTCGAGGTCCGCTCGGCCGCGGCGCGCTCGATCGCCGACAAGAAGGAGCTGAACCGCAAGCTCGCCAGGCTCGAGGAAGAGCAGGGTGACTGGGAGCGGAAAGCGGAACTCGCACTGGACAAGGGTCGGGAGGATCTGGCCAAGGCGGCGCTGTTGGAGAAGTCCCAGGTCGCGGCCGCGGTCGAGACCGTGCGCAGCGATTATGCGCAGGTCGACGAGGGTCTGACCCGTCTGAACGAGGACATCGCCAGACTGGAGGCGAAGCTGAAGGACGCCAAGGCACGGCAGAAGACGCTCGTTTCCCGGCACAAGACGGCCACGAGCCGGCTGGCGGCCCGCAAGAAGATCCACGATTACACGATCGAAGACGCGCTGGTCCGCTTCGAGCAGTACGAGCGACGGATGGACGACGTCGAGGGCCGTGTCGAGGCGTACGATCTGGGCCAGCCCAAGGGGCTCGCTCACGAGTTCGTCAGCCTGGAGGCGGAGGAGGCGGTCAACCGGGAACTGGCCGAATTGAAACGTCGCCACGCGGAGAAGCGCGGCGGCGGTGCCGGGGCGGAAGGCGGGAATCAGGCCTAGATGAGCGAAGCCATGTACACACTTGCGGTACTGTTCGTCACGATTCCGTTGCCCCTGTGGATCATTCTCCACTACGTAACGAAGTGGAAGAAGTCGCGGGAGTTGTCCGGGACCGAGGAGGACATGCTCGAGGAGATCTGGTCACTCGCGCAGCACATGGAGAGCAGGCTGAACGCCCTGGAGACGATCCTGGACGATGAAGTCCCTGACTGGAGGAAGAAGACATGAGTCATCGGAGCCCGTTCCAGCAACTCGGCGGATGCCTGCGCAGGCTCTATCGGGACCGGGACAACGGCCTGATATTCGGCGTCTGCGCCGGCATCGCCGGCTATTTCGACATCGACCGGCTGCTGGTCCGCGGGGTGACGCTCCTTGCGCTGTGGTTTTCGCCGCTGCTCACGGGTCTCGTCTACCTCGTCGCGGCCATGCTGCTGCCGGATCGCTCGCTGCACGCCCGGAACCGGGCGCGCGAACGGGAATTCTGGCGCCGCGGCGATACCATGGGAGACCATCTGTGAGTGAGAGAATCCAGGAAAGACGCTTCTACCGGGACCGCGAGCGCGGCATCCTCTTCGGTGTGTGCGCCGGCATCGCCGACTATTTCGGTTTCGACCTGAAGGTGACCCGGATCCTCGCCGTCGTGGCACTGCTGCTGTCGGCCCCGATGACCCTGCTGGTCTACTTCGGTATCGCTCTGCTGATACCCTACCGACCGGTCGAGTCGGTGTCTCTGAAGGAGGACCCGGATTTCCGTAAGGCACTGCGCTCTTCGCCGCAGGCGACGATGGCGGAAATCCGCCGGCGCTTCCAGCGGCTGGACAGCCGGCTCGCCCGGATGGAGCGGTATGTTACTTCGCCACGCTTCGATCTGGATCGGGAATTCCGCGATCTGGAGGGGCGTTCGGGAACCGGAGGGAGTGAATAATGAGCTGGGGACCGGGATTCGTCATTACCATCGTCGCGATCGTCCTTTTCGCCGGTATCCTCAAGGAGTACATGCGGAACCGCCGCGAGGAGGAAGATCCGAAGACCGACGAGGAATGGCAGGCGACCCTCGCGCGTCTCGAGGAGCTCGAGGAGCGGGTCCGTGTCCTCGAGCGGATCGTCACTGACCCTCGGGATCACCTGAAACAAGAGATCAATCGTCTCTGAGTCCCGGGAGGGCGCCGTACCTGTATCGTGACTCCGGAACGCAAGAGAGGACGGACGGGCAGGCGGGCCGAGGATACCGGGGCGCCGACGGTGGCGAGTGAACTCGCCGCCCTCGACAAGAGCGCGTCGGTGCTGGTCGTCGGTGCCGGGTCGGCGGACCTCCCGGGAGATCGACATTACGAGCACTTGCCCGCCGAGGCCGGGGTAGCCTGCCTGGAGGGTGCGGGCCTCTACGACCTGGTCCTGGTGCTGAACGTCTCGGGCGCAGCGGAGGCCTTGCTGGGCCGCCTGCGCGACCTGCACGCGCGGCGGGTGCTGGTCATCGGTGACGCCGCCGCCCGGTTCTCACCGCCCGAAATGCTGGCGCTCGGATTCGAGGTTTATTACGGGCAGGCCGGCGAGGGTCCCGCTTATCTCCATGACCGGGACACCTATAACCGGGAACGGGAGTGGAACTCGCCCGAGAACTGGGCGAATCCGGAGAATTTCGACAAATACCGCTGGTGAATCAGTCGCTCTGATCCTTGAAGGCGCGGACCTGTTCGTTGAAGCGGGCGCCCACCAGATGCATCTGGTCCACGGCCGCATCGTGGCGCTTCGTGAACATCGCCTCGCGGCGCGCCATCGCTTCGGGATCTTCGTCTCCGCTGGCAGCGGCCGACGCGCTCGCTGCGGCATGCTCTTCCTTCAGACAAGCCAGATAGGCCTCCATATTCGCCATGTAGGACTTCACCGCTTGCTGTGTGGCTATCATTTCGTCTTTCGTGGCATTCGTGCCGTCCGGCATTTCCACGTCCTGCTCGGGATAAACGCACTCCGCCTGCACGGCGGTCGCGAGGCCGAGAATGCCGAGAGCGGCAATGGCGGTTCTCACGGGTTTCATGATCAACCTGATCCTCCGGATACCAATTCTGTTGTCGCTGGCTGCCCGGCCGCGAGCGGCACGAGGGGCAGCACCGATGAGGCAGCCATTAAATCATCAATCACCGGTCGGCGTGAAGCGCGGGCCTAACCGATTGAAAAAGAAAGAGAAGCCATCAAATGGGCGGGGTCAGGCGAACAGTGCGCGGTGGGTATCGGTACCTTCCTCCTGGGCGATCAGGAGTTCGAGATAATCGTCCGCGGTCATGGGGTCGCCGAACAGCAGTCCCTGTACGTAGGTGCAGTCCAGCGTCTGCAGGAAGGCCAGCTGCTCTTCGGTCTCCACGCCCTCCGCGACGACGTCCATCTTCAGACTCCGACCCATCTCGATGATCGTCGCCACGATGGTGGCGTCGTCCGGATCCACGGCGACGTCGCGGACGAAGGACTTGTCGATCTTCAGCGTACTGATCGGGAATTGCTGCAGGGCACTGAGTGAGGAATAGCCGGTCCCGAAGTCGTCGATCGCGAGATGCAGGCCCATCGCATAGAGTTCGTCCAGGATTCGGATGGTGCGCTGCGGATCCTCCATCAGCGTCGTCTCAGTGATCTCGAGTTCGAGGAAGGTCGGCGAGACGCCTGGCCGTCGGACGATCTCGTCCACGCGCTGCGGGAAATTGCGCTGCCGCAGCTGTTTCAGCGACAGGTTGACCGCCACACGGCCGGGCAGCGGGATGCGCTGCTGCCATTCCCGGTAATCCGCGCAGACCCGTTCGAGCACCCACTCGCCGATCTCGACGATGAGATTGGTCTCCTCCGCGAGGGGGATGAACTCCGATGGGAGGATGAGGCCCCGGTCGGGCAGCTCCCAGCGTACGAGCGCCTCGGCGCCGACGACCGTGCCATCATGCAGATTGTACTTTGGCTGGTAATGCAGCAGCAGTTCGTCCCGCTCGTAGGCGCGTCTGAGCCGGCTCTTCAGCATCATCCGCTCCACGGCCGCCTCGTTCATCTCGGGGCTGTAGAAACGGTGGGTATTACCGCCCGCCTTCTTGGCGTGATACAGGGCCGCGTCCGCGTTCCGGATCAGGTCGATGACATTGCCAGCGTCTTCCGGATAAAAGGCGATACCGATACTCGCCGTCATGAAGACTTCATTCGACTGCACCTGGAACGGCTGCGCGAGCGTGGCCAGCAGTCGGCCGGCCACCTCCGAGATCTGGTCCTCGGGGGTGCCGTCCTCGCTCGCCGGTTCGACGACGACCGCGAACTCGTCCCCGGCGAGACGGCCGATCACGGTGTTCTCGGGGAGCTCGCGTATGAGCCTCTCAGTCATGGTCTCGAGTGCCGTGTCGCCCGCCAGATGGCCGAACGTGTCGTTGATGTCCTTGAAATGGTCGGCATCGATGTACAGCAGCCCGAGGCAGCGACGCTCGCGACGCGCGCGGGCGATCGCCCGCTGCAGCAGGTGCTGGAACTGCATGCGGTTCGGCACCTTGGTCAGGGCGTCGATGCGCGCGAGATAACGGATCCGCTGCTCCGCCCGTTTGCGCTCGGCTATGTTCTGCAGGGCGAAGATGCGACCGTCCACATTGCCGTCGTCGCTGTGCAGCGTGGAGCCGGTCCAGGATACCGGGATGCTCTGGCCGCCACGGGTGATCAGCACCGATTCGCTCGGGGCACCGCCCTCCGGCTCGGAACGGAACTTGCGGCGGTATTCGGAGGCGACCAGGTCGGTGATCTGCAGGCCGACCAGTTCCTCGGCACGATAACCGAGCATGCGGCTGATCGCCGTGTTGACCCGCGAGATGCGCCCGTCATTGGTGCAGACGATCACGCCGTCGTTCATGCTGTTGAGGATCCGGTCGAGATAGTCCCTCGAGATGGTCGTGTCGCGGAGGGCCCCGCGCATGTCGTTGAAGGCCGTTGCGAGCTCGCCCAGTTCATCCATCCGGTCCACGGTCATCTGCTCGCCGTAATGGCCGGCGCTCACGTTCCTGGCCTGGTGGATGAGCTCGCGAATAGGTGTGACCAGACGTCGGGCCGTTGCCCAGGCCAGCGCTATGCAGACCAGCACGATAAGGGTCGTGAAAAGCCCGAGGCCGATGGCGGTGCGACGGCGATGTTCGGCGTTCACCATCTGCAGCCGGTCCCGGAACGCGGCGATGCCTTCCACGACCTCGTCCTGGGAGAATTCTGCCTGCAGTTCGCCGACTGTCTCGCCGGCATAGCGGATCGGCTGCACCGCGACCACGCTGCTATCTCCCCAGTACGGGGCGCCGAGCGCGAGGACCGCCTCCTCGGGGTCGACGGGCTTCCCGGACACAAGTAATCGCCGCTCGTCCGCGTCGATCACGGTGAGACCGCGCAGCATGTCGAGATCCGCCAGGGTCTCCTTCAGTGATTCCCGGACGGCCTCCAGGTCGCCCGCTGCGAGCGCCGCATCCACCTCCCGCTCCAGGCTCGCCACGGCATCGAGCACCCGCGCCTCGAACTGCCGGCTGAGCAGTTCCTCTTTCTGGGCCAGACCGGCCTCGCTCAGTTCCTGCGCCAGATGGTTGTAATTGACGGTGAGGACGGCGGCCACGATGCCGACGATCGCGACCGACAGCGCGATCGCGGTAACGAGATATTTGGGAAGCAATCTATGCCACATCGTGGAATACCCCCGCCCTCAGGTGCGGCAGAACCTCCCGCACCTGCGCACCATTGCATCAGCGCGCCGACCTGTACAGGCCTGCAGCATGGGGCGCCTCCTCCGCTTGTCGTTGTTCTTATACAGGGAAGCATTTCGCTCCTTTCCCTCGAATCCGAGTCTACCCCATGCCGGTCCCCCGCGGCGAATCCCGTGTCGGGGCGTCGCTGCCACATTTGCACGCCCCGGCGTATCTCCGATGTGTAGAATGGCGGGAATCGGTTCGCGGGAGCGCCGCCCGGACTCACCTCGATGGACAAGAAGTGCGCACTCATTGTTGACGACTCCCGCTCGGCACGGGTGGTGCTGCGCAAGCTGCTCGAGGAGCACGAGCTCGACGTGGCGACGGCGGAATCGGCGGAGGAGGCACTCGAGTACCTGACCGAGAGCCGTCCGGACGTGATCTTCATGGATCACATGATGCCCGGCATGGACGGTTTCGAGGCCGTCCGGGCCATCAAGAACAACCCGGAAACAGCCACCATACCCATCATGATGTACACCTCTCAGGAGGGAGAGTTGTACGTGGGGCAGGCCCGTGCCCTGGGTGCAATGGGGGTCCTGCCCAAACAGGTGGCGCCCGTCGAGGTCTCGAAGGTTCTGGGGTCATTACGGCTCATCGAGTCAGGCGCCGAAGAGGCTGCGGCGCCGGCCGGCGGGGTCGGGATGGCGGATTCGACCGGGGATACTTCCTCCGACATGAAGGCGCTCTCCGATCTCGACGTCGGCCTCCGGGAGATGATCCACGATCTCTTCGAGCAGCAGCGTTCCATCATCCGCCGCGACCTCATCGACAGTTACGAGTCTATCGCGGCGCGTGTCGCCGAGGAGATCGAGGGGCGTAAAGTGGCGCCCCGGGAGGAGCCGACCCCGGCCGGGGAGGCGACGTCGTCGAGGACGTTGCTTGCGGCGATCGCGGTGCTCGCGCTGGCGGCACTCACCTTCGGCTGGCTTTACTTCAAGGCCGAGCGGCAGTGGCAGGCGGAGAGGGCGCAGTCGCAGCAGCTCCTGTCTCAGTTGCGCAGCCGGCAGGCTTTGCTTGCCGATGGCACCGTGGCGATCGAACAGCGTATGAGCGATACGCGCGCGGACTATGACACCGCCATGGACCGGGCCCTGGGAGCCGTGGAATGGGCGGTGAATCAGGGTGCGGCTTACGGCTGGGGTGAGACGGCCTTCGGCGAGGAGCGCCGTCTCGTGTTACAGGAACTACTCGACCGTCTGGCTTCGATGGGCTTCAGCGGTCGGGTCCGCATGGTGTCCCACGTCGGCGACTTCTGCCTGCAGGATGCGAACGGCGAGGGCTACACACCGGCGCCGCCGGAGGCGCCGGTGGTCGCTTGTGACCGACTGGGTCTGTCGTCTGAGGCGGCGATGGCGCTCGGCGGACGGGAATCCGTGGCATTCGCCAACTTCATCAGCACGCTGGACGACCGTTACGACGGGCGTATCGCGGTGGAGTTGGCGTCGGCCGGCAATACCGAGCCGCTGGTGCCGTATCCGCCCATCACGGACAGCCTGACCGCGGGGGAATGGAACCGGATCGCGGCGGTCAACCACCGGGTGACGTTCGAGATCGAACGCGAGTAGCGCCCGTTCAGTCTGTCCCGGTCAGGGCCGGGGCTGCTTCCTTGCCACGTTTCTCGACGAACTTGTCAGGCTGCTTCGATCCGGTCGTCCGGATGGATCCGTCCACCACTGCGCCCTCGGCCACGGCGATGGCCTCGCCGGTCACCGTGCCGGTGATCCGGGCAGTCTGTCCGATCTCGAGCTTGCCGTTGGCGATCACATCGCCCTCGACGACGCCGGCCAGCACCACGTTGCGGGCCTGCAGAACGCCGATCCAGCGGCTGCCGGGCGCGAGCGTGACCGTGCCCTCCAGCTTGCAATTGCCTTCGACCTCACCGCAGATGACGAAATCGCCGTTGCCCGAGAGCTCGCCGTGCACGCGGCAGCCCGCGCCGATCAATGTGGCCGGACCATTGCTCCGATCGAGCAGCCGGCGGTATTTCTTGTCACTCATAGGTGGTCCTCTCCGGAGATAAGCGGCGGCATTATGTTAGAGTCTCGCGCCACCCGGGATTGTGACGCAGTTGGCAAACGGCGTCGAAAAAAGAGGCCTCACTCGACGTAGCCGCGCTCCAGGGTCTCGATTTCCGTCACGATGCCGTCCTCGAAGCGCACCCGCCGCATGAAGCGGTTCGGGCCGAGGTTCCAGGTCAGTTCGCGGATCTCCACTTCGACGAGCGGCGGAGTCCCCCAGCCATAGATGTGTCGGAGTATGGCATCGGACTCCGGGTCCCGCGTCGTGCGGCCGATGTAAACGTGCTGTCGCAACACGACGCGCCGCTGCTCGTAGTCGGGCTCGCCGCAGATCGCGATGACTTTCGTAACGTGCATACCCTCGCTGACGAGCTTGTTTCCGCAGCGGAACGCGTGCGCCTCGGTGCCGAGCGCACATACGAGCAGCATGCACAGCGCGAGCACCGGTGTGCGGAACGTGCCGGTGGATCGGCGGCGGCCCGCCGCGCGGGGGGGCGCCATGCGGACGCGATTGTTCATGGCTTGAGTTTATCGCGGACGCTCCGGCCTTGCAGTGGACGCACGAGCCCGGTAAGTCTGCAGGGGGTTCAATGCCGGAGCGGACATGGACAGGCTGGGCGAGGTGCACGAGAGTTGCTGGGACCTGCTGGAGGAGGGTGCCGACTCGGCGAGCAGCGCCTTCCATACCGGCGTGCTCGGTACGGTCGAACGTGGTGCGCCGCGTCTGCGCACCGTCGTGCTGCGCGCCGTCGATCGCGCCGGTGCGGTACTCTACTGCCACACCGACCGGCGCTCGGGCAAGATCCGGCAACTCGCCGAAACGGAGACGGCCAGCTGGCTCTTCTACGATGCGCACCGCCGGGTCCAGTTGCGATTGGAAGGCACGGCCACGGTGCACTCGGACGACAGCGTGGCCGATGAACGGTGGGCCGCCAGTGCGCCGGGCTCCCGGCGTTGCTATCTCGTCTCGCCCGGTCCCGGCCGGGTGCTGGCGTCTCCCGGTTCGACGCTGCCGGAGAAATTGCGCGGACGACGGCCGAGCGCCGAGGAAGCCGCGCCGGGGCGGGACAACTTCGCCGTGATCGCCACGCGGGTCCATCTGCTCGACTGGCTGCACCTGACGGCCGACGGACATCGCCGGGCCCGCTTCCGGCGCGGCGCAGACTGCTGGGAGAGGCACTGGATCGCGCCATGACCCGGCTCGCGCTGGCGGCGGATGTCGCTGTCGGTTTAGACTTTCGCTCCTGTCGCGGTACGCCGCAGCATGGCTCGCCCGCCCGGTTCCCGAGTTACCCCGGACGTCCCGCCATGCCGCTATCCCAGGGGGCTCGGTGCATCGGAAACTCGAACAGCGGCTGGAACGCCTCGCCGGTTCCGCCAGGGCCGATCTGCTGTGCGGCGGCCGCAAGGGCGTGGAGAAGGAGTCGCTGCGCGTCACCGCCGACGGTCACGTCTCCCGGCTGGCCCACCCGCACGGGCTCGGTTCCGCGCTGACTAACCGCTACATCACGACGGACTTCTCCGAGGCGCTGGTGGAATTCGTCACGCCGGCATTCCCGGCACTCTGGGAGACGCTTCAGTTCCTCTGCGACCTGCATCAGTTCGCCTACCGGCAGCTCGATGACGAGCTACTTTGGGTGACGTCGATGCCCTGCCGGGTAGGCGACGACGAGAGCATCCCGCTGGCCGAGTATGGCCCGTCGAACGTCGGCCAGATGAAGAAGGTCTATCGCCGCGGGCTCGGTTACCGATACGGCCGGGTCATGCAGACGATCGCCGGCGTGCACTTCAATTACTCCCTGCCGGAGCACTTCTGGGGCGAGTACCGGGAGCAGGAGGGCTATCGCGGCAAATTACGGGATTTCCGGTCGGCGCAGTACTTCGGACTCTTGCGGAACTTCCGTCGTGAAGGATGGCTGCTCCTCTACCTCTTCGGCGCCTCGCCGGCGATGTGCAAATCGTTCCTCGGGCAGGATCGACCGAGTATCCCGGAATTCGATCCGGAGACCCTGTTCGAACCCTATGCCACGTCTCTGCGCATGAGCGATTTCGGTTACAGCAATCGCACCCAGTCGAAACTGAATATCGCGCTCAACGATCTGCAGAGCTACGTGCGGGACCTGGACGAGGCCATCAATACACCGGAACCGTCCTACGAGCGTATCGGCACGCTCGTGGACGGCGTGCGCCGGCAGCTCAACAGCAACATCCTGCAGATCGAGAACGAGTACTACAGTCCAATCCGGCCGAAGCGCACGGCACGTTCCGGCGAACGGCCCACTGCGGCGTTGCTGCGCGGGGGTGTGGAGTACGTAGAGGTGCGTGCGCTCGACCTGAACCCGTTCGATCCCGTCGGCGTCAATCAGAACGAACTGCGGTTCACCGAGTGTTTCCTCATCTATTGCCTGCTCGACGATAGTCCGCCCTTCGATGACGCGGCCATCGCCGAAGCGAAGGCCAACCACACCCGCACCGCACATTCGGGCCGCGACCCGGGGCTCTTCCTCCAGCGCGCCGGCGAGCCGGTGCTGCTGGCCGACTGGGCACGCCGGATACTGGATGCCATGGCGCCGGTGGCGGAGTTGCTCGACCGGGGTTCCGACGGTACGCCTTATTCGGACACGCTGGCGCGTCAGCACGAACTCGTGGAAGATGCGGACCGCACGCCGTCAGCGCGCCTGCTGGCCGAGCTGGTCGCCGCCGGGACCAGTTTCTTCGAATTCGCGCTCGAGGCTGCACGCAGCCACAAGGTGTATTTTGAGACCCTGAAGCCGGTCAACGACGCGCGACAGGCCGAGTTCGCGGAAGAGGCGCGGCTCTCGCACGAGCGGCAGAAGGAACTGGAGGCCGGCGAGACCATCGATCTCGAGGAGCATCTGGCCCGCTATTACGCGAGCGCGGGGATCTAGTCCCCCGGCGCGTCGCCGCCGAAGATGGCGGTATGCACGCGCCCCCGATGGTCGATCATGCCGCGATACATGCCCGGCGAGTTATGCTCGAGTGCGAGCATGCCGCGGCTGTCCACGGCGATCAGTCCGCCGCTGCCGCCGAGGCTCGTGAGCGTCTCGTGGATGACCCGCCTGGCGGCGCTCGCGAGATCGAGTCCCCCCTCCTGCACGAGCGCGGCCACCCGGTAGGCGGCTACCGTACGCATGAAGTACTCACCATCGCCGGTGGTGGAGACCGCGCAGACGCCGTTCTCGGCATAGGTGCCCGCACCGATGATCGGCGTGTCGCCGACGCGTCCGGCGCGCTTGTTCGTCAGTCCCCCGGTCGAGGTCGCCGACGCCAGGTTGCCGGCGGCATCCAGGGCGACGGCCCCGACGGTGCCCAGGCTGAACTCCTCGGGGCGTGCATCGCCTTCGATCGCGGCGGCCTTCGCGAGCCGCCATTCGCGGCGCCGCCCTTCGGTGTCGAACCAGGACGGATCCACGGTCTCCAGGCCCTGCTCCCGGGCGAATGCCTCGGCCCCTGCACCGGCCAGCATCACGTAAGGCGTGTGTTCCATGACGGCACGGGCCGCCAGCACGGGATTGCGGATGCGGCGCACCGCCGCGACGGCGCCGGCCGACAGCGTGGCGCCGTCCATGACCGACGCGTCGAGTTCGTGTTGCCCGTCGCGGGTGAAGACCGCTCCGCGACCGGCATTGAACAGCGGCGCCTCTTCCAGGACGACGACGGCCGCGACCGCGGCGTCCAGGGCTCTGCCCCCGGCTTCGAGCAGGGAGTGGCCGGCAGTCAGCGCGGCGCTCAGGGCCTGGCGACACTCGGCTTCGCGGTCGGGCGAAAGGTCGCTCCGGCGGATGACCCCGGCACCGCCGTGGACGGCGAGGGCGGTGCGACCGGGGGTGTGCCCTCCACGGCCGCTCATCGCCGGCGCGCGGCCAGCGCGGGCAGCAGCGCCAGCAGGAGCCACAGACCACTGCCGCCACCGCCGCCACCGCCGCCACCGCCACCGCCGCCACCGCTGGTGGTGGCAGTCGTCGCAGCGACCTCTATGCTTCGGCGCGCGCTGTTGTCGGTCTCGTCCGGGTCGCCTTCCGCCGCCGTCACATCGGCCAGGATGGCCCCGCTCCCTGCCTGTCCGGCGGTCACCTGGACACGGAAGGCGAACGCCTCGTCTCCGGCGAGCAGATTCCTGCGGCAGATCACCTCGGTCTGGCGGACGGTACAGTCGACGCCCGCCGGCGCCGGACCGCTCGCCGTCAGAACGGTGGGCAGCGTGATGCTGGCGACGACGTCCGTCGCGGCGCGCGCGGAGGCGTTGCTCACGACGACCTCCAGGTTCGTCGTCGCGCCCGGCAGCAGCGTCGCAGGTGCCTGCAGCGAGATCCCGAGGTCCACGGCCGGATCCACGCGCAGCGGGATGGAAGCCAGATCGTTCGTCGGGTCACGGTCGGTGTCCGTGCTGACCACGGCGCGGATGGTGCCGGAGCCGATTGTCTCGGCGACCAGGGTCAGGGCGGCGCTGGCCGAACCGCCGGGCGGTACGGTGCCGACCGGACAGTCGGCGCCGCCGGCCGCAGCGACGCAAAGTGCGCCGGGATCCACGAGGCGGACGTTCGTCGGCAGGTCGATGCGCAGCGAGACGTCGTCCGCACCGACAGTGCCGAGATTGGTGATGGTCACATCCAGACCGATCGACTCGCCTTCCAGCACGGCGCCGGCGGACACGCCGGCGTCCACGCTCAGGTCGACGTCGTACACCGCTCCCAGGCAGGACGCCGCGGCGATCTCCGGTGCCATCTGCTTCAGGCTGCAGGCGGAAAACGTCGAGCTGCCGTTCAAGCGCGGTGCCATGATAAAGGTCTGTGGTGTGCTCTCGCAGGCCGAGCCGTCTTCGCCGTCGTGGGGAGCCCCGAAGTTGTGGCCGATTTCGTGGGCGCCGATCAGGCTGTCGGTGATGGCCGTGCGCCTGCCTTCGCTGAGGCCGGCGCCGAAGCGGGTGCTGCACAGGGCGTTTGTGTAGGCGATGCCGGCCGTCGAATCGTCCAGGTTCTTCCCCGTGTAGAGATGTACCAGACCGAGGCCGCGCAGGTCCGTCTGATCCGACTTGTATCTGCCGAGGTTCGACAGCAGGGTGTTCGCGTCCGTCGAATCGGTGAAGGGGTCGTCCGCGATGCCGAAACTCCGGAAGCGGGTGACGTTTATCGCGATGCCGACCTGCTCGGAGAAGATGCCGTCGATCGTGTTGATCCGCGTGGCGAGCGCAGCGAGCGGATCGGTGTGGCGGGCGCTGAATTCAGCGTCGCCGAAGACGGCGATGTCCAGGCGTCGATCCGCCGTCTTGGCGAGTTCTGTCACCAGCGCGTCGTAGCCCGACTTCGCCGTGACCACCGTCGCAATCGGCCCGCCGGCCGCGCACGTGACGGTGCCCGGCTCCAGCCGGAGGTCGGCCAGCCGGAAGAGGACCGGTCCCGGTCCACTGCCGACGGGCAGCTCCGTCGCGCCCGCCACCGTCTCCGGCTGCTCCACGGCGTAGAGTTCGCTGCCGTCCCACAGCGCGCCACTCCAGCGGTCCGCGGCATCCCGGGTCAGGCGCAGCCAGGAGTCGGGCATCCCCCGGATTCGTCCGCGGTAGAGTGCGGGCGTCGCCGAGAGTTTGCTGCTGGCGCCGGTGCCGAGCTGGGTGGCGAGCCGTGCGTTCGCGGTGAGCTCCAGTTCCCAGGCACGGCCGAAGCCGGTGAAGCTGATCGTGCCGCCGTCCGCTGCCGTCGCCGCCGGCTCGAACCGCCAGTCCGCCGGGGACTCGTGATGCACGATGCGGCTGCCCCCGACCGCGAGGGCCGGCAGCAGGCATCCGAGGAGAATGAATATCGGTTTCAGCATGGGTTCCGTGGCGGCCGGGCGCGGAGCGCGGCACCGGTTTCGTTGGCGGACTGCGCCCAGTGTCACCCAAATTGTCGGTCGGGTCGGCTTGCAGAGCGCCAATTTGTGTGCTGGTTCACAATTTGTCCAACCTGAAGCGCCCGTGCTGGACAGATTACATAAAATCCGTCCCCGGAGTCAGCCGTACGGGTCGGGAGGCCGGTCGATTGAAAAAGACATTCCTGCTCGGGTTCGTGTTCGGGATCGGCGGCGCCGTCTGGCTCGCCGGCTGGTACCCGTTCGTCGATCCGGTCCGGCTCCCCTCGGAATCCGGTGTCGCCCGTAACGGCGGGCGCACCGAGAGTTTCCACGTGGGTCTGCCCGAGGATCGTATCGCCCGTGTCGGCAGGGACGTCGACCCCGTGCCCGCGTCCCTGTCGCTGCCGGATGGCCCGGGCTTCGACGACATCCGGTTCGAGCTCTTCCGGTTGCGGAGTGCGTCCGGCAAGATCGTCGGCGTGGCCAGCCGTATCCGCCGCGGAGGTGACGGCGGCTACACGGACTGGACACTCTTTCTGCCGGCTCGCGGTGCGCTGTTCCTGGGCTCTCCCGACGCCGACCCCGCGCCCTATGCGCGGCGGCGCGGCGCCGCTCCGGTCGTGGTCGGGCGTGTGCTGCAAGGCAGCGGCGAATTTTCGGGGCTCACGGGTAGTTTCCGGGAAGACTGGCGCATCAGCGGCCGCGATGCCGAGGGCTGGCTGGCCGGCGAGATCGAGCTCATGACGGTCACACAGGATACGGGCCCGTGAAGTACTTGTTCGCGTTCCTGGCCGGCGTCGTGCTCGGCACAGCGGTCGTACTCTTCGGTGTCTACCTCAATCCGCTGGCTCGCTACAACGAGGGTCCGCCACTCGATCCGTCGACTGAAGTCTTCTACCGGACCGTGACGGACACCCTGCTGCGGGCGTCGTCGCCGGACGATCCGCTGGCGAGCGTGCCGGATACGATCGCCGGGCTCTGGGCCCCGACACTCGCGTCGACGGAGGTCCGCCTGCTCGCGCTGCAGGGCGAGGACGGCGCAGCGTCCGGTCTCGGCGTGCGTTTCGCCACGCTTTCCGAAGCGACACGACCGCTGACGGGAGCCCTGCTCGTCAACAGTGTGTGGAACATCCACCTGAACGATCGGGGCTCGCTGTTCGTGGACGCCACCGACAATCTCTGGCCGTTCGCGCGCGGCGTCCTGCTGCCCGCCTGGCGCGCCGACGACCGTCGCTGGCAGGGTCGGTTCAGTGACGCCCTCACCGTCGGACCCGGGGCCGCGGGGACGGGCGTCGCGACCGGGAGCAGCGGCGAATTCGCCGGGGTCCGCGGCGAGGCAAGGGAGACGCTGGCCGTCGACAGCCTCTCGCTGGGGGACCGCCGGCTGCAGGCACTCGGCATGCTGCAGATCGCGGCCGGCGCGCCGGCGATCGCCGATCGGCGCGGCGTCACTCCCTGATAAAGCGCGCGAACTCCTCGAGCGGAGCCCGCTCCGAGCGCAACCGGTTCAGCGGCGCCTCCGGGTCCCGATAGCCCATGGCCATACCGCAGAAGAACATCTGTTCCTCCGGGATGTGGAAGAGCTCGCTGATCGTCTCGTGCCAGATTGCCCAGGCTTCCTGCGCGCAGGTGTCCAGACCGTATTCACGGGCGAGCAGCATGATGCTCTGCATGAACATGCCGAGGTCCGCCCACTGGCCCTCCTGCATGCTGCGGTCGATGCTGAACAGCAGCCCGACGGGCGCATCGAAGAAGCGGTAGTTGTGCGCGAACTGCATCAGGCGGGCGGCCTTGTCTTCCCGCGGTATACCCAGCTTTTCGTACATCATCTCCCCGATGCGGAATCGCCGCGTGCGGTAGGGTTCCTTCAGCTTCGGCGGGTAGATGTGGTACTCGGTGCCTTCGCCGGTGGGTTTCTCGGGGATCTTCGCGGTGACCGCGTCCACGAGCCGCTGCCGGGCGGCCCCCGTCAGTACGATCACGTGCCAGGGCTGGAGGTTGCCGCCGGAAGGTGCACGAGCGGCACGACGTATGATCTCTCGCACCGTGTCCTCCGGGACCGGTTCGTCCCGGAAGGCCCGCACCGACAGCCGCGTGTCCAGGGCCTCGGTTACTTTCATGTGTCCTCGCTCACAGGTCTTTCAGTGATACGTCGGGATCGGCCAGCGCGCCGATCGGGGGCATCGCGCCCGCCGCGATGAGCGGTTTCGCGAGCATGAACTCCCGCGGACTGTTCACGGCTTCGACCGCAAGGAGCCTGCCCCCGGCCAGATAGAAACAGGCGAATGAACGCGCGGCCGGGTCACCCCGCATCACGAGCTGATCGTAGCCCTCCGCCAGACCGGCGATCTGCAGCTTCAGATCGTACTGGTCCGACCAGAACCAGGGCACCTGGTTGTAGGGTGCCGCGTCGCCGTGGATACCGGCCGCCGCGGTCTTGGCCTGCTCGAGCGCGTTGTGCACCGACTCGAGCCTGAGCAGTCGCCCGTAGATGCCGTTCGGGTGTCGCGTGCAGTCGCCGATGGCGTAGATGCCGTCGGCGCCGGTCCGGCAGTACTCGTCCACCAGGATGCCGTCGTCACAGGCGAGTCCTGCCGCCGCGGCGAGCTCCGTCACCGGTTCGATACCGATGCCGACGACGACGAAGTCCGCGCGTACCCTTTCGCCGCCGGCGGTGACGACGGCCGTGACCGCCTCTCCGCCCTCGAATCCCGCTACCGCCTCACCGAGACGGAGTTTCACGCCGTGGCGCAGATGTTCCTGGGCGTAGAAGTCCGAGACCGCCGGCGAGACGACACGGCTCATGACCCGGTCGGCAAGCTCCAGCACGGTGACGTCCAGTCCGGCCGCGGCCGCCACCGCGGCGACTTCCAGCCCGATGTAGCCGGCACCGACGACGACCAGCCGCGCGCCGGCGGTGAAGCGCTGCCGGATGCCGTCGACGTCGTCGATGGTCCGCAGGTAATGGATACCCGGCAGATCGGCGCCGGGTGCCGGCAGGCGCAGCACCCGGCCGCCGGTGGCGATCACACAGTGGTCCCAGTCGACGGCCTCGCCGTCGTCGAGCACGACCTGCCGCGATGCCGGATCCAGCGCCGTGACGCGGGTCCTGAGACGCAGGTCGACGTCCGCCTCCTCGTAGAAGCCGGGAGGCTTGAAATACAGCCGCACACGTTCGAACTCCCCGGCCAGGTATTTCTTGGACAGCGGCGGGCGCTGATAAGGCACGTACGGCTCCTCGCCGACGAGTACGATCCGGCCCCCGTATCCCTTCTGGCGCAGCGAGCTTACGAGCTGGCCGGCGCCGTGTCCCGCCCCGATGATCAGCGCCGTCTCGCTCATTACCGTTCCGTCCCGGCCGGGCTCACATCGCGCTGATGCCGCCGTCGACCTTCAGTTCCGCGCCCGTCACGAACCTGGACTCGTCAGAGGCCAGGTAGAGCACGGCATAGGCCACGTCGTCCGGTTCCCCGATCCGGCCCAGCGGTATCTGCCGGGTGAGCTTCTGCAGGCCTTTCTCGCGTCCGACGGCGCTCAGCATACCGTCGAGGATCGGCGTCGCGATGAAGACCGGGTGCACCGAATTGCAGCGGATACCATTGCCGGTCCGCGCGCAGTGCAGGGCCACCGATTTCGAGAGATGGCGGACCGCGGCCTTGGCGGAGTTGTAGGCGGCCATGTTGTGGCCGGCGATGATGCCCGAGATCGAGGAGATGTTGACGATGCTGCCGCCGCCCGAAGCGGCGATCTCCGGGATGGCATACTTGCAGCCGAAGAACACCGAGTCGAGGTCTACGGCGTGCACGTGCCGCCAGTGCTCGTAGGTTTCGTCCTCGATGCTCGCCATCGAGCCGATGCCGGCGTTGTTCACGAGGATGTGCAGCCCGCCGAAGTGCGCGACGCTCTCTTCGATGACCGCTTGCCAGCGTTCCTCGTCGGTCACGTCCTGCTCGAGTGCCAGCGCCGCGCCGGGGTGGAGTGCATTGATCTTCTCCGCCTGTTCCCGGACACCGGCCGGGTTGACGTCCGTCAGGGCGACCCTCGCGCCTTCCCGAGCCAGCATGCGGGCGATGGCCGCACCCAGTCCCTGGGCTGCGCCGGTCACCAGTGCAATCTTGTCCTCGACTCTGCCCACGCGGCCTCCTCTGGTTCTTCGGGCCCGGCGCACCCCGGGCGGCCGCCTCATCCCGACGCGGTATTCTACGGCCCCGGGTGACGAGCGCCTAATGGCCGTTCGGTTGCTGCTAGACTCGTCGCCCACCCCGGCGGGAGATCGGCATGAAGACGAGAGCGATACGCATCGAGGAGTTCGGTGGTCCGGAGGTATTGCAGTGGCAGGAGGTCGAGCTGGGTGAACCGGGTCCCGGCGAAGTGCGGCTGCGGCACAGCGCGGTCGGGCTGAATTTCATCGATACCTACCATCGTTCGGGCCTGTATCCGCTGGAACTGCCGAGCGGGCTCGGGAGCGAGGCGGCCGGTGTGGTCGATGCCGTCGGCCCCGGGGTCGAGGGGCTGGAGGTCGGCCAGCGGGTCGCCTACACGGGCCGTCCGCCCGACGCCTATTCCGAGGCGCGGCTGGTCCCTGCCGACATACTGGTGCCGCTGCCGGCGGAAATCGGCGACGAGACGGCGGCGGCCGCGATGCTGAAGGGCCTCACTGCGTGGTACCTGCTGAAGCGCAGCTACCCGGTCCGCGCCGGTGACACGGTACTCCTGCACGCGGCAGCCGGCGGTGTCGGTCTGATCGCCGTGCAGTGGGCGAAACGACTCGGTGCCACGGTGATCGGGACGGTGAGTACCGAGGCCAAGGCCGAACTCGCGCGTGCCCACGGCTGCGACCACATCGTCATGGCAGATCATGGGGATCTGGCGGGCGAGGTGCGCCGCCTCACGGGAGGCGAAGGCGTCGCCGCGGCCTACGATTCCGTCGGTCGCGATACGTTCTACGCGTCACTGGACAGCCTGCGGCCGCACGGGGTCATGGTGAGTTTCGGCAATGCATCCGGGCCGGTGGAACCGTTCGCGCCGCTGGAACTGGCGAAGCGCGGTTCCCTGTACGTGACGCGGCCGGTCCTGTTCGACTTCGTCTCCACCCGGGAGGCGCTGCTCGCCGCCGCGGCGGAATTGTTCGATGTGATCCGCGAAGGTGCGGTACGCATCGAGGTGAACCAGCGTTATCCCCTTGCGGAAGCCGCCCGGGCCCACCGCGATCTCGAGGCCAGACGCACGACCGGCTCGACGGTGCTACTGCCCTGACGCTCAGGCCGGCCGCAGCGGCCAGACGAATGGCAGGACGAGCATCACGACGAGGAATACCACCAGGGTCAGTGGCACGCCGACCCGCAGATAGTCCGCGAAGCGGTATCCGCCGGGGCCCATCACCAGGATATTGGCCGGATGGGAGATGGGCCTCATGAAACTCGCTGCGGCGCCGATGGCCATCGCCATCATGGCCGTCTCCGGCGCGTAGCCCATGTCGGCCATCGCCGAGAGCACGACCGGCGCCATGATGACGACCAGCACGGCGGGCGGGATCACCAGCGTCGAGACGGCCGTCAGTGCATACAGAGAGAAGATCACAGGCCAGGGCCCGGCGTCACCCGTGGCGGCGAGTACCTGTTCCGCCACCCATGCCGCGGCGCCGGTCTCGTGCATGGCGACGCCGAGCGGCAGCATGCCGGCGATGAGAAATATGGCGCGCCATTCGATGGCCCGGTAGGCCTGCTCCATGCTGAGGCAGCGGGTGACCACCATCAGCGTCGCGCCGAATACGGCCGCGACCTGGATCGGCAGCCAGCCGACGAGGACGCTTGCGACGACCCCGAGCATGATGCCGGCGGCCACCGGCGCGCGGCGCGTGTCCGGCGGCGCTTTGCCGAGTGGCGTGAGCACCAGGAAGTCCGGGTCTTTCTCCAGCAATACGAGTTTCTCGCGGGGCCCCAGGAGCAGTAGCGCATCGCCGAGAGCGAGCCGGATGTCTTTCAGATCCTCCTCGATCGGCGCTCCGTTGCGCCAAATGCCGGCCAGTTCCAGCCCGTAGCGCTCCCGGAACTTCAGCTCCGCCACCGTCTTGCCGACCAGTGAACTGCGCGGATCCAGCGTCGCGTCCTGCATGGCGAGACGCCGGGATTCGAAGCTCGTGAGTTTCATGCGCGGCCGGCTCTCGAGATCGAGGCCCTGCAGCGCCCGCAGCACGTCGAGGTCCTCGGGCTCACCCTGGATCAGCAGCAGATCGCCGCCGGCGAGATCGGTATCCCGGCCGGGCAGCAGCTCCAGGTTGCCGTCGCGAAACGTCGCCAGCACCTTGAAGTCGAAGACGTCCGTCAGCCGCGTCCGGCCCAGGGTGCGGCCGGCGAGTTCCGACTCCCGCGGTACGCGCACCACGAAAAGGCGGTCGTCCGCGCCGTAGCGTTCGGTCACTTGCTCCGGGGCGAGCAGGGTGACTTCCTCGAAGTCCGCGATCCCGTGCAGGTCCTCCATGGTCTCCTTGCGGCCCTGCAGCAGCAGACGGTCGCCGGCGCGCAGCGGTACGTAGGCGAGACCGGTCCGGCGCGGCGCCTGATCGCGGCGCTGGATGGCGAGCAGATCGACGCCGTAATGCTGGCGGAAGCCGATGTGGGTCACCAGATCGCCCACCAGCGGCGACGATTCCGCCAGCACGACCTCGGCGTGGGCCAGGCGTTCGGAGACCATCGACTGCAGCACCGGTGCCTCGCGTTCGATGACCAGGTCGCTGAGGCGCCGCAGTTCGTTGAAGCGGTCGACCTGGCCCTGCACCAGCAACTCGTCGCCGGCCCGCAGAACAGTCTGCCGGTTCGGCAGCGTCTCGCTGCGGCCGAAACGATGCAGGGCGAGTACTACGAGGTCCGCCGCCGAGCTGATGCGGCTCTCGCCGAGGGTCTTGCCCACGAGCATCGAGTCCTGGGGGATGCGCAGCGTGAAGCTGCGCTCGGCGAGGCGGTACTGCGAACGCAGCGCCCGCTGGCTGCGGCGGCCGCGCTGGCGCCTCTCGGCCTTGCGCTGCGGCAGGAACAACCGACCGACGAGGGCGATGAACAGCGTCCCCGCGAGCATCACGGCTACGCCGACCGGGCTGTAGTCGAACAGGCGGAACGGCTCGTATCCGCCTTCGGCGAGGGCGTTGCTGACCAGCAGATTCGGCGGCGTGCCGATCAGCGTCATCAGACCACCGAGCAGGCTCGCGTAGGCGAGGGGCATGAGCAGCCGGGACGGGGAGACGCGGGTACGGCGGGCGATGTCCATCACGACCGGGAGCATCAGGGCCGCGACGCCGATGTTGTTCATGAACGCCGACAGGAAGCCCGCGGTCAGCATGATCACGACGACCTGTGCGACCTCCCGGCGACCGGC
>JARRPZ010000009.1:0-39391 GCA_037382365.1 Gammaproteobacteria bacterium
GCCCAGGAAATGCCGGCAGGGCGAACTGAGTACTTCACTGCTGATCTGGAACCGGGCGACTACGCTTTATGATTTCGGCGCCCAGTTCCTCGAGTGCCGGGCTCGGATCGCGACAGACGGCGATGACGTCATCGCCCCGGTCCCTGAATTGACGGCAGAGTTCGAGTCCGATGCCGCGGCTGGCGCCGGTGATCAGGATGCTGGCCATTTCGGTCTCCTTTTCCCTTTCCCTCGATTGTCCTGTCCTGGGTGACGGGCTGTCAGCCTAACATGTCGCGGCGGCTTGCGAAGGTGCGGGCCGTATGCTCCCATTCCGATCTGCTGAGTAGACCAGTCAGAGGCCACTTGTCCAGCCACTCCTGCTCTATCACGATCGCCGTCCTGCTGGCTTGCGCGTCGAGCGGCGCCGCGGCGGAGGCCAAGGCTCGAGGCACCGATTCGGACGAAGAGCTTTCCACCATCGTCGTCACCGCGCGTCGGGTCGCTGTCGAGGTGCCCGCCAGCACCTTCGCCGCGCCGGTGACCGTGCTCCGCTATGATCCGCGCATCGATGTCCAGTCCCGGGGGCTGGCCGAGGGTCAGTCCGATGTGTCGGTGCGTGGCGGGCTGTTCGAGAATACGGGTTTCCGGCTGGGTGCCGTCACCATCCTGGACCCCCAGACAGGCCACTATGTCGCAGAATTGCCGGTTGCGCCGGCGATGCTGGAGACGCCCGTGCTGCTGACGGGCGTGGACAATGCCGTCGCCGGCTTCAATGCGGCCGTCGCGACTGTCAGCTATGATTTTGCGGTGCTCGAACCGGGTTTCGGTGTCGGCGTCGGCCTGGGTACCGATGCGCTGAGATTCTTCGAGGCGCGAGCAGCATCGACTTTCGCCGACGGTATCGGTGCCGAATTCACGGCGGCCGCATCCAGCGGGGACGGCAGTCGCGATAACGGTGACCACGACTTCGAGCGCTATGCGTTCCGTGCACAGCGACGCAGCGGCGACTCCCGGACGGATCTGTTGCTGGCCTATCAGGACAAATTCTACGGTTGGCCTGGTGCCTATACGGGGATCGCATCGTTGCCGGAGACGGATCACACCAAGACGACCCTGGCGATGCTGAACCACACCGGGGAGACCGCCGACGGGGGCCGGTGGCAGGCGGGAGCCTGGTTCCGCCGACTGGTCGATGACTATGATTTCGACCGTCGCACCACCGAGTCCGGCGTGCCCGGCGCTTTCGAGCATGAGACCCGCGCCGGCGGCGCGGCGCTCGCGGGGCAACTGGGTGGCGAGGCGATGCGGCTGCGCTACTCTCTCCAGTTCACGGCGGATGAACTCGTGCGTTCCACGGATCTCACCAACGGACCCTTCGCCAGCCGGAGCTACGCGGCTCTGACCCTCGTTCCGACATACACCCGCGAAATCGGTGACGGCGAGCTGGAGTTCGGTGCGGGGGCGCGTCTCGACTGGTCGAACAGGGACGGCAACGAACTCCTGCCGTCCGCATCTTTCACGTGGCGGCGACCGGTCGCCGGGAGTCTGCAGACATGGCGGCTGTCCTATGCCGAGACGTCTCAGCTCCCCGGTTACACCGCGCTCGCGTCCCAGCCCAGCGGCCTGTTCGGCGGTAATCCGGTGCTGGGGCGGGAGACGGCCCGTGCCCTGGAGTTGTCGTTCAGCCACATGAGCGCGGGCTGGCGCGTCGAGGCCGCCCTGTTCCGCCGCAGCGACGACGACCTGGTCGACTGGACCTTTCTCTCCGGTGCTCCGTTCGTTCGCCAGGCGAATGCCGTAGACCTGGAGGTCTCCGGGCTCGAACTCTATGCGGCCCGGGTCTTCGATCGGCTGACGCTCCGCGCGGGCTATGGCTGGCTCGAGAAGGACGCCGATTACGGCGCTGCGCAGGTCGACGCCAGCTATTACGCGCTCAACTACGCGCGACACCGTGTCACCGTGGCCCTCGAGTTCGCCCTCGGTGACGACTGGCGGGCCGCACTCGACACCGAAATCCGTCGCCAGGCGGACAATCCGCTGCGGACGGATTCCGATGACGCATTCGGCGCTTCCTTTGCGCTGGTCTGGCAACCGGCGGGCGGGCTGTCGTTGAGTCTGGTCGCGGATAACATCACCAACAGCGATTTCCGTGAATTCCCGGGCACGCCGGCGCCGAGGCGACAGCTCAGCGTGCAGGCGGGATACGCCTGGTAGGCCATGAGAGGACGGCTCACACGCGTCGACGATCTCGCCCGGGCCGGACTCGTGGGCGAGGACTCGCTGCCCCGGCTGCGGGAAGTCGCGCGTCGTTACGCGGTCGCCGTGACTCCTGCCGTCGCGCGACGCATCGCCGCGGGCTCCGAGGCGGTCGCGCTCCAGTTTCTGCCCTCGGCCGATGAACTCGACGTCGCGGCCGGGGACCGCACCGACCCGATCGGCGATACGGCCCACAGCCCGGTGCGTGGCATCGTGCACCGCTATCCCGACAGACTGCTCCTGCAGCCCACGATGGCGTGTCCCGTCTACTGCCGCTACTGTTTCCGCCGCGAAACGGTCGGCCAGAGCGATGCGGGCCTGCTCCGCCCGCGGGAACTCGAGATGGCGTTGCGTTACATCCGCGAGCACGGGGAGGTCTGGGAGGTCATCCTGAGTGGCGGTGACCCCCTCGTTCTTTCGCCGCGTCGACTGGCTTCGATTCGCGACGGTCTCGCCGACGCTCCCCACGTCCGCATACTGCGCATACACAGCCGCGTCCCCGTCGCCGCTCCCGAGCGCATCACCCGCGAGCTCATCGGCGTACTACGGGAGGCACGTCAGGCGGTCTGGATCGTGCTGCACGTGAACCATCCTGACGAACTCGACGAGGCCGCGCTCACCGCCTGTGCCGCGATCGCCGATGCCGGTCTGCCGCTCCTGAGTCAGACCGTGCTGCTGCGTGGCGTCAACGACGACGCGGTGGTGCTCGAGCGGCTGTTCCGCACCCTGGTGGAAAACCGCGTCCGCCCCTACTACCTGCACCACTGCGACCTCGCGCCGGGGACGGCCGGATTCCGTACCGACATCGAGACGGGGCAGGCGCTGATGCGCCAGCTCAGGGGATCGGTGTCCGGCCTCTGTCAGCCGGCCTATGTGCTGGATATACCGGGCGGCGCCGGCAAGTCACCGATCGGGCCGTCGTATCTGGAGCGGGACGGTGAGGCGTGGCGCGTGCGTGATTACCGGGGCGGCGTGCACCGCTATCCGCCCGGATCCGACGGCACCGACCCGGTCTCCGGCGACTGAAGCCAGGCGATCAGGTCTGCGGTGACTTCCTCCCGGTTCGTCTCGTTGAACATCTCGTGGCGTCCTTCGGGGTACAGCTTCAGCCGGATCCGTGCCAGGCCGGCTTCCCGATAGGCCTCGAATAGCCGGGTAAGGCCTTTCGCGCCGCCGACCGGGTCCTTCTCGCCGCCGAGGATATAGAGGGGCAGGTCCGCCGGGAGCTGGCGCAGCGCCGGTACCGACGAAATCTCCATCAGCCCGCCGGTGAGGTCGCGCCAGAGCTGATTCGTGGAACGGCCACCGCAGAGCGGGTCGGTGATGTACCGGTCCACTTCTTCCCCGTCACGCGAGAGCCAGTCGAACTCGGTGCGATTCGGCTGGAACTCCTTGTTGAACGCCCCGAAGCTCAGCTTCTCCAGCAGCGCGCTGCGGCCACGTGCGCCCTGGCGCAGCTTCTCGAGGGTTGCAATGAAACGGAACAGTCGCAGCTGACCGCGGGAAGCGAAGGTGGAGCCGGAGAGGACCAGCTGATCGACGTCGGCGGGGTGGCGCAGCAGGTAGGCCTGGGCCACATAGGAGCCCATGCTGTGGCCGAGCAGGGTCAGGCGGCCCTCCGGGCACAGGCGCCGGGCCTCGCGGCGAACGCGGTCGACGTCGTCGAGGACCTTCTCCCAGCCGTCCTCGTCGGCGAAGTGACCCGGCAGCCCACCCGCCGAGGTGCGACCGTGGCCCCGCTGGTCATGGGCCAACACCAGGTAGCCCTCCGCCGTGAGGCGCTCGGCCAGACGGCGGTATCGTGCTGCATGCTCGCCGAGACCGTGGACGATCTGCACGACGTGCCGGATCGAGCGTTCCTCTTCCGGCAGCCAGCGATAGACATGGATGGGCGTATCATCGGCCCCTGACAGCGTACCCGCTTGCTCCCTCATTGGATGCCCCCGACTCGTACCCTGCTATTGCATCACAGTCCCGCTCGGCTTGCAGCGTCACGGGAGCACCCGGCGGTCGGCATCGGAGGTCTCAGGCGGCGAGGAGTTCCCCGGTCCAGCAACGGTAGAATTCCTCCATCCGCCCGGCCGGCATGGCGGCCGAAATCAGGTGACCCTGCAGGCGCTCGCAGCCGAGATCCGTCACGAATTGGAGCAGTTCCTCCCTGTCGATGCCTTCCGAGCAGACGGTGAGGCCCAGTGTCCGCCCGAACTGCACGAGGGCACGGAGGATCTTCTCGCCCTGCACGTTGCCGGGTACCTGCTGCATGAGGGAACGGTCCAGCTTCAGCTCGTCGAAAGGCATGCGGTTCAGATGAGTCAGGGAAGAGTAGCCGGTGCCGAAGTCGTCGAGGGAGAGACGGAATCCCCGGCGGCGCAGATTCGTCATGATCTCCATCGTCAGCTGCGGCTCTGCCAGCGGCGCGGCCTCGGTGAACTCCAGGGTCAGGTGGCGCGGCGCGACATCGTATTCCTGCATCAGGCGCTCGAGGCGGTCCGGCACGCCCGGGTCGGTAAGGAGTCGCGCGTCCAGGTTGACGGTCAGGTCTATCGCGATACCGCTCGAGTGCCAGGCCCGGGTCTGCTCCGCTGCCTGCCGCAGGATGAAGTCCGTGATATTGCCTGCCAGGCCGGCGCTCTTGGCGACGGGCATGAATGCCCCCGGCAGGAGTGGTGCGGGCCGCCCGTCCTGGTGCCAGCGGGCAAGGGCTTCCGCGGCGACGATGCGCCACCTGCCGTCGGTGCTCCGCTGTACGATCGGCAGATAGTATGCCGTGAAGTCCCCGGTGATCAGGGCGTCACGGATGCCTGCGACCGTCACGGTCGTCGCATTCTGCCCGGCGGGCGGCGTGTCACCGGGCGCGACCTCCGGGCGGTCTCCTGCGACTGGGGTCGTGCCTTCGCCGTCGTCGGCCGGCGGTTGTCCGGGTGTCCTTTTCATCATCGTCGTCTCCGCGAATCTGCGGGCTGCCCGCGGGCCGATCTTGCATAATCCGGCCCACGAGCGTCCGATTATGGACCCGACCCGGACACCCGAAACCGGACCGGAGTCTCATTTTTCGTCGTTTCTTCAGGGCCCTGGCGGAGTGCTCACTCGCCATCTGCGAGGTACCCCTGGCTGCGATCACGGCTGGCCTGCCCGCTCCCGGATCGCCATAATCCGCAGCAGATCCGTGGCGTGCGGGCACGCTTCACAAGAGGACCGACCGATGAAATTCTACGATTGCGCGACCGCTCCGAGCCCACGCCGGGTTCGAATCTTCCTGGCCGAGAAGGGCCTGGAGCTGCCGACCGTGCAGGTCGACCTCGGGAACGGCGAGCATCTGGGCGACGAATTTCGGGCATTGAATCCGGATTGCACGGTACCCGTGCTGGAACTCGACGATGGCACCGTGCTCAGCGAGTCGTTTGCCATCTGCCAGTATCTGGAGTCCGAATACCCGGATCCGGCCCTCATGGGGCGTGACCCGAAGGAGCGCGCTCTGGTGACGATGTGGAATGACAAGGTCGAAGCTCAGGGCATGGGCGCGCTCGCGGAAGCATTCCGGAACCGGGCACGCGGCTTCGCGGGCCGGGCCCTGACCGGGCCGGAAGGCTACGAGCAGATCCCGGCACTGGCGGACCGGGGTCGGCAGCGTGCCGCACGCTTCCTCGAACGGCTCGACCATGAACTCGCCGGGCGTGAGTTCCTCGTCGGGGACGCGTTCAGTGTCGCCGACATCACGGCGCTGGTGACGGTGGATTTCGCCGGCTGGATCAAGCTGTCGCTACCGGATGACGCCGACAACCTGCGTCGCTGGTACGAAGCCGTGTCGGCGCGGCCGAGCGCGCGAGCCTAGACCGTACGGCGCGCGGCGCCGGCCAGGGCGTAGATTCCGAGCCAGGCCAGCAGCACGGCCTTGGTCACTTCGATCGAAGCGTATGCCGCATGAGCGACGGACGGCGGCGGCTCACCGCCCGCTATCACGATCTCGGAACGCTCGGCCAGTTCCGGCAGCAACCAGACGGTCTGGGCTCCCAGCATGAGGGCGAGCGCGCCGGCCGCGACCCAGTACAGCCGCCGCCGTTCCGAGGCGAGGCCGAGTGCCACCGTGAGAGCGAACAACACCAATTCGGTCCTGTTCAGCGCGGTGAAGACCACGCGACCGACGTCGAAGGCCGCCGGACGGCTCAGCATCGGGGCGGTGAATTTCACGGGCGCCTCGATGAAAGAGATACCGATCACGACGCCCAGCCAGAGGAGCAGGATCGGGCCCGGCGAGAGCAGAATTTTCTTCATCGAATCCTTCCGGCCACCATGCGGGTGTGAGCTTGAGTTGGACCGTTCCGGCAGGCAAGCTGTGTTGCCTCGAATTCGCAGGATATCATCCGGCCGGCCCTCTCCGGAGGGCGCCCGGGAGGACAGCGTGGCGGCAGAATCCCAGGCGGCGGCTGCGGTACTCATGGTCCGCCCCGTCCGCTTCCAGACCAATCCGCTCACTGCGGAATCGAACGCGTTTCAGCGTGAGGAGCCGGTCATGCCGGCGGAGACCTCCCAGGCGCGGGCGCTGGCGGAATTCGAGGGCCTGCGTGTGGCTCTGCAGGAGGCCGGCGTGGCCGTCTACGCCTTCGACGATACGCCGGAGCCTCACACCCCCGATTCCGTGTTCCCGAACAACTGGGTGTCTTTCCATTCGGACGGCACGGTCGTTGTCTACCCGATGGAGGCGCCGAACCGTCGTCCGGAGCGTCGTCGGGACCTTATCGAAGCGCTGGCGAGCGGGCACGGTTTCCACGTCACGCGGTTGATCGATCTCGGGCACTACGAGGCCGCCGGACAGTTCCTCGAGGGAACCGGGAGCCTGGTACTGGATCGGCAGCGACATACGGCTTACGCGTGCCTGTCGTCCCGCACCCATCTCGATCCGCTCGCCGATTTCGCGCGACGGCTCGACTACGACGTGTTGACATTCGAGGCGGTGGATCCGGCCGGTCGGCCGATCTATCACACCAACGTGATGATGTGGGTGGCCGAGGAGCTGGCGGCGGTATGCCTCGAGGCGATCCCGGGCAGGGACAAGCGTGACGCCGTACTCGCCCGACTCGCTGAAGGCGGACGACAGGTCCTCGAGCTGCGCATGGAGCAGGTGCTCGCGTTTGCCGGTAATATGCTGGAACTGAGGAACCGGCGCGGACAGCGCCTGATCGCCATGTCGGAGCAGGCGCGGCGCAGTCTCGATGCCCGACAGCTCGAGACCATCGAGTCTTATGGTCGTATCGTGAGTGCCCCGCTGGATCACATTGAAGCGAGTGCCGGCGGCAGCGCCCGCTGCATGCTGGCAGCCGTCCACCTGCCGCGCCGGAGCTGAACCCCGGAAGAGCCGCCGATGGATCCGAAGGACAGGCTGAAACTGGTTAGCGACAGGAGTAGAAAGAAGATGGCCCGAGTGAGTCTACCCAAGAGTTTTCCGATGCTGCTCGTGTTGGGCGCGATCGTCGCGTTCGTGGGCCTGAACCTGTTCAAGACGGTGCCGCCCGGCCGGGTCGGCGTGGCCACGCTGTTCGGCAACGTGATCGCCGAGCCCTTCCCCCAGGGGCTGCACGTCCCCGTGAATCCGCTCTACAACTGGGTGATGTTCGACGCCCGCGAAAAGACCCACAAGGAGACGGCGAACGTGCCCAGCCAGGACCAGCTGCAGACCAAGCTGGAGGTCAGCGTGCAGTACCGCATCAACGGTGCCATGGCGCCGTTGATCCTCGAGGAGACGGGCGACGAAGTGCAGGCCGTCAACGTCCACCTCATTCCGAAACTGCGCTCATTGCTGCGCGAACAGGGCAAGAGCATCCGTCGCGCCGAGGACTTCTTCCTCGAGACGACCCAGGACACGCTGCAGCTTTCCCTGACCGACGGACTGCGGGAATACCTGGCGCCGAAGGGCATCATCGTGACGGACGTCCTGATCCGCGATATCGAACTGCCACCGTTCATCCGCGAGGCCATCGAGGCGAAGAAGGAAAGGGAGCAGGCCGTCGAGCGGGAGAAGGCAGAACTCGAGCGGGTGCGCACCTCGCTGCAGCAGCAGGTGGCACGCGCCGAGGCGGAACGCACTGCCGCCGAGGAGCAGGCGCAACGACAGCGTATCCTGGCCGACGCACAGGCCTACGAGATCGAGCGCATCAACGAGGCGATCGCGAGCAATCCCGCCTACATACAGCTGCAGGCGCTCGACGCGCTGAAGTCCATCTCCAAGGACCCGGCGTCCAAGGTCTATTTCATGAACGGCGACGGACCGCAGCCGCTGCCTCTCATGAACATCGGCGACCCGGTGCAGCGGTGACGGCGACCCGGGACCGCATCCTGATGTGCCCGCCGGAGCACTTCAAGGTGGACTACGTGATCAATCCCTGGATGGCGGGGAATGCGGGTGCACTGGACGCGGCGAGGGCACGGCAGCAGTGGGAGAGTCTGCGGGATGCACTCGGCCAGTACGCGGACATCGAGGTCATGCAGCCCCAGCCCGGCCTGCCCGACATGGTCTTCACGGCGAACGCCGGGGTGGTGTTCGGCGACAAGGCGATGGCGAGTCATTTCATGCCGCAGGAACGCCGGCCGGAGGAGCCGCACTTCAAACGCTGGTTCCGCGACCACGGCTACGAACTCTACGACCTGCCCGAGGACATCGGCTTCGAAGGCGCCGGGGACTGCCTGCTCGACCGCGGAGGCCCCTGGCTCTGGACCGGCTACGGGTTCCGCACGGAGATCGAGGCGCACGAGCATCTCGATCGTTTCTTCGACCGGGAGGTCGTGTCCATACGCCTCACGGACTCGCGTTTCTATCACATCGACACCTGTCTGTGTCCGCTGACCGACGGCTTCCTGCTCTACCATCCCCCGGCGTTCGATTACGACTCCCGCGTCGCCATAGAGACCCGCATCCCCGATCACAAGCGGATCGTCGTGGATACGCTGGATGCCGGGAATTTCGCCTGCAATGCGGTCAACGTGGACAACCAGGTGTTCGTCCACAAGGCGTCGAACCCGCTGAAGGCACGTCTCATGCGTCTGGGTTTCGAGGTGAACGAGATCGATCTCTCCGAGTTCCTGAAAGCCGGCGGCTCGGCGAAATGCCTCACGCTGAAGCTGTCCGAACCGCGCAGGGCGTGAGCGGGAGGGAGACATGAGCGAGAGCGCAGCCGCGCCCGTCAGCTACACCATCGTGCCCACGGACCCGGGGGCGCACCTGTACGAGGTAACGGTGCGGGTCGAGGACCCCGATCCGGCGGGGCAGGTGTTCTCCCTGCCGGCCTGGATTCCCGGCAGTTACATGATCCGGGACTATGCGCGCCACTTCGTGTCCGTCGCAGCGAGTGCGGACGGCCGGCCGGTGGCGCTGGAGAAGGTCGACAAATCAACCTGGCGGGCGGCGCCCTGCCGCGGCCCGATCACGGTGACCAGCCTGGTCTATGGCTGGGACCTGTCCGTCCGCGGCGCGCATCTCGACACGACTCACGCCTATTTCAACGGTCCCTGTGTATTCCTGGCGATCGCGGGCAAGGAACAGTCGCCGGTGCGGCTGGAGGTTCTGCCGCCGAACGGCGAGGTACGGGGCGAATGGCGGCTCGCGACTTCGATGCGGCGGGTCAGCGGTGACGACTGGCACTTCGGGACATTCGAGGCCGCGGATTACGATGAACTGATCGATCATCCGTTCGAGATCGGGGAGCTCCGCATCGGCGAATTCAGCGTGGACGGCATCCCGCACGCGATCGCCGTGCGCGGCGCGCGTCGTTTCGACATGGACCGGCTCTGCCGGGACATCGCACGGGTCTGCGCGGAACATCACCGCCTGCTCGGCGCACCGGACGATCTCGATCGATACCTGTTCCTCCTCTATTGCACGGGCGACGGCTACGGGGGCCTGGAACACCGCTGGTCGTCGAGCCTCGTCTCCCGGCGCACCGATCTTCCCCTTCCCGGCGAGGAGGGCGTGAGCGAAGGATATCGCCGTTTCCTCGGGCTCGTGAGCCACGAGTACTTCCACCTGTGGAACGTCAAGCGGATGAAACCCGCCGTCTTCACGCCCTACGATCTGTCGGCCGAATCACACACGGGCCTGCTGTGGGTATTCGAGGGCATTACCTCCTATTACGACGATCTGGCACTGGTGCGCTCGGGGCTGATCGAACCGGCCGGCTATCTCGAGCTGCTCGGCCAGACCATCACGAAAGTATGGCGTACCCCGGGAAGGGGGCGGCAGAGCGTCGAGGAATCGAGCTTCGATGCGTGGACGAAGCTCTACAAGCAGGACGAGAACGGGCCCAACAGCATCGTCAGCTACTACACGAAAGGTTCCCTGGTCGCGCTGGCACTGGATCTGACGCTGCGGACAGGCACGGGGGGCTGCAATCTGGACGTGGTCATGCGCGAGTGCTGGCGGCGTTACGGCGAGACGGGGGTGGGCATGCCGGAGCGTGGCCTGGAGTCCGTCGCCGAAGAATTGAGCGGGATGGATCTCGCCGCTTTCTTCGACCGCTACGTGCGCGGCACGGAAGACCCGCCGCTCGAGGAGCTGCTGGCGGCCGTTGGCGTCGATTTCCATCTGCGCCCCTCCGGCGGCGCGGGAGACCAGGGGGGCAAGCCGGCGACGGACGGGCAGCGCAGGCCACCGTGGCTCGGCGGTCGGCTGACCGCGGATGGCGACCGGGCGAAGCTGGCCGTCGTCCTGGCCGACAGTCCTCTGGCCCGCGCCGGCGTGGCCGCGGGGGACGAACTGGTCGCCCTGGACGGCCTGCGCCTCACTGCCGGGTCGCTGCCGGTACTCCTGAAGACCTATGCACCGGGCGATACGGCCGAGCTGGCGGTGTTCCGCCAGGACGAATTGTTGTCTTTCACCGTCACGCTAGCGAAAGTGCCGGCCGATACCTGCTATCTCGCACTCGACCGAGATGCCGACGACGACGCGCTCACGCGTCGACGCGCGTGGCTGGGCCGCTAGCGCCTGTCCTCCTCAGGATCGTCCCCGTCGCTTTCCGGTCCGAATCCTTCCAGCCGCCGGTACAGCACGAACGAGTAGATCACCGGGACGAAGGCCGCGACCAGGACCACGATCAGCGTGAGCGGGAAGCCGGTATCGAAGAACGCGAATACGATCATGGCGAGACCGGCGAACGTGAACAGCCAGCCCCCCAGCCTGTGGGTGCGCGCCCACACTTCGTCGCTCGCCAGGGTCCAGGGGGTACGGATTCCGATAAAGAAGTTCTTGCGCACCTTGCCGAGATAATTGCCCAGGATCAGGAACAGCACGCCCACCGACAGGCCGATGAAACGGGGTATCGGGATATCGGCGCCATTCGCATAGAGCAGCGTGACGACGGTCAGTGCCGCCATGAATGCGACCAGCACGACCTGGAAAAGTGACAGGACCCCGAGGAATTCGTCGGTCCGGAATCCCTTCGGCGAGATCACCGGTATGAGCTTCATCAGCACGAACACACCGGCCGCGATCAATGGCAGGACGTAGACACCCCAGGGCTTCGACGTGTAGTCGTCTACCTCGCCCGCGGCGTTCCAGTGTGTCGGGATCTGCTCGGGCAATGTCGGGTACATCCAGGCGGCGAATCCGAATGCCCCGAGAACGAGCAGGATGCTCAGACCGTCTGCCAGCCGTCGATTCATCTGTTGTGCCCCGTTTCCTCGTCCGTGCGGTCGCCGTCGCTGCCGAAAAGATCCATGACGAGTGCCGCGACTTCCTCCATCACCGACGCATTCAGCGAGTAGACGATGTGTTGCCCGCGGCGCTCGGTGCGCACCAGGTCGGCGGCTTTCAGGATGCCGAAGTGGTGCGAGAGCGAAGCCCTCGTGATAGGGAACGCCTCCGCCAGTTCCCCTGCCGTGCGCGATCCCCGGCGCAGCTGCCGCAGTATCGAACGACGTGTCGGATCCGCCAGGGCCTTGAATACGGACTGTTGTTTCACCGACGCTATGATATTTAGAGAAATATCTAATTACAAGGCTGTCATCCGATGGCCGCCCCGACCGCGGCTCCGTAGAATGCGGGTTTCTCCCGGCAGGCCAGGGAGGGGATGATGCGAGTCGGACATCTCCGGGAACGCGCCCCGTGCAACTGATACCGCCCCGTGCCCGGATATTCCTGGGTGCCACACTCATCAGTTTCTCACCGGTGTGGGTCAAGCTGGTGGACGTCGCGCCGACGGCGAGCGCGTTCTATCGGATGCTGATCGGCGGCATCGCGCTGTCCGCGTTCATCGTCGTCACGCGCCGCAGTTTCCGTTTCAGCCGGATCGCGCTCGTCGCCCTGGTCGCGGCGGCGGTCTTCTTCGCCCTCGATCTGTGGTTCTGGCACCGGAGCGTGCTCTACGTGGGGCCCGGACTCTCCACCTTGCTCGCGAATTTCCAGGTCTTTGCCATGACTGCCGTCGGTATCGTGTTCCTCGGACAAAGGGCCAGCGTCTGGCAGCTCGTCGCCATTCCGGTGGCGATCGCCGGCCTCGCACTGGTCGTCGGGGTGGACTGGAGCGTGCTGAGCCCGGAATACCGGATCGGCGTACTGTTCGGTCTCGCGACCGCTGCCAGTTACACCGGCTATCTCCTGTCGCTCCGCCGGGCGCAGGCGGAGAGCGGCCACGTACTGCCGCGCGCAGAGATCGCCGTGATGTCGCTCGTATGTGCCGGTGTGCTCGCTCTGCTGGTGATGGCGGAAGGCGGGTCGTTCGTGGTGCCGACAGGCAGGGACGCCTTCTGGCTGATCTGCTACGGCGTGCTGTCCCATGTCCTCGGCTGGCTGCTCATCGCCGGCAGTCTGTCTCAGGTGTCGACGGCGATCGTCGGAATCTCGTTGTTGCTGCAGCCACTGCTCAGTTACGTCTGGGAAATACTGCTTTTCGACCGCGTGGTCAGCCCGACGGAGATGGCCGGTGCGGCGATCGCACTGGCTGCCATATTCATGGGGTCCCGCCCGCCACGGGAATCGCCATGACCTGCCGCCGAGCGGTGATACAATGCCGGCCGATCCCGCGATCCCCGCGGCATTGATCCACATGCTGGAACTCGGACTGAAGGTACTCATCGCCTATTTCCTGGGCTCCGTCATGGGCGGCGTGCTCATGGGACGGCTGCGCGGAGGCGTCGATCTGTCCAAGGTGGGCAGCGGCAACATCGGCGGTACCAATGCATTGCGTACCCAGGGCAAGATCTTTGCGCTGGGCGTCGTGGTGGTCGACGTCGGGAAGGGCGCGCTGGCAGCCGGGTTCGTACCCGGACTGGACCTGCCGGGCGTGGGCACGGATCCTGCGCTCGATCGGGCCTGGTTGCAGCTCTGTTGTGCCGGTGCCGCCGTCGTCGGGCACGTATTCCCTGTCTGGCATCACTTCCGGGGCGGCAAGGGGGCGGCTACGCTGGTCGGCGCCTATGCGGTGCTCGCCCCGATGGTCATCCTGCCGATGGTACTCGTCTGGCTCGGCGTGATCGTCCTGACGGGCTTCGTGGGCCTCGCGACCATCGTCACCGCATGGAGCACGGCGTTGATCGTTGCCACCGCTGCCGGAGAGGCCGGGCGACCATTGCTCGTCTTTTCCGTCGCGGCCGCCTTCTTCATGCTGTGGACCCACCGGTCGAATGTCGCCCGGATGCGCGCCGGGAACGAGAACCGAAACGAGCGCCTCATGATATTCCGGCCCCGCTCTCACACGAAACACTGATACGACTGTGGCACCACCGGACGTACTGAGCGAAGACGGTATCCGCACCGCACTGAGCCATGGTCACGACGACTGGCTGGAGTGTCTGGACGTGTTTGCGACGATCGATTCGACGAATGACTGGTTGGCGTCGCAGACGCCGCCGGCTGTCGGCCGAATCGCGGTCGCCGTCGCGGACTACCAGTCGCGAGGCCGTGGTCGGCGTGGCCGTCGCTGGGAAATACCGCCGGGCCATGGACTGTGTCTGTCCGTCGGCCGGTTCCTGCCTGTCGTTCCGGAACGGATACCGGCGCTCACGCTAGCCAGCGGTGTGGCGGTGGCCGAGGGCCTCGAGCGCCTCGGCGTCGATCGGGTCCTGCTCAAGTGGCCCAACGACCTCGTGCTGAGAGACGGGAAACTCGGCGGCATACTCAGCGAGATCGTCTCTCATGGCGTCTCGGGCGTACACGTGGTGGTCGGTGTCGGGTTGAATGTCACCCTGCCGGACGGCTTCGAGATTCCCGGGGGGCATCCGGGCTGGGGACGCGGACCGGCTTCGATCGCCGAAGCGCTTGCGCCGCCGCCCCTGCGCGACGCGCTGGCCGCATCACTCATCGAATCCCTGCAGGCAGCATTCGACTCCTTCGAGTCGGACGGCCTCGCAGGATTCGTGTCGCGCTGGCGGGAGCGTGACTGGCTGCGCGGCCAGCAGGTCACCGTGGGGGACGGCGAGGGAGAGACCGCAGGTGTCGCGGCCGGCATTGCCGGCGACGGCACGCTGTGCGTCGATACGGACGCCGGGCGTCGCCATATCGTCGCCGGTGATATCCTCCGCTGCCGTCCGGATGCGCCGAAAGGTACAGACGCATGACCACGATATTGTTCGATATCGGCAACAGTCGCATCAAATGGGGGGTGTTGACCGAATCCGGTGAAGTCGCCGGGGCGGGATACCGGTCGCACCAGGAATGTGATGCCGACGACTATTCGGCCCTGCTGGATACGTTGCCGTCGAAGCCCGAACGCGCCGTGGCATCCAACGTCGCCGGTCGACGGATCGCCGCCGATCTCGCGCGGGCCATCGACGAGCGTGTGGGCATCGACGTGGAGTTCGTCGCGAGCACGGCGGCCGCCTGCGGACTCACGAATGGCTACGATGAGCCGGCCAGTCTGGGCGTCGACCGGTGGGTGGCCTGTGTGGGCGCCTGGACCCGTTATCCGAAAGAGGCGCTGTTGGTCGTGGATACGGGGACGGCGACCACGCTCGATGCGATCGATTCGTCGGGTCGGCACTTCGGCGGCCTGATACTCCCGGGTCTGACTTTGATGGGCCGCGCATTGAATCAGAGCACCAGCGGCATCGGTGCCGATGGCAGCGGCGCAGACGATCCGGAGCCGGCGAATCTCTTCGGCCGGTCTACGGATCAGGCGGTGCGCAACGGCGCGCTCGCGGCGGTCTGCGGCGCCATGGAGAGAGCATGCCGGGTACTCGAAGGTATCGACCAGACCCCGCGCATCCTCATCACCGGTGGTGATGCCCGACGCATACAACGTCAGTGGCACTACACCGTGGAGAATCGTCCCGACCTGGTGCTGGAGGGCCTTGCGGCACTGGCGACACGATGAGGAATCTGGTGCTGCTGTTGCTGCTGGCGAACGCGATCTTCTTCGCCTGGAATCGCTGGGTCGCGCAGCCACCCGCCGACGGCGCCGTCCATTTCCCCCCTGGTGAGACGGGATCGGGACTGGAACTGGCCGACCCGGTGGCAGAGGATACCGTCACGGACGCGGGTCGCGAGGGCCTGGCGTCTCCCGCGACGTCGGGGCCGGAGTCGCTCCGTTCCGAGATGACCGCGGAAGGCGGTCGGGCGGCCGTGGACACCGCCACGGAAGCGGCACCGCCCACCCGATGCGCCAGTATAGGGCCGTACGAGGAGCGCACGGCGGCCGAGGCGGCGCGGAGGCGTGTGGAAGACCTCGGCTATGCGGCTGCGCTGCGGCGTGGTGTCGGCGAGCTGTTCCTCGGTCATTGGGTCCAGATCCGTGACATATCGAGTCGGGAAGAATCCCGACGTCTGCTCGGTATCCTGCAAGCCAACGGAGTCGAGGAGGCTTACCTGGTGCCGGAGGACGACGGAGACTGGACCATCTCGCTGGGGCTCTTCAGCAATCTCGACCGGGCGCGTCGCCTCGAACGCCGCGGGGATGCCCTGGGCCTGGACGTCGAGATCGTCCGTCACACGCGTGAGGCGACCTTGCACTGGGTGGATGTGACCGTGCCCGCTGCCGACGACCGGTCGGGCCTGGACGAGGCGGCCGGCCGCACGGGCATCTCCTTCGACGATGCTGCGGCCGAGTGCCCGCGGGACGCGACCTAGCGATCTCCCGCCGCTAGTCGAGAAGGAACTCGACGAGGTGCAGCGAGGCGGCGATGGCGTGCACGATCAGCGCCACGACCAGTGCGTCGGCGGCCACGATGTGCCACTCGCGCCAGACCATTGCCGGCCGCGAGCCTTCCAGCAGGAACCACCCGAGACCGCTGACAGCCGTCGCGAGCAGCAGAATCAGCACGATCCCTTCGATCAGTGAGAAGAGGCCGGCGCCCCCCGGTTGTGGCAGCCTGGCCTTCAAGAGGCCGGTGAGATCACGCTTCACCTCGGCGAGATTGCCGGCCAGCCAGGGGAAATAGTCCCGCCAGCGGCCGCCCAGCGTATTGGTCAGGGCATAGGCCAGGGCCAGTGGCACCATGGCGAGCCCGAGGGCGATGTGAGCGTAGTCCAGGAAGCCGGCGGAAGACGGGATGCCGCGCCGGAGCATGATCCAGGGGCTGGTCAGTATCAGCCAGAGCGAGATCAGCAGCACCAGCAGATGCTGCCTGTCCGCGAGCCGGTCCAATACCCTGCGCACCACGCGGTCCCGGAGCCCGTCGTCTTCGGTGGCGCGTCAGGCGGCTTTGCGGACGCCCAGCGTGGCGGCCCGCGCGGCGAACCGGTCCACCTCGTCCCAGTCCGTGTACTGGACCTGCGTCTGCGGATCGGTCGGGCCTTTCGTGATCCACATGATGAAGCGGATGATGTTGCGGTCCATGGCCCCGTAGCGCTGATAGTCCAGGTCGCCGGCGAAAACGCCAACGAGGTCCGGCTGCCACGGGCTCTTCTGCAGGAAGGCCTGCACGTACGGATTGGTCTCCGGCGTGTTCTTTTCCGGTTTGCGGGCGACCAGGTTCACGGAGAAGAAGGCGCTGGGCCGATCCTCCAGCAACGGTTCGTGCCGCCGGATGAAATCCCAGACCAGCGGTTTGTGCTTCCCGTTGCGGATGCAGGCACCGAGGATGATGCGGTCGTATCGCGCGGGGTCGACGTCCGGGTTCTCGATGAGGGACAGTGCATCCACGTCCTCGCCGAGTTCCGCCATCCGTTCGCGGATGCGTTCCGCGATGCGGCGGGTGTGTCCGTAAAGGCTGAAATACAGCAGCAACGTCTTCGCCACGTCAGGTTCCTCGCGATGGCGGCCCGGCCGGAATCCGGACCGAGAATAGCCGAGCGGGCCCGCCGATCAATAGGGGATTGCGTGGGTCGGGCTCCGTATAAGCCGCGTCGCCACGGAGAAGTGGCCTCGCCCGGGTATCCGAGGCTGGCCCCGCCGCCGCGCCTTGCCTACAATCGCGGAGCCGATTCGGGAACGCCGGAATAGCTCAGCTGGCAGAGCAACTGATTTGTAATCAGTAGGTCGGGGGTTCGAATCCCTCTTCCGGCACCATGAAGCCTCGCCCGCGTTTCGGTTATCCTTGCGGGACCAGAACAAAAACGGAGGAGAAGACCCGATGAGCATCAAGGACAAGTTCACGGAACAGGAGTGGGAGCGCATCGTGCAGTCGCCGATGCTGGCCGGCATCGCGATTACGGCTGCCGATCCGGGCGGTCTCTGGAGCACGCTGAAGGAGAGCGCCGGCGTCGCACGATCGTTGATGGAGGCCAAGTCGAGCGCCGACGCGGATTCCCTGGCCGCCCAGATCAGTGCGACCTTCCAGCAACCGGAAGGGCGTCGCGCCGCCCAGGACCGGCTGAAGGAGACATTCCTGGGCAAGAAACCGGCCGAGATGACCGCGCTCGCCGTCGACCGGCTGGCGGAGATCCGCGCACTCGTCGAGGAGAAGGCGCCCGAGCATGCCGGGGCCTACAAGCAGTTCGTTCGGATGACGGCCGAGAAAGTCGCGGAGGCCGGCAAGGAAGGCGGATTCCTCGGTTTCGGTGGCGAGAAGGTATCGGACGCGGAGAAGAAGACCCTGGCCGACATCGATCAGGCGCTGGCCTGAAGTCGACCGGAGGGAGCGGCTTGCCTACCGCATTCCGGCGGCCCGGGCCGGTGTGCGGGTGTATCCGTTCCGCGCCGATCGTCCTGTTCCTGTTCGCGGCGGCTGCCGCTTCCGCGGACGAGGCATTCTACGTTCCCCTGGACGAGATCCGGACCTACGCGCGGGAGGATTACCGGGCAGAGGTGACCGAGTGCGACCGGCTGGCCGCTCATCCTTCCGATCCCGACGCCGTGAGCGAAGGCGTGAGCCGCGCGGCGATGGACCTGCCGGCGGCCGTCGCGGCCTGCGAGAAGGCCGTCGCCGATGATGCCGGGAATCCGCGGCTGAACTATCAGCTGGCGCGTGCCTACGGCTATTCCGGTCTGCACGAGGAGGCCGCGCCCTTCCGGGAGCGCGCGGTGCGGGCCGGCTATCCCCAGTCGCTGTTCGTGATGGGTTATATCCTCGTGACGGGCTGGGGTGGCATGCCGGCGAATCCCTGCTACGGAGGCGCGCTCATTCGCCGTTCGGCGGAGGCGGGGCGTTATGCGGGACTGATCGGATTCCCTTACTACGCGGTCAAAGACACGTTCTCGGGCTGCGAAGGCCTGACGACGAATGTCGCGGAACTGGGAGCGATGCTCGATGCGGCGGAAGCGAGAGGCGCCGATTACTATCAGGGTCTCCTGATCGATCTGCTGAGGGACCGGATCGCGGTCATGGAACACTGATTCGGGTGCCGGCCGATTCCGGTCAGGAGGAGAAGACATGGCCGGACTCATCGGCTGAAAGTACAGGGAGACCCGATGCAACTCGAAGGATCCTGCCATTGCGGCGCCGTCCGTTTCCGCCTGCAGTCGAAGCATCCCTATCCGTTCAACCTCTGTTACTGCTCCATCTGCCGCAAGACGGCGGGCGGCGGCGGCTACGCCATCAACCTGAGCGGCGACTCGGCTTCACTGGAGGTCGATGGCGAGGAACACATCACGGTGTTCCATGCCTTGGTGCCGGACGAGGAAGGTGGTGGTCGCCGACAGAGCCGGGGTGAAAGACGGTTCTGCACGCATTGTGGCAGTGCGCTATGGGTATGGGATCCGCGCTGGCCGGCGCTGGTGCACCCGTTCGCATCCGCCATCGATACGGAACTGCCGCTACCGCCCGAGCGCACCCACCTGCTGGTGGGCTCGAAAGCCAACTGGGTGCCGGTTCACGCCGGTGAACGGGACAAGGTCTTCGACGGGTATCCGGACGAGTCCATCGCGGCGTGGCACGAGCGTCTCGGCCTGGTAACGGACTGAGGACAATCAGGCGAACGCTGCGACGCCCAGCACCACCACGATCACACCGCCGACGATCAGTTTCGAGATGGTCCCCCAGAATCGTCCCACGGCGGCTCCTTTCCCGGCCTCCAGACCGTGGAATATCGGTCGGCCCGCCCAGATGTCGCCGATGAGCGAACCGACGAACGCGCCGACACAGGCGCCGACCAGCGTCCCGAGGAGTGGCACGGGAATGGGTGTGCCCATGATGGCTCCGACGATGGCGCCGACGATCGCGAGAGCGGCGCCACGTCGCGAGCCGCCCGCCCCCCGCGCTCCGGCCGCGCTCAGGAAGAATTCCAGGATCTCGCCCAGTGTTGCGAGCCCGACGGCGGCGAGTAGTACGGGTGTGCCGAACATCGGTGTGTCGGCCAGCCACCAGTCGGTAACCGCCGCCGCGAGGATCATGAGCCATGTCCCCGGCAGGCCGAACACGATTGCCACCCAGAAGACGATGTTCAGGATGCACAGGAGGACGGCATAGACGTAGATCATTCTCTCCCCACGGGACGTCGTATGTCCGCGTCACTATAGAGCGATTCGGCAGCCACCGACAGGCTCTCGAAGACGGCGCCGCGCGCGCCGGCGGCGGCCTGCGAGGAGCAATGCGTATCCGGTGTCGCAGGCGGAGTGTCAGACGAAGCGGCCTGCCAGGGCGGCGAGCCGCCCTTCACCGATGAGCCGGGCGGCCTTGTTGATGTACGGGGCGAAGTAGCGGTCGTGGTCGTAGAACGGCACGACGCCGCGCAGGAGTGTTCTCGCCTCCTCGATCTTCGGGCTGGATTTCAGGGGTGAGCGGAAATCCAGGCCCTGGGTCGCGGCCAGCCACTCGATGGCGAGGATGTTCTCGACGTTCTCGCAGATGTCGGCGAGTCGCCTCGCCGCGAATGTCGCCATGGACACGTGATCTTCCTGGTTGGCGGAGGTCGGGAGTGAATCGACCGATGCGGGATGGGCGAGTGTCTTGTTCTCGCTGGCGAGGGCGGCGGCGGTGACCTGGGCCACCATGAAGCCCGAATTAACGCCTTCGTTCTCGACGATGAAGGGCGGCAGGCCGCTCAGGCTCGAGTCGATCAACAGCGCCATGCGCCGTTCGGCGAGCGCACCGATCTCCGCCAGCGCGATGGCCAGCATGTCCGCGGCCATCGCGACGGGTTCCGCATGGAAATTCCCGCCGGACAGGATCTCGTCGTCGGCGAATACCAGCGGGTTGTCCGACACACCGTTGGCCTCCGCCAGCAGGATGCGGGCGGCGTGTTCGATCTGCTGCAGGCAGGCGCCCATCACCTGGGGCTGGCAGCGCAACGAGTAGGGATCCTGCACCTTCTCGCAGTCCTCGTGGGAGCGAGCGATCTCCGAGGTCTCTCCCAGAATTTCCCGGTAGCGCGCTGCCATGTCGATCTGAGCCGCCTGGCCGCGGATCGCGTGGATGCGTTCGTCGAATGGAACCCGGGACCCGAGCGCCGCATCCACCGACATGGAGCCGGTCATCAGGGCCGAGGCGAGCGCATTCTCCGCCTTGAACAGGCCCTCCAGCGCGTAGGCGGTCGAGGCCTGGGTGCCATTCAGCAGCGCGAGGCCTTCCTTCGGTGCGAGGGCGACGGGATCGATGCCGGCATGCCGCAGCGCCTGGTCCGCGGGCTTCAGTTCGCCGTCGACGAAGGCCTCGCCCTCGCCCAGCAGGACCGTACTCATGTGGGCGAGCGGTGCGAGGTCTCCGGAGGCGCCCACCGATCCCTTGCGCGGGATCGCCGGGCAGACGTCGTGGCTCACGAGTGCGGCGAGCCGATCGACGAGTTCGGGACGGACGCCGGAATAGCCGCGGGAGAGCGACTTGATCTTCAGCACCATCAGGAGCCGGACGGTATGCGGCGCCATGTAGTCGCCGATCCCGGCGGCGTGGGAGAGCACGATGCTCCGTTGCAGCGTCTCCAGGGCATCCGGCGGGATGCGGGTGTTGGCCAGGCGGCCGAAGCCCGTGTTGACGCCATAGACGGTACGACCCTCGCCGAGGACCCGTGCCACGGCGTCTGCGGAGCGCGCCATGGCTTCCTTGCAGGCATCGTCCAGTTCGATCCGGATCGGTCGCTCACTGACCTGCCGCAGCTGGTCCAGGGTGAGGTCCTCGGCGGTGATCAGGAGCGTATTCACGTCGGCTCCCGATCGATCATGGGCAGGTCGAGTCCATTCTCCCGTGCGCATTCGACGGCGCGCTCGTAGCCGGCGTCCGCGTGGCGCATGACGCCCGTCGCCGGATCGTTCCAGAGCACGCGCCCGATGCGCCGGCCCGCCGCTTCGCTGCCGTCACAGACGATGACCAGACCCGCGTGCTGGCTGTAGCCCATGCCCACACCGCCGCCGTGATGGATACTCACCCACGTCGCGCCGCTCGACGTGTTCAGCAGCGCATTCAGGAAAGCCCAGTCCGAGACGGCATCACTGCCGTCGAGCATCCCTTCGGTCTCCCGGTTCGGTGAGGCGACGGATCCCGAATCGAGATGATCCCGACCGATGACCACCGGCGCCTTCAGTTCGCCGCTGGCCACCATCTCGTTGAAAGCGAAACCGAGGCGTGCCCGATCCTTCAGTCCCACCCAGCAGATGCGGGCCGGCAGGCCCTGGAAGCTGATGCGCTCCCTGGCCATATCGAGCCAGTTGTGCAGGTGCGGATCGTCCGGGATCAACTCCTTCACTTTCACATCGGTGCGGTAGATGTCCTCCGGATCGCCGGACAGCGCGGCCCAGCGGAAAGGACCGATGCCCTCGCAGAACAATGGCCGTATGTAGGCCGGAACGAAGCCGGGGAAGTCGAAGGCATCCTGCACGCCCTCGTCCAGGGCCATCTGCCGCAGGTTGTTGCCGTAGTCGAAGGTGACCGCCCCTTGTTTCTGCAGCTCCAGCATGCCGCGGACGTGGACCGCCATTGACTCCATCGCGGCGCGCACGACCCGGTCCGGGTCATTCTCGCGCGCGGTCTTCGCCTCCTCGAGCGACCATCCCCGGGGTACGTAACCGTTCAGGGGATCGTGGGCGCTGGTCTGATCGGTGAGGACGTCCGGCACGACGCCGCGTTGCGCCAGCTCGGGGACGACTTCCGCCGCATTGCCGAGCAGTCCGACGGAGAGCGCACGGCCCTCGTCGGTCGCGCGTTCGATGATGCGCAGCGCTTCGTCCAGCGTGCGGGCCTTGCGGTCCAGGTAACCGGTGCGCAGCCGGAAGTCGATGCGGCTCTCGTCCACCTCGACGGCCAGCATGGAGAATCCCGCCATCGTAGCCGCGAGGGGCTGGGCGCCGCCCATGCCCCCCAGCCCGGCCGTGAGGATCCAGCGGCCGCCGGCATCGCCGCCGAAGTGCTGGCGGGCGACGGCACCGAAGGTCTCGTAGGTGCCCTGGACGATGCCCTGAGAACCGATGTAGATCCATGAACCGGCGGTCATCTGGCCGTACATCATGAGGCCCTTGCGATCGAGTTCGTTGAAGTGCTCCCAGGTGGCCCAGCGAGGCACCAGATTGGAGTTCGCGATCAGTACCCGGGGCGCGTCCCGGTGGGTGCGGAACACCCCCACCGGCTTGCCGCTCTGCACGAGCAGGGTTTCGTCGTCCTCCAGCCGGCGCAGGACCTCCGTGATGCGGTCGTAGGATTCCCAGTCGCGGGCTGCCCGACCGATACCGCCGTAGACGACCAGCCCTTCGGGATGCTCGGCCACGTCGGGATCGAGGTTGTTCATGAGCATCCTCAGCGGCGCTTCGGTGAGCCAGCTCTTCGCCGAGAGTTCGCTGCCTCTGGGCGCCGTGATCGTGCGCTCGGGATCGTATCGGTTCACGTCTCCTGCCTCCGGTTGTTCGTGACCCGCCGATCCGGCGGGCGGAAATCGAGATGGGTCCCCAGGCGATAGCGATTGCCGGGGTAGGTGAGGCGAGCGACGGTGACGAGCGCTCGCCGGCTGAAAGTGCGGCGCGTGACACGCAGGCACGGCGCGTCTTCGGGGATGTCCAGCGCGCGGGCGACCGCGGGCGGTGCCGTCGTCGCCTCCACGACGTGATCGGCCTCGGCCAGCGGGGCCACTTCCGACAGGTACACGTTCGGCGTGATCTCACGGAAATCCTGGGCGAGATAGTCGGGCGCGATCCGGGGATCGACGTAGCGATCCTCGTGCTGGATCGGCACGTCGTTCTCGCGGTGCACGAGTACCGAGTGATAGATGACGGTGCCGGGCTCCACGTCGAAATGCCGGCTCAGTTCCCCGTCGGCCGCGACGGATTCGAGAGTCAGCACGCGGGTCGAGTGGCGGTGGCCCCGCTCGGCGATCTCGTCCGCGATATTCCGGACCTCGAGCATCGAACTCATCGGCCGGGAATCCGCGACGAAGCTGCCGAGGCCGCGGGTGCGCAGCAGGAATCCGGCGTCGGCCAGGTCCTGCAGCGCCCGGCGTGCCGTCATTCGGCTCACACCGAACCGGCTGACCAGTTCGTTCTCCGAAGGCACCCGGTCGCCTGCGCGCAGCCGCCCGCCCTCGATCTCGTCGAGCAGGTGGTCGCGGATGATCTGGTAGCGGGGTTTGCGCACGGAGTACTCCGATGGTGCTGCTCGGGAGCGGGTTGCCGATAGTTGTATATACAACTAGAATCCGCGGATCATACCCTCGGGGAGGCCCGTATGGCAATCGTCTGCGACACGCTGATTCACAACGTGAACGTGGTGTCCTGCGCTGCGGGGGACGATGCACTCGGCATCCTGCCCCGGGCACTCGTCGCCGTCGCGGGAGGACGGGTGGTCCGCGTGGCCGCCGCAGCGGATGCCGGCGAGTTCGCGGCGGACACGGTGGTCGACGGCGCCGACGGTTGGCTGACGCCGGGCCTCGTCGACTGCCATACGCATCTGGTGTGGGGCGGCAGCCGCGTCGATGAATTCGAGCGGCGCCTCGGAGGGGAAAGCTACGAATCGATCGCCCGCTCAGGCGGCGGCATCCGCGCCACGGTCCGGGCCACCCGAGCGGCCGGCGAGGACGAACTCCACGCCGGGGCCCTCCGCCGCCTCACACGTCTCATGGAAGAGGGAGTGACGACGGTGGAGATAAAGTCCGGTTACGGTCTGGACACCGATACCGAGATGAAATTGTTGCGCGTGGCCCGTCGACTCGGGGAGTCCTGTCCCGTGACGGTCCGCACGACGCTACTCGGTGCGCACGCGCTGCCGGAGGAGTTCGCCGGTCGGCCGGACGCCTACATCGATCTGGTGTGCAGCGAGATGATCCCGGTGGCCGCCGCGGAGGGTCTCGCAGATGCGGTCGACGTCTTCTGCGAGGGTATCGGTTTCTCGCCGGCGCAGTGCGAGCGGGTATTCACGGCTGCGCGAGAGCACGGCCTGGCGGTGAAAGCGCATGCCGAGCAACTGTCGGATCTCGGCGGGGCGGTCCTGGCCAGTCGCTATGACGCGCTGTCGGTCGACCACCTCGAGTACCTCGCCCCCGGCGACGTCGCCGAGATCGCCCGCGCCGGCACCGTGGCGGTACTCTTGCCCGGTGCCTTCCATTTTCTGGGTGAGACGCGGCAACCACCGGTCGACGCCCTGCGCGACGCGGGTGTGCCACTGGCCGTTGCAACGGATCTGAACCCGGGCACTTCACCACTGGGCTCACTGCTCACCGCGATGAATCTGGCCTGCACGGCATTCGGCCTGACGCCGTCCGAGGCGCTGCTCGGCGCGACCCGCCACGGGGCGGCGGCACTCGGTCTCGATAAGAAGGGGCATATTGCGGAAGGCGCAGACGCCGACCTGTGCCTGTGGCACGTCGAATCACCGGCGGAACTCGCCTGGGGCATCAATCTCGTGCGCCCGTCCGCGGTATGGCAAGCTGGCCGTCGTGTGGACACCCGCTGATTTCACGCTGTGGCAGGGTCGCAGCGATCCCGGTGAAGGCGCGCTGCGCTGGCACCAGGTCATACGCGAGCCTGAAGCCGCCCGCCCCGGCGTCTGCCTCCTCGGCTTCGCCTCGGACCTCGGGGTGCGCCTGAACCGGGGCCGAGTCGGTGCGGCCGGCGGCCCGGACGCGATGCGTCGTGCCATGGCCGGTCTCCCCGCCCGGCACGGGGTGCCGATCTACGACGCAGGCACCATCGTTGTCGCTGAAGACCTGGCAGCGGGCCAGGCTGCCTACGCCGACCGGACCGCGGCGCTGCTGGGCGAAGGTCACGCCGTGCTCGGTCTCGGCGGCGGGCACGAGATCGGCTGGGCGACCTACCAGGGTCTCGCGAGCCACCTGGAGGGGAGCGGCGGCGGCCGCATCGGCATCGTGAACTTCGATGCTCACTTCGATCTGCGTGATCCACGGGAGGGAGGAACGTCGGGAACACCGTTCCGCCAGATCGCGGACGACTGCGGGCGGCGGGGCATCGGCTTTCATTACCTGTGCCTCGGTGTCAGCGAGGCCGCGAACACCCGGGCGTTGTTCGACTACGCGGACGTGGCCGGCGCGCGCTATCTGACCGACCTGGAGTGCACGCCGGAGGCCGCGGCACCGATGCTCGAGGCCCTGGTCTCGGAGACGGATGCGCTCTACGTGACGGTCTGCCTGGATGCATTGCCGGCCGCGGTTGCCCCGGGAGTGAGTGCCCCTGCGGCACTGGGTATCGCACCGGAGTTCGTGGTGCGCTGCCTGCGCCACCTGCGTGCGGTCAGTGCGGCCGGAGCCTGGCGGGTCGCCGATATCGCCGAGCTGAATCCGGTCCACGACCCGGACGGCAGGACTGCGCGCACGGCGGCGCGCATCGCCTGGGAGTTGTCCCGCGCGGTCGGTTAGTCCGGGCGGGTCGGCCGCGGTCCTACTTCTGCCGCCACTGGCCGCCATTGTCGCGGTAGTACCAGCCCCGGTCGGCCTTCGCGATCCAGCGCTCGGCGAATACCTGGCGGATATCGTCGACCCAGTCCGGCTGGCCATTGATCCGTGCGATCTCCCGATACAGCGCCTCCCAGTCCGCATTCTGCTCGGAGACGAGCTGGCGTACCCGATTGCGTTCGTTCAGCGGGACCAGATTGCGGTCGCGGATCTCGATCGTGCCCTGGGCCGTAAGACCGACCGCGCCCGAGTCGAAATAGGGCTTCAACTGGGGGAAGCGCTGCCGCAGCGACTGCTCCAGCGAGCGTTTCGCCGGCGACGACGCATCGAAGTCGGCCTTCGCCTGCGCCAGGGCGGGCGGGAATACGAAATCCACGACGGCCATCGCGAAACGTGCCGTCGGCCCTTCGCGCCGATGGCCCGTCGGATCGACCGCGTCGGTCGCCGCATCCGTATCGCCGCGTACCTCGTCGATGATCCGGTCGGCCGCGCGTTCCGCCTCCGCGGCGGGGAAATAGACGTTGATCGTGACGCACGCCGCGAGCAATGCCGCGGTCACCGATATCCAGGCAACGACTCTGATCATCACTCTTCCTCGTTCTGCGGTGTCGTGGAGACTTCCCGGGATCGAATCGCCTCGCTGATCTGGGCGAGGAGCCGCGGCCAGTTTACCTCGCGGGCGTGGCCGATGACATCGATGCGCGGCAGGCCGGTACCCTTGACGAGATAGTAGCCGTTCTCGGCCGGACGCACGCCGCTCATCTGGCACACGTCGCCTTCGAGGGTACAGCTGATACCGAGCGTATCGTAGCGGAACTCCTTGAACAGGCTCAGGAACCCGCTGGAGAGCAGTGCCGTGCCGCCACCGGCGATCTCGGAGATATTGCTGAGGGCGCGACGGCTGATGCGATGTCGGCTGTCGTCGTCCGGCGGCGTGTAGAAGTCCGCATCGAAGGCGACGGGCCGGCCGCGGAGCATTCTGAGTCCGCTTATCGAACCGTCCAGCCGGCCTTCGATGCGTCCGAACGTGAATACGTCCGTCACGAGGCCCAGATCCAGGTTGTCCATCGTCACGTCGGCCGCGGTCTTCGGATTGGTGCCGAACGGCTGCTCGATGCGCAGGTCGCTGATTCGAACGATGCCGTCGAAGACGCGTGCCGTGAGGCCGCCGCCCAGCGTCAGTTCGCCCTCGCTGACGCTCAGCAGTGGGAGTTCGCCGGAGAGCTTGCCGGGCAGCGCCGGCCAGCCGATCGCGGTGGTCACGCGGCCCAGGCTCACCGGCTCCAGGCGCGCATCGAATGCCACATTGGGTTCCCCCGTACCGATGCCCGCGGCTTCGAGGGTGTCGACGACCAGCGCCCCGTCCAGTACGGGCACGCGCAGACCGCCGTCCAGGGAAACGTGGCCCGGCGTCGAGCGAAAACGGGCCTCGCCGGCCCCGAAGCCGATCGCGTACAGGAAGCCGCCGTTCCACGCGAGACGGGAAGTGCGGGGCGTGGCGGCGGCTTCCCGGGACCAGTCGATGCGGCCCGTGACGCCATAGAAGGCGAGACGCTCCTCGCCGTCGTCCGCGTCGAGGTGCTGGATGGCGAGGTCCACCCGCTCCAGGCGACCGCGCGCGAGTCTGACCGTGCCGTTGACCCGTCCCGCGGTCTCCAGTTTCGCCAGTGCCGTGCCGGTCAGGAAGCCCTGCAGGTAATTCGCATAGACGCCGGGGAAAACGGCTTCCGTGACGGCGAATTCCGCCTCCTCCAGCGCGAGGGTGTCGTCGCCCCGGATCAGTACCGCCGACCCGTCCGCCTGCAGGACGCCGCGGTGCTCGAGACGCGCCGCCGCGATCTCTATCCGACCGCCGCCGGCATCGATACGGCCGGCGGCCTCCAGCTCCAGCGGTGAAGCAGACACATTCAGGTAAGCCGGCTCCAGGTAGGCCTCTCCGTCCACGGCAGCGATGGCCAGCCGATAGTCGATGGGCTCGTCCGTGGCCCCGGTCTCAGCCGTCACCGTGATCGTCGCGTCGAGATCCTCGGCGGCGACCGTGCCGGCTTCGTTCGAAAGACCGAGATCCGCCAGCGTGACCGTGGCCCGCAGGGCTCGCAGGCCATCGGCGTCACCGCGGACATCCGCCGTCAGGCCGATACTCCCCCCAAAGATCTCCAGCGGCGCGGGCGTGTCGAGCAGGGATACTGCGGCTGCCTGGAACACTGCCGCGTCCGCGCCCTCGAGTCCGACTTCGGCCCGCCACGCGCCGGGTGACCAGTCGGCATCGACGGACCACTCGAGGCCGCCGAACGGCAGGCCCGGGCTCGCGATCGCGAGCCGCCCGCCGGCTCGGTCGTAGGCAGCGCGGACGGGGAATGCGCGCTCGTCCAGTGGAGATTCCCGGACTTTCGCCCGACCGTTCTCGCAGCGATAGGTCGTGGCGGTGAGCACGACGCTGTCGCAGCGCAGTTCCACGGTTCCGAGCCCGCCGAGCGGAGCAGGCAACAGGACCCCGACGATGCGGATCGACGCAGCGAGACCGCCGTCTTCGCCGACACGCAGTCGCACTTCGATGCCGTCCGCGGACCAGCCGGCGCCCTCGAGCGCCTCGACGGCGAGTTCCAGGCTCTCGACCGTGCCGCCGTCGGGCGGTAGCAGCACGCCGAAGCACAGCGGAACGAGCCAGCAGCGCTTCAAATTCAATCGGTGAGGCCGCGGATCGACGGTGGGAACTCGATGTGCTGGTCCAGCACCGGATCCGCCTCCGGCCGGCCGAATACCTGCTGCACCGGGATGACGCCGGCCCAGACCGGGAGCGCGTAATCCTCCTGTTCGTCCTCGGGTGGTCCCGAGGTGACTTTGGCGGAGGCAGCATCGATGGGGAGGGCGATCACGCCCGTCATCTTCAGTTCGCGTTCGTGGGGAGCTCGCAGCTCGCTCCACCGTCCCGGCAGGGTGTGCTCGGTGATGAGGCGCAGTGCTTCGAGCTTCTCTGCGTCGTCGGCAACCAGCCGCGGGCGCCCGCAGACCGTGGCGGAGCGGTAATTCACGGACGAGTTGAATGCGGACCGCGCGGCGACGATGCCGTCGATGAGGGTCACGTTCGCCGTCGCCTCGCTCCCGGCTTCGAGCAGGCGCACGATGCGTGCCTTCCGCGCACCGTGCAGATAGACCGTCTCGCCGGAGCGGGCGTAGATCATCGGGACCACGACGGGTCGTCCTTCCTCGCAGAAACCGACGCTGGCGTACAGGCCCGCGTCCAGGATCGCGTGCACGGTGGCTCGGCGGTAGTCTGCGGCTTCCCGGATCTGGCGGACGCGGTTCCGGTCGGTGACCGGATACTCTCCGTCGTCGGGTCTTTCCACTGTTCGTCTCCCGCAATTCGGCCGGAGCGCAGTATAGCGCCGGGCCGACGGTCCTCGCCCCGGCGGCGCCGATGGCCGCATAATGAGCGTATGGCAGATCGTGGATATCGATCCGGTCCCCGCCGGGCGGACGGGGTCACGCGAAGGGATTTCGTGCAGGGCATCGCACTGGCCGGAGCTGCGGCCGGGCTGCCCCGGCCGGCCGCGGCGCAGCTCCTCGGCTTCGGGTCCGAGGAAGTCTATCCGCCGGCGCTCACGGGCCTCAGGGGCGCACATCCCGGTTCCTTCGAGGTGGCGCACGAACTCGCGCTCCGGGGCCGGCGCTATCCCGGCGCCGAACCGGCGGACGAGGGGCGCATCCATGACCTGATCGTCGTCGGCGGCGGACTGAGCGGACTCGCCGCCGCCTGGTTCTACCGCCGGGAGGCCGGCGAGTTCGCACGCATACTCGTGCTGGACAACCACGACGATTTCGGCGGACATGCCAAACGCAACGAATTCCGCGTCGCGGGCAGGACGCTCGTCGGTTATGGCGGCAGCCAGTCGATCGATACGCCGTCGGCATGGAGTGCATCCGCCCGCAGTCTTCTCGACGGGCTCGGGGTCAATCTGGATCGTTTCTACTCCGCATACGATCGGGGACATCGGGAACGTTTCGGTCTGGCTCACGGCATCTTCTTCACGGAGGCGCCCGAAGGCGAGCGACTCGTGCGCACCGACGGGGCGCGCAGCGCGAACCGCCTGCCGATCGGTGACGATGCCGAGGCCTGGGTGCGCTCGCTCCCGATCGCGGACGCCGACAAGGTCACGCTGTTCCGGATTCTGATCGCGCCACCCGAGGAGCTTCCCGCGGCGAGTCGACCGACGCTGGAGAAGATCCTGCGGCGGATGAGTTACAACGACTATCTGCGGCGCTATTTCGATGCCGGACCGGCCGTGATCGCTCTCTTCCAGAACTCCAGCAACGCGTTCTGGGGCATCGGCACGGACGCGCTGTCGGCGCTGGAGGCCGTTCGCATGGGCTATCCGGGCTTCACCAGCCTGAATGTCGGCGCCTGCAACGTGAGTGGTGCCTACGAGAGTTGCGAGTACGACGAGCCTTACATCTTCCACTTCCCGGACGGCAACGCGTCTCTCGCCCGTCTGCTGGTCCGGGACCTGGTGCCGGGTGCTGCGCCGGGGGACGACATGGAAGACATCGTGACCGCGCGCTTCGATTACGAGGCGCTGGATACGCCGGAGTCGCGTGTGCGGGTGCGTCTGAATGCGACGGTCGTCAGGGTGGTGAACCGCACGCTCGAACCCGGACGCGAGGGCGTGGAGGTGGACTACGTGACGGAGGAGGGCGTTTTCCGGGTGCGGGCACGGCATGCCATCCTCGCGTGCAACAACCGGATGATCCCGCCCGTCTGTCCCGAGCTGCCGCCGGAGCAGGCCCAGGCGATCGGCCGCATACCGCGTGCGCCGCTGGTCTACGTGAATGCCGCCATCGAAAACTGGCAGGCCTTCGCGGAACTCGGCCTCGCGAGCGCCTACTTCCCGACCGAGTTCTACCATGACATCGCTCTGGATTTCCCGGTGAGTCTCGGCCGCTACCGGTATCCGTCCACCCCGGACGAACCGATGCTGCTGCATCTGGTGCACGTGCCGACGACGCCGGAGTCCGGGTTGACGCCCGGCGAGCAATTCGACCGGGGCCGCTACAAGCTGCTCAATATGGGTTTCGAGGATTTCGAGCGTCCCCTGCGACGTCAGCTGGATGCGCTGCTGGGGCCCGCCGGCTTCTCGTCGGAACGCGATCTTCGCGCCATCACCGTCAACCGCTGGCCCCATGGCTATGCCTACGAGAAGAACGATCTATTCGACCCGGACTGGCCGCCCGGCGAAGCGCCCTGGGAGATCGGCCGTCGGCCTTTCGGGCGCATCGCCATCGCCGCGTCCGATTCCGAGGGACGCGCCTACGCCGATGGAGCCATCGATGCCGCCTGGAGGGCCGTCGGCGAGACGATCGGACACGCCGGCGCTGGCGACGGCAGGCGCGTCGCAACCGGAGACTAGGGTACGAGTACGGCCGCACCGGAGAGCCGGCCGTGGCGCAGATCCTCGAGCGCCTCGTTCGCGGCCTGCAGCGGGTAGACGGTGACCTCGGTACGCACGCCCGCACGCGGGGCGAGATCCAGGAATTCCGTGGCGTCCCGGCGCGTGAGGTTCGCCACGGACCGGATCCGTCGCTCTTCCCACAGGATGCGGTAGGGGAACCCGGGGATATCGCTCATGTGGATGCCGCCGCAGACCACGATGCCGCCTTTGCGCACGGCGCGCAGTGCGGCCGGCACCAGCTCGCCCACCGGTGCGAACAGAATCGCGGCGTCCAGTTCGACCGGCGGCGATTCGTCCGACCCGCCGGCCCACTCTGCTCCCATGCGCCCGGCGAATTCCTGCGCCTGTCGGTCACCGGGCCGGGTGAACGCATAGACCCGCTGGCCGGCATGGCGCGCCACCTGGATCAGGATGTGGGCGGCGGCGCCGAATCCGTACAGGCCCAGGTTCCGGCCCTCGCCGGCCATGCGCCAGGAGCGATAGCCGATGAGGCCGGCGCACATGAGAGGGGCGGCTTCGGCGTCGCCGTAATCCGCGCTGATCGGAAACGTATAGCGCGCATCGGCGATGATGTGGGTCGCGAATCCGCCGTCCCGGTCGAACCCCGTGAAGACGGGCTCGTCACACAGGTTCTCCATCTCGTGCCGGCAGTAATGGCATCGTCCGCAGGTGGACCCGAGCCAGGGCACACCGACGCGTTCGCCTGGGCGGAACCCGGTCGTTTCCGAGCCGCATTGCAGGACACGTCCGATGACCTCGTGGCCCGGTACGATCGGCAGCGTTCCGCCCGGCAGTTCGCCATCCACCACGTGGAGATCGGTCCGGCAGACGCCGCAGGCAGCGACCTCGATCAGCAACTCGTTTTCCGCCGGCGCGGGCGGGTTGCCGCTGACGGCGACCAGGGGTCGTCCCGGTTTCTCGAGGACCATCGATCGCATGCCCCGAGCATAGGTCATCGTCCCGGCCGTGCCGATCGTGGAAAGCGCCGATCGGCCGTGACTGTTGGCACGACGGCTCAGTCCCGACTGCGCGGCACGGTGCGATTGAGCAGGGGATGACCCGTCTTTATGAGGCGCTCGATCCACCAGGCTTCGCGCAGGCGTGCCTGTCGGCAGTCGGCGACGAAGGAACACCCGCAGCGCCGCTCGCAGGCCACCGACTCGATGCAGCGCATGCGGGGCACCTTGTCCTCGGCCAGGAGCCGGGCCAGCCATTCCTCCAGCACCGCAGGCTCCCGGGGCGGGCATGCCCGCCGCTCGACGCATCCCTCCCGCTCGCCGAGCGGGAGGGGCAGCTGCGGCTGCTCCCGGTCGCGGCGTCGCGAGAGATCGGCGAGCCACAGGCGGCCGTTCCGGATATGGCCGAGCAGCCGTGTTCGCGGCTGGCGGGTCTGGCCGACGTAGCAGATCAGGGTGTTGTCCGGCTCCATCAGCACGTACAGCAGCGCGCCTCGCGGCGGCGGCGCGACAGGGACCTCGGGCAGCACCAGCGCCGGCGGCGCCGGCTTCATGGGGACTCCAGCAGGGATTCCAGCAGTTCCTTCGTACGCCGCACCGTGTCGGTCACGTTGAAGTCCTGGTCGAGGCGTTCCCGGGCGCGCCGCCCCATCAGTGCCCGCTCGGTGGGATTCTCGTAGAGGTAGCGGATGGCGTCGGCGATCCCCTGCGCGTCGCCCGGCGTTACCACGATGCCGGACTCACCGTCCACGACCAGTTCGGCGCTGCCGCCGGTATCCGTCACGATCGGCGGCACCGCATAGGCCATCGATTCGATCACGGTCTTCGGCAGTCCCTCGCGTTTCACGGAAGGGAGCACGGAGGCGGAGCAGGCGGCGATCAGAGCGGTTGCGTCGCGGCGGAATCCGGCGCAGTGGATACGTTCGGCCATCGGGCTCGCCGCGATCAGTCTCGCCAGGGCGGGTTCCTCGAGCCCGCCGCCCACGAGCAGCAGGTACGCCCCGACCTCGCGGGGCAGCCGATAGGTGGCCTCCACGAGCACGTCCAGGCCCTTGCGCGGGCGATTATTCGCGACGCAGCCGACGACGAATGCCCCGGCGGGGATGCCGAACTCGCCCAGATCGGCCGGGGTGTCCCGGTACCAGTCCAGGCTGTGACCCTTGTAGACGGTGTGGATGCGCTCCGGATGCCGGTGTTCCCTGCGCAGGCTGTCCCGTACCGCGTCGGCGACGCACAGGATCATGTCGACACGGGGGTTCAGGTGGGTGAGGTACACGCTCGGATCCCAGCGATGGATGTTGCCCGTCTGGCCCCGGTAGGTGACGACCTTCACGGGCAGGCCGGTGGCGGCGAAATTCGTGTTGGCGATGGCGTTGTTGTTGAACGAATAGACGACCTCGATGCGACGTTCCCGCATCTCCCGGCGGATCCGCCGGACGGCGTCCGCCGATACCTTGCTGCGCGGCACGTAGTCGACGACGGTAATGCCCGCCTCGCGCATCGGCTCTGCGTACACCGAGTCGCCCTGGGTCATGACCGTGACGTCCACCCCTTCGCGCTGCAGGCCGATGAACAGCTCGGCCTCGGGGCGAACGCTGTTCAGCGTGTCGCTCTGGGAAGTGATGCACATCAGCCGCATGGGTCAGGCCCGGGTCCAGAAAATGTCCACGTGGCGGTCGGTTGCCAGGAGGGCGGTGCGCTCCGTGGGCACCAGTGCGCCGTTGCCGAGGACCGACGGTGCGAATCCGGCGGATGCCATGTAGTCCAGGAGATCGGCCGGTTCCAGGCCGGCTGCATGCATGTAGCGCGGAGAGTATTCGAGTATCACCAGCGGGCAGCGCCGCAGAACACCCCGGGCACCGCGCAGGGCCGGCAGTTCGAATCCCTCGATGTCCATTTTCAGGAGCCGGGGTACCCGCTCCCCGAGGCCCTCCTGCTGCCAGAAGTCGTCCAGCGTGATCGTGCGGATCTCGATCCTGGTGCCCTGGTGGATCGGCAGGAGTGAGTGTCGACCCCGGTTGGAGCCGTCGAAGAGGTGGAGTTCGGAGGTGCCGTTTTCATCCGCCACCCCGAGCTCGAGGGGATGAACGTGGGAGGCGCCGTTCAGTCTGCGGTTCTGGCCGAGCAGCGCGAAATTGTCGGGGTCGGGTTCGAAGGCATAGATATCCGCCTGCGTGGCGCCCGCAATGCGGTCGAGTATCAGGGAGTACCAGCCGATATTCGCGCCGACATCCAACAACACGTCGCCGTCGCGGATCTCCAGCGTTCGCTTCAGGTACGCCGTCGTTTCGGGCTCGTGGGCTCCGTATTTGTAGATGTGCCGGCCGATGACGTCCGTCGTGCGCACGCGCAGCCGCAGATCGAAGTGATCGGCCTTCGCCGTCAGGAATCGCCGACGGAGGATGAACCGGTTGGCGATGTAGGTGGCAGCGCGGAGATCCATGGGAAGCCTCGGGCGATTGGACGGGTGCGGCCGGCGGGATAACGCGATAGAGTTTAACTGCTTTCGGCGGGGGGTAGTGGGGCATGCAGACAGGGATTCATCGGTACTGTCCCGGCGTCGCAACGATCCTGATGCTCCTGATGTTGCTCGGCATCGCCGGCTGCGCGAGCCGGGAGCCGCCGCCACCGCAGTTCAGCGGCTTCATCCAGGCGCAGACCGCACCCGTGGAGCCCTGGAGCGCCTATCCCGGCGTGACGGTGCGACGGCTGAGTGGCGACGAGTTCACCGGCCGCAGCGCACTCCATCTCACGCTGCCACTCGGCTGGCGCTGGTCCGGCCTGGTCAACGACGGCTTCAGCCGGGAGTGGTTCGTGCTGCAGGGAAGGATACAGGCGGGCGAGCGGCAGCTGCGCGCCGGCGACCTGCTCTATGTGCCGGCCGGTGCGGCGCCGCCGGCGATGACGGCCGTCGTCGCATCGCGGATGCTCGTCTTCACCGACCCGGCGGATTCGGCTTCGGGGCTGGACAGTGGCTTCGTCGCGAGCTCGGATGCCCTGTCCTGGCGGGCCGGAACGGTCGCACGGGACGCCGGCGTGCCGCTGGATCTCAGCGTCAAGGACCTCAAACGGGACCCGGGGAGCGGGGCCCGCACCTGGCTCGTGAAGGTCCGGCCCGGCGTGGCCGTGCCGTGGGAGAGCCACTCGGTCGTCGAGGAAGGCTACCTGCTCGAGGGCACTTACCGGCTGTCGGAGTGTCTGCCGGAGGGACGGCGCGACGGCGAGTATCTGCCGGGCGGGTACTTCCGGCGCCCGGCCGGATGGATACACAGCGGTCCGGATTCGGGCACCGACACCGGCGCCGTCTGGTTGATGCGCACGCCGGGACCGCTGGACGTCCGGTTCCACGACGCCTGCCTGCCACCGCCGGAAGCGGACGGCTAGCTGGTCATACCGGCCACCGCGGTCCGGGCGTGGGCGGTGTCGCTGCGCTGCCGGCGCCAGCGATCGTCAGCGGCGCCGGGCGAGCAGCACCGCGCGCAGCGGTGCCGGATGACCTTCCAGGGTCCGGCGGCTGTCCGTGGGGTCGAGTGCCTTGTCGAGAGAGTCGAACGGCATCCAGTCCGTGCTGCGCTGCTCCCGCGGCGTGGTGGCCGTGACGTCGACGCAGCGCACGTCATCGAAGCCGGCGCGCCCGAGCCAGTCGCCGAGCGCCGGCACGGACGGGAGAAACCAGACGTTGCGCATCCGGGCGTAGCGAGCCGGGGGCACCAGAACCTCCCGGGGTCCGCCCTCGATCACCAGCGTCTCGAGGACGAGTTCGCCGCCGGCACGGAGCCACCGGCGCAGCCGGGCGAGATGATCGAAGGGTGAGCGCCGGTGGTACAGGACGCCCATGGAGAAGACCGTATCGACGCCCTCCGACGGCAGGGGCACATCCTCGAGCGGTGCCGGCAGCAGCCAGAATCGCTGCGGTGGCATGAATCGGCGCAGGGCCCGGTACTGGAGACCGAACAGGCGGGTCGGGTCGGCGCCGAGCACCCAGCGGGCGCCGGAGCCGAGCATGCGCAGCGCGTAGTAGCCGTTGCCGCAGCCCACGTCGAGTACCCGGCGATCCCGCAGGTCCGACAGGTGCGGCGATATACGGGCCCATTTCAGGTTCGAGCGCCATTCCGCATCGATGCCGACGCCATGCACTTCGAACGGGCCCTTTCGCCAGGGCAGGAGGGCCTGCAGGGATTCCCGGATGCGTTCCCGGTCCGGCTCCCCGCTTTCCTGCCCGATGCGCACGGCGGCATCGTCCGTCACCGGCGCGGCCGGCGGCAGCACCGGCAGCTCTGCGATCGCCCTCTCCCAACGGGCCTCGTCGCCATGGCGCGTGGCCGCCGCGTGTTCCGCCGCTGCGACGAGCGCCTCGGCCCAGTCTCCGCAAGCCTCGCCGGCCAGGGTGAGGCGTAGCAGGTCGCAATCGGCGAACGGCATCAGACCACGGCGACGAATGACGCGAAATTCAGCTCCTGCATCCAGCAGGCGGCATGGCGGAAGCCGGCCTGCCGCAGGCGCTGCAGGTGCGTCTCGGACGTGTCCGGGATCAATACGTCCTCCAGCGCGGCGCGTTTGCGGCTGATCTCCAGTTCGCTGTAGGCGTTGTCGCGCTTGAAGTCGTGGTGCAGCCCGACGAACAGCGCGTCGAGGACCGGGTCGGCAAACCGGACTTTCTCCGACAATACGAGTACGGCGCCGTCGTTCATGCCGCTCCTGAGTCTCCGCAGCAGGGCCGATCGGTCCGGCGGCGGCACGAACTGGAGCGTGTAGTTCAGAACGACGAGGCTCGCGTCCGCGACCGGCGTCTCGCGCAGGTCCCCGAGCCTGATTTCCACCGGCACCGGCGACCCGTCCGCCGCGATCAGTTCCCGACACTTGTCGATCATCGCCGGGGAATTATCGACGGCGACGATCCCGGCATCGTCGCAGGCGATGCCGTGGCGCATGGCGAGTGTCGCGGCACCCAGCGAACAGCCAAGGTCATAGCAAACGGATCCCGGGCGCACGACGTGCCCGGCCAGCCGCCGGATTTCCTCGAGCGTGCGGGCGTAGCCGGGGACCGAACGACGGATCATGTCGGGGAAGACCTCCGCGACCCTCGCGTTGAACTCGAACGGTGCGCCTGCCTCGTCCGGATTGCGGTAGATCGCATCGCGCGTGGTCTCACCCATCCCGACATGGTCCGGCCGCCCCTCCGCCGGCGTCAAGCGCGAGGGAACATCTTCCGTCCGCCGGGGTCCGAGCGTTCCGGGCGCCGGTCGTTACCGGTTTTGCGACAGGCGGGCGGAATGAGCTAGGTTGCGGACCATGCTGGAACATCTTCACAGGGAACTCGGCATACCCGGGGATTACGGGCGGGAGCCGCCGCGGCCCCGATTCGATGAAGCGGCAGACCTCGTCGATGTCGGCCCGAATCTGGTCGGTCGGCTGCAGCGTCTGACGCCCCGCGCGGCGGTGCAGTGGCGGGCGATGCAGGAGGCGGCGGCCGGCGACGATGTGCGTCTGCTGCTCGTCTCCGGCTACCGCAGCATGGAGTACCAGGCCGGCCTGATCCGCCGCAAGCTGGCGGCGGGCCAGTCCATAGAGGAGATCCTGGCGGTGAACGCCGCGCCGGGCTACAGTCAGCACCACACGGGCGAAGCAATCGATATTGCAACTCCCGGTTTCCGCCCGCTGACGGAGGAGTTCGAGGCGTCGCCGGCTTACCGGTGGCTGGCAAGGCGGGCCGGCGAATTCGGATTCAGCATGAGCTACCCTCGGGACAACCGGTACGGGTTCATCTACGAGCCCTGGCACTGGGCCCTCTGAGGATCGCGGCGGGCAGCGGGGAGGCGGGATCGACTCCCCGGGTCATGTTGACAGCGGCAGTCAGCAGTTAGACAATAGCGGGCTTGTTCCGCGGAGGGGTACTCAAGCGGTCAACGAGGGCAGACTGTAAATCTGCTGGCTATGCCTACGTAGGTTCGAATCCTACCCCCTCCACCAGTACAAAAGTGGCGGCGGTGGCAGAGCCGGAATAAAGTGTTCAGCAGCCCGGGGCATAGGGCCTCGACCGGGCCCTTTGCCGTGGGACAAGTAGCGGTGCCGGCGATAGTGTCGATGAACGCCGACGATGCTGACCGGAGGTGGCGGTTGCACATCGGAGTTGGATGGCAGTCGGATGCGAGCCAGGTTGGCGGGTGTAGTTCAACGGTAGAACCTCAGCCTTCCAAGCTGATGATGTGGGTTCGATTCCCATCACCCGCTCCATCCGGATCAGGGCGAACGGGACAGGGAGTGCGCGGCCCACATAGCTCAGGCGGTAGAGCACTTCCTTGGTAAGGAAGAGGTCACTGGTTCGAGTCCAGTTGTGGGCACCATATTCGTATCGCCGCCGAGCGACGAGGCCGTGAGCGACGGCCGGCGGTGTCAGGAGCTTGAGGGTCACGGAGTGTGCAGCCTCCGGCCGAAGAAAATTCGAGGGATCCCGGTTACGGGCAGGCATCTTCCACGCCGCGCCGGCTGATGTGGTTCCCGATGTTAAGCATGTGTTTGTAAGCCCGACTGAAAGGTAGGCGGAGATGTCCAAAGAGAAGTTTGAAAGAACCAAGCCCCACGTGAACGTAGGGACGATAGGCCACGTGGACCACGGGAAGACGACGTTGACG
>JARRPZ010000010.1:0-44095 GCA_037382365.1 Gammaproteobacteria bacterium
GACTCAGCTTGTGGCTCGCGCCGGCCTCCCGCGACTCGTCCGGCTCCTCTTCTTCTTCCTCTCCGGTGTCCTCTTTCGCCTCCTGCCGGGCCTCGTCCGCCGGGGCGTCAGCCGCTTCCAACTTCTCGCCGGCGGCGCGGTCTTCGTCCGATGCCCCACCGCTCTCCGGCTCGCCGCCACCTTCGCCTTCTGCCAGTACGGCGATCACTTCTCCGCTGGTCACGGTCGTCCCGTCTGCGATCCTGATCTCCTGCAGGACACCGTCAGCCGGCGCCGGCACCTCCAGGACGACCTTGTCGGTCTCGAGATCCACGAGGTTTTCGTCGCGGGAGACCCGCTCTCCTTCCTGCTTGTGCCAGGACACCAGCGTCGCATCCGAGACGGATTCGGGTAACTGCGGGACTTTGACTTCGATACTCATTGCTAGAGGATTCCGCTTTTGATGTCGTTCTTGCGTACTGCCGGGACCCTGTCAGTCCTCGTCGGCAGACTCGATAGCGAGGGCAGCGGCGACCAGCGCCTCCTGCTGCTTGACGTGCAGTTTGAAAATACCCGAGGCAGGCGCCGCGGCATGTGGCCGTCCCGCATAAAACAGGGTGTGGCGTGAGCGCAGTGGCTCCTGCAGCCGGTGCCGGATCTGATACCAGGCCCCCTGATTCTGAGGCTCCTCCTGGCACCACACGATATTCTCCGCGGCGGGGTAATTCTGCAGTATCTCGGCGTAGTGCTCGATCGGGAACGGATAGAGCTGCTCGATGCGCACGATAGCGACGTCCTCGATCTCGTGCTCGCGCCGCGCCTGCAGCAGATCGAAATAGACCTTGCCGCTGCAGAAGACCACCCGCTTCGCCTGCTTCCGATCGATGGCGTCGATTTCCGGGATCAGTGTCAGGAAGCGCCCCTCGCTGAGATCACTGAGCGGCGACACCGAGAGCTTGTGCCGCAACAGGCTCTTCGGCGTCATCACGATCAGCGGTTTGCGGAATGAGCGCAGCATCTGACGGCGCAGCATGTGGAACATCTGCGAAGGCGTCGAGGGGACGCACACCTGCATGTTGTGCTCGGCACACAGTTGCAGGAAACGCTCCAGGCGCGCCGAGGAGTGCTCCGGCCCCTGTCCTTCATACCCGTGCGGCAGGAACAGGGTCAGCCCGCAGAGTCGGCCCCATTTCGCCTCGCCGGAGCTGATGAACTGATCGATGACCACCTGGGCGCCGTTCGCGAAGTCCCCGAACTGGGCCTCCCAGATGACGAGTGCGTTCGGATCGGTCGTCGCAAAGCCGTACTCGAATCCGAGCACGGCCTCCTCGGACAGCAGCGAATCGTTGACCGTGAAGGCGTGGGGACGATCGACCACATGCTTCAGCGGCACGTACTCGCGTCCTTCCGGCTGACCATGCAGCACGGCGTGGCGATGGAAGAACGTGCCGCGGCCACTGTCCTGCCCCGTGACCCGCACGTCATAGCCATCCTCGATGAGGGAGGCGTAGGCCATCGTCTCGGCGAAACCCCAGTCCATGTCGAGTTCGGACCCCGCCATCTTGCGCCGATCGTCCATGATCCGCTGGACGCGGGAATGCAGTTCGAATTCCTTCGGTACCTCGACGATGTGGGCCGCGAGCGCCTCGACGCGTTCGACGCCGATCGCCGTGACGACGTGCTGGTCCCAGTCGGCGTCGCGATAGCCGCTCCAGTCCACGGTGAACTCGTTACCGATCATGCCGAGCGCGGCCTGGGGTACGGGTTGCCCCTCGTCGAGCCGGTTCCGGTAGGCGGCCGTCATGTTCTCGAGCGCCTCGTCGTCCAGCACGCCGGCCTCTTTCAGCCTGCGGGCATAGATCTCGCGGGTCGTAGGATGCTCACGAATGCGCCGGTACATCACCGGCTGGGTCGCAGCCGGCTCGTCCGCCTCGTTGTGCCCGTGGCGTCGATAACAGACGAGATCGATCACCACATCCTTGTTGAAATGCTGCCGATACGCGAGCGCGAGCCGCGTCACCAGCACGACGGCTTCCGGATCATCCGCATTCACGTGAAATACCGGCGCTTCGATCATCTTCGCGACGTCGCTGCAATACGGCGTGCTGCGTGCATCCTGGGGGTCGCTGGTCGTGAACCCGATCTGGTTGTTGACGACGATGTGCAAGGTGCCGCCGGTACGGAAGCCGCGGGCCTGGGACATCTGGAAGGTCTCGGTCACGACCCCCTGTCCGGCGAAAGCCGCGTCGCCGTGGATCAGCACGGGCAGGATCTCGTCGCGCTCCACGTCGCCGCGGCGCTGCTGACGGGCCCGGACGGAACCCTCGACGACCGGATCGACGATCTCCAGATGCGAGGGGTTGAAGGCCAGTGCGATATGGACGTTGCCACCGGATGTTCGGATGTCGGAGGAGAAGCCCATGTGGTACTTCACGTCGCCAGAGCCGGACAGAGCCTCCAGGTCGACCTTGCCTTCGAACTCCGAGAACAGCTCCTCGGGACTCTTGCCGAGCAGATTGACGAGGACGTTGATGCGGCCCCGGTGGGCCATGCCGATCACGACTTCCTTGATACCGCTTTCGCCGCCTCGCTGGATCAGGTCATCGAGCAGCGGGATCAGGCTGTCGCCTCCTTCCAGCGAAAAGCGCTTCTGGCCCACGTAACGGGTATGCAGATAGCGCTCGATGCCCTCCGCGCGCACGAGTTGTTCCATGATCCAGCGGCGCTGCTCGGCGTCGAGCTGCTGGTCCGCCATCGCGCGTTCGAAGCGCTCACGCAGCCACAGACGTTCGCGGGCGCGCGAGATGTGCGCGAATTCGGCGCCGATCTTGCCGCAATAGATCTTGCGAAGCAGCGCAAGGATATCGCGCAACTTCATCCGCTCGTGGCCGGTACCGGCCAGGCCGCCGGTGTAGAACTCGTCGCCCAGGTCCTCGTCGCTCAGACCCAGGAAGTCGAACTTGAGGACGGCCGGCACGTGCCTTTCCTGCAGCCCGAGCGGATCGAGATCGGCAATCTGGTGACCCCGCAGGCTGTACACCTGGATGAGTCGTGATACCGCCGCCTGCTTCTCGCTCGCCGTGCCGGCGCGCGGTGCCCGGCCGCGGGTGACGACGGTACCCGCCCGTCCGTTCCCGCCGTCGACACGAGCGCGCTCGCGGAATGCCTCGCGGATCGGGCCGTGAGGGACGTCCGCACTCGCGTCCCCACCGAGTTCGCCGAAGTAGCGGCGCCAGCGCTCGGGCACCGCTTTCGGGTCATCCAGGTACTGTTCGTAGAGTGCCTCGACGGCGCTGGCATTGCTGCCAAAGAGCGGCGTTGATGCGTACTGCTCTTTCAGCGACTGTGACATAACAAAAGGAAACCCGCCGGAGCTACTCTGCAGCCCGCAGCAAACGAAAGACAGCGAACAATCAGGAGGCGCTAGTTTAGCGGATGCCCTTCCCCCAGGGAAAGCATCGGATCACTCTCGCGCCGCCGGGGCGCCTCAGATGATGCCGAGAGCCAGCAGTCCGAGATACTCGTAGCAGATCAGGCAGGCGTAGCCGCAGAAGAATGCGGTGATCAGCAGACCGACACGCACGCGGCGGAAGAGCAGCACGCGGCTGGTGTAGACGAGCAGCAGGAGACCGAGACCGGTCATCAGGAATTTCGTGCCCACGAAGAGCTGGGTGTCCCGGTCGATCAGGACGCGCATCACCGGATTCATCTCGATGGCGCCCCGGTCGAGCAGCTGCAGTGTGAAGAAGGCGTCGGTGACGCTCAGCAGCATGACGCCCACGCCCAGGAAAAAGAGCCAGGGGTGGTGCCAGTCGCTGAAGGGGTGGGCCCGATCGTGGGCGCGCCGCGTCGTGCGTCGCCGCGAGCGCAGGAAACCGTAGCAGACGGTACGCCAGCCGAAACGTCGGCGGTCAACATCGCGACGTTCGACCGGGATCGCATTGATTCCGACGGGGATCGTTACCGGGGGGCTGATTCGACGCATGGCTACACGACTCCTTTCCTGACGGCCTGCAACCGCGATCTGCAAGAAGCGCGCCGATCCGTGGATTGTCGATATCTGACAGGCATTTACCGTCGTGCCGATGCGCCGCCCCCTGCCCTGCCTGTAAGATTCTCCGACGCCGTCCCGGTGCAATGGTTGTTCCGGACACAACCCACCTGGAGATTCCAATTTAACTAAATCCTTTAACTATCTGTATTTCATGATGAAGATATCCTCTTTACTGATGCTTTCGTACGCCATCATCGGCGCTGTCGCGTGTACCGTGACCAGCCGGCCTGAAGTCCCTCCGGTCCGGCAGACCGCGGGAGCGGACGGGGTGCCGATCGCTTACGAGATCAGCGGCGTGGACCGTGGCGGGCCGACCCTCGTACTGATTCACGGGTGGAACTGCGATCGGCGCTACTGGGCGCAGGCGGCTGAGCGACTCGCCGAGCACTTCCGGGTAGTCGCTCTCGACCTCGGTGGACACGGCGAGTCCGGGACGGACCGTGCGGACTGGTCGATCGCCTCCTTCGGCGAGGACGTCGCGAGTGTCGTACGGGATCAGAACCTGCGCCGCGTTGTCCTCGTCGGACACTCGATGGGTGGGCCGGTCGCTCTGGATGCCGCCGCGCGTCTGCCCGGGCGGGTCATCGGTGTCATCGGCGTGGATACATTCCACGCCGTCGACGATCCGCCGCCCGCTGACCTGGAAGATCGCCTCGAGCCGTTCAGACGGGACTTGCCGACGGCGCTCGCTACGCTGGATCCGATCTTCTTCGCGCCGTCCACGGACCCTGCGCTCGCCGACTGGATACGGCGCGACATGGCGGCCGCGCCGCCCCGGGTATCGACCCCGGCGCTGCGCAGCCTGGTTCGCTACGACGAGTTCGCGGCACTCGCCACGCTCGACGTCCCCGCCGCCGCCATCAACGCCGACATCCAACGAACGAATGTCGATGCACTCCGCCGGGCACGGCCCGGATTCGAGGTCGTCATCGTCGAGGACGCCGGCCATTTCCTCATGATGGAAAAGCCCGATGAATTCGCCCGGGAGCTGCGCGGTGTCATCACCGGATGGACGTCCATCGCGTCGTCCGCGGCGGCCGCTCCCGTCAGCGGCCCGCTTCCCGCAGCATCCACGCAATGAGATCCCGCCGGTCCTCCGGCCGCCGCATGCCTGCGTAGCTCATGCGGTTCCCGGGCAGGAACAGATACGGGTTGGTGATCCACGAGTCCATGGTCCGCGGTGTCCAGACGAAATCGGCCTGTTCCAGCACCCGGGAGTAGGGGAAATCCGCGACGGCGCCAGCCGGACGCCCGAATATGCCGTGGAGGCTCGGGCCGGCCAGATTCGGACCGCCGGGCTCGATGGCATGGCAGGCCCGACACTGGAGGTACAGGCTCCGGCCACGGTCCGGATCGGCGTCGATATAGGGAGCCGAGGACAGGTACTCCGCCACATCCAGCAGGGTCTGATCACCGATCGTCGCCGCGGTGATCGCCGGTTGCCGACCGGCCGTGCCGGACCCCGGCCCGCAGCCCGCGACGATCAGCGCAGCGAGACAGGCAGCGATCGCGCGCCTGCCAAGGGCTCCGCAGTCGATCACGCGCGACGCTCGACGCCCCTGCTGCCGCGGAACCATTCCATCAGCGCCTCGGCGTCGGTGAGTTCACAGTAGCGCTTCCCGACATCCGACAGATTCGCCCGGTGCGGTCCGTCATCCACGTCCCCGACACAGTCCACCGGCACGAAAACCCGGTAACCGTGGGAGAAGGCGTCGACGACCGAGGCCCGCACGCAACCGCTGGTGGTACAACCCGTGACGATCACCGAATCGACGCGCTCCTTGTGCAGGAAGGTCGTGAGCGGCGTCGCAAAGAAGATGGACGGCGCACTCTTCGCAAAATTGAAGTCGTAATCCGGCTCGTCGATGCGCGGATCCATCGCCGTACAGGGATGGCCGAAGTAGAAATCCTCGTGCACCGCCGCCACCTTCCAGAACGGCACGTCCCGGGGACTGTCGTAAGCCGTGAAGCACTTGGCAACGGGCACGTGCTGCTGTCGGGCGACCTGCAGGAGTTCTGCCGTCCGCTCCACCGCACTGTTCACCATCGGCAGTCCACCGAGCGGATATCGAGGGTCCGTGAAGGCCAGCTGGAAATCCACGACGACCACGGCCGGCCGGTCACCGAATTCGATCACGCCGCTGCCGTAGCCCACGTCCTGATACTTGTCGCTCATCCAACACCTCCCTTCCGCTCGCCCGGCCGACGACGGCCGGCGGTCCCCGCATTCTAGCAGGGGCTCACCGATAGCGGTCCAGCCGATAGACGGTCTCTTCCATGCGGCTCAGGCCACGCTCGGCGAAGCGCGGATTGGCCGCAAGGATATCCATGCGCGAGGCGAGGACCGTCACGTCGAAGCGGCCCGCCGCGAGTTCGTGCACCTCTGCGTCGGGGACGGGGAACGGCGGCCCGTCCATTTCTCCCGCCGGATAGTCGAGAGCGACCAGCAGCACCGGCGCGCCCGGCCTCAGCAGCGCCGCGAGCTTTTCCACGTAACGCGGGCGCAGATCGGCCGGCAGGGCGACGAGCGCGGCGCGATCGTAGGCCGCGTCCAGTCGGCCGGTGACCGCCGGTTCCAGTGAGAAGAAGTCGCCACAGACGATCGTGACGAGCCCATGCGACCAGAGCTGGAAGCCGCCGGCATGGCGCCGTGCCGGCACGATGCCGGCCTCGTCGTAGTAGGCTGCGATCGCCAGCGGACTCAGCTCGTTCCCCACGACCCGATACCCGCATCCTGCCAGCCAGGTGAGATCGTGTGATTTGCCACAGAGCGGGACGAATACCCGGGATCCCGCGGGCAGACCCAGCTGCGGCCACCACCGCTCGAGTTGCGGATTCACCTCCGCCTGGTGGAACCCGGTGCGCCCTTCCTCCCAACGCTCGAGCCAGGCCGCATGTTCACGCTCGCTGTCGACCCGCCACTGTTCCGCCATTCTTGCTCTCCCGGTCATAGGCAGCCGCAATCGGGAGCCTATAATGGGACGCACCCGCAATGGTACCCATCCCCGTGCGCGGCCATGTCGACCGCCGCGGGAGAAGTAAACGTCGCGCCGAGGTCGATCATGAACCAGGAACTGAGTCCCCGTTTCGTCAGCCAGCTCACCCGGGAGACGGTCGCCGTCATCATGGCCGGTGGACGCGGCGCGAGGCTGCGGGACCTCACCGAGCTGCGGGCCAAGCCCGCCACGCCTTTCGGCGGGAAATTCCGCATCATCGACTTCGTGCTGTCGAATTGCGTCAATTCGGGCATCCGCCGGATATCCGTACTCACCCAGTACAAGGCGCATTCCCTAATCCAGCACCTGCAGCGAGGCTGGGGATACTTGCGGGGCGAACTCGGCGAATTCGTGCAGATCCTGCCGGCGCAACAGCAGCTCGGCGAGATGTGGTATCGGGGAACCGCCGACAGCGTGTACCAGAATCTGGACGTACTCCTGGCCGGAAATCCCCGCTATGTGCTGGTCCTCGCAGGCGACCACATCTACAAGATGGACTATGGCCCGATGCTCGCCCACCACGCTCAGACCGGGGCGGACGTCACCGTCGGTGTCATCAGCGTGCCCCGGCAGGAAGCCACGGGATTCGGTGTCATGACAGTCGACGACGACGGCTGCGTGATCCGCTTCGCCGAGAAACCAGCCGAGCCCGAGCCGATGCCGGATGATCCCGACCTGGCCCTCGCCTCCATGGGCATCTATGTATTCGATGCGGAATTCCTGCGTAAACGACTGACGAGCGATGCCGAAGATGGGAGCTCCGACCACGATTTTGGTAAGAACATCATCCCGGGTGCCATCGACCGTGACGCGGTCTACGCCTACGCCTTCCGGGACGTGAAGACGCTGGCCCAGTATTACTGGCGGGACGTCGGAACGGTAGATGCGTTCTTCCAGGCCAATCTCGAACTGACCGCGGCAATGCCGGAACTCAATCTGCACGACAAGAGCTGGCCGATATGGACCTACCAGGAGCAGCTCCCGCCTGCCAAGTTCGTCTACGACAGCGACGATTGCCGGGGCGCGGCGATCGACTCCCTCGTCTCGGGCGGCTGCATCGTATCCGGCGCCTCCGTCAGCAAATCGGTCCTATTCTCCAGCGTCGTCGTGCACCGCTATTCCAAACTCGACCAGTGCGTCGTACTGCCCGGCGCCGAGATCGGCGAGCACAGTGACATCCGGCGCGCGATCATCGACGAGAATTGCGTGCTGCCTGCCGGGACCGTCATCGGGCGGGACCGGGAGGCGGACGCACGGCGATTCCATGTGACGGACGACGGCGTCGCACTGGTCTGCCCGCACATGCTGACCGGCTGAGCGGTACCGGCGGGATGGATACCGGACCGCTGCGGATCTGCATGGTGTCATCCGAGGTCGCCCCGCTTGCGAAGACCGGCGGACTCGCGGACGTGAGCGCTGCGCTGGTGCGCTACCTCTCCGCGGCGGGACACGACGTGCGACTGCTGACGCCCTGCTACGACGTCGTCGACCCTGCGTTGATCGAGTCGGAGCCGGTGCCCGAGCTCCAGGATCTGCGCATGGATCTCGGGGACGAGTCCATCCACTACGCCATCGATGCCACGCCACTCCCGGACCGGGGACCGGCCGTCTATCTGCTGCGCTGTCCCGCACTCTTCGACCGCGGCCGCATCTACACCGGCGATCATGACGACACACGCCGTTTCACGGTGCTCTCCCGCGCCGCCATCGAGATGTGTCAGCACATGGGCTGGTCGCCGCACATCATGCACTGCAACGACTGGCATACGGCGCTGATACCGGTCTTCCTCAAGACCCTGTACCAGTGGGACCGCCTGTTCGCCGCCACCCGCAGCGTGCTGGCCATCCACAACATCGCCTATCAGGGCGTCACCGGAACCGATCGACTGGAGGCCCTGGGACTCGACGAGTGCCGCCACTTGCTGGACGAGAACGATCTCGCCGCGGGCCGAGTCAACTTCCTGCGGACCGGTATCCGACATGCGGACCTCATCACCACGGTCAGTCCGGGATACGCGCGGGAGATCAGGACAGACGAAGGCGGCATGGGACTCGCTGCAGACCTCCGCGCACGCCCCGGGCGCGTCGTCGGCATCCTGAACGGGGTCGATTACCGGGTCTGGGATCCGCGCAACGATCCGCTCCTGCCGATCGCGTATTCCGCGAAAGATCTGTCGGGGAAACGCGAAGGCAAACAGCGCTTCTGCATCGAACAGGGCATGAATCCCGATCCGGACCTGCCCCTGGCGGGGGTCGTGTCCCGGTTCACGTGGCAGAAAGGCATCGATCTGATGCGCGAAGTGCTGCCACGGTTTCTGGAGCGGGGCCGTCTGCAGCTGGCGGTCCTCGGCGCCGGCGAGGAGCATTACGAGTCATTCTTCCACACGATCGCCGAACGCTACCGCGGACGCGTGTTCTTCCATTGCGGCTACAGCGAGGTACTGGCCCATCGGATCGAGGCGGCCGCCGACATGTTCCTGATGCCATCCGCATTCGAGCCTTGCGGCCTGAACCAGATGTACAGCCTGCGCTACGGCACGGTCCCGATCGTCCGCGCGACCGGCGGACTGGCGGACTCCGTACATCCTTTCGATCCCGATTCCGGCGAGGGCACGGGCATCGTCTTCGAGCATTTCGATGCCGGCGGACTGCGGTGGGCGCTGGAGACCGCGCTGGCACTCTACGAGGACCGGGCGGCCTGGCGAAAGCTGCAGCGTAACGGGATGCGCGAGGACTTCTCCTGGGAACGCCAGACCGCTCGCTACGTCGCCCTGTTCCGGGAACTCCTCGCCGAGACGGAGCCGCCGGTCATCCCGTCACGATAATCTGGCCGATGCGGGGCGACATGTCACCGGCGAGGGTGCGCTTGTATACCTGCTCCGCGGCCTCTTCGCCGACCGCCTCGCGGATCTCCAGCCAGTCCCGGGACGTCTCCAGGAATGACTGCCAGGCGGTTGCGACGCGCTTTTCGATGCCGCCGGGCCCCCAGTCGGCCAGCCTTTTCTCGACCCGGTCAGGCGCGAAGAACAGGGTCGGTGTCGGACCCGGAAGGTCGCCACTGCCGCCGGCCTCCTCCCAATGTGAAGCGCCGACCGAGCAGCTGTATCGCAGCGCTTCGCCGAAATGCTCATGCACACGGCGGCGGAGCGTCGTGCTGCCCGCGAAATCCACCAATACGGTGGGGTGATCCGCCGGCAGCTCATCCAGCTTCGAATAATCGGTCACCGTGTCGTAGCAGCCGAGGCCATTCACGAAGTCGACGTTTCCCGACGACGTCAGCCCGCGAACCTCGATGCCGGGATTCTGATTGGCGTGCAGCAGGAAGGCCAGGGAGAACGCCGTCTTGCTGGAAGCGCTGGTCAGAACGAGCTCTCTGGCACCGAAGAATTCCTCCTCGGCCAGGAAATCATCGAGCAGGAACGACGTCATGAAGAGGGGCCGATACAGCATCTGCTGCGCTTCCAGGGATTTCCGGTAGCCCGGATCCTCAGTCGTGCGGGCGTAGCGGTTGTAAACGCCCGGCAGCGGCAGACGGTGAGGCATGACGTCCGTGAAACCGGATCGCCCCACCTGGCCCGGTCGCACACGCAGGTGGCTCGCCATCGGCAGATACCCGTAGAAGCGCTCACCCACGTCGATCCCCTCGCAGCGCGAAGCCGAAACGTCCGCGAAACCCCAGACGGGCACGACCCCCCAGCCGTTCTCCGCCGGGAAGAAGTCCCAGTAATGCATCGCCTCGCCGAAAACGGCGTAGGTGATGTTGTTGGCCGTGAACGCGTAGCGGTCGACCCGGAGCAATACCTCCCCGTCGCCGAGCGACGGGAAGTCCTGCTGCACCAGGCGCGTCTCGTGAAGATCGTCCCTGCGGACCTCGAATACCTTCATCTGTCTCATCCTTCGCGACTCGGGGAGGGTGTGGCGGGTGGCGCCCCGGACAGGATTCGAACCTGTGACCCTCAGATTAGGAATCTGATGCTCTATCCTGCTGAGCTACCGGGGCCCGGGTCGGGATTCTAGCAGAGGGGCCGGTCGGCGGCAGCGCAAGGCGCGGTCAGAATGGTTATCATCCGATCAGCTTCAGGTCCGGTCAGCTGCCTGTCCGGTCAGCCGCCCACAGCCCACCGCCGGGAACGAGACGAAGATGGATCTGCTACTCCGGGATGCCGAACCTGCCGATGCGGCCGTCATCACCGAATTCAACGTGCGGCTTGCCGTGGAATCGGAAGATATCCGCCTCGATCCGGAGCGCGTCGCGGCCGGCGTCGCCGCGCTGCTCTCGGACCCGGCTCTCGGTCGCTACTGGATCGCCGAATCGGAGGGCCGGATCGTGGGGCAGATCATGACGACCTGGGAGTGGAGCGACTGGCGCAACGGCATGATCTGGTGGATCCAGAGCGTCTACGTGTGCGAAGACGTGCGAGGCCGGGGGGTCTTCTCGGCGCTGTATCGTCACGTGGAGCGCCTCGCCCGACAGGAATCCGGGGTCTGCGGTCTGCGACTCTATGTGGAGAACGGTAATCGCCGGGCCCAGCGAGTCTACGAGACGCTCGGCATGAACGACGGCGGCTACCACGTGATGGAACTTTTCTTCGACCAGGAAACGGGCTGATTCCCGACGGAGACGACCGATGCTGAAACCCGGCACCCCTGCCCCCGAATTCACCCTGCCCGATGCGGACGAGCAGGACGTCTCACTCGCCGACCTGCTGCGGAAAGGACCGTTGATCCTCTACTTCTACCCGGCCGACTTCACGCCCGGCTGCACGAAAGAGGCCTGCGACATCCGCGACCTGCACGGGGAACTGGCGAGGACCGGACTGCAGGTCGCCGGTGTGAGCCCCCAGGGTCCGGACAGCCACCGCCGGTTCCGTGACAAGCATTCGCTGCCCTTCACGTTGCTCTGCGATACGGACAAGACCGTGACCCGTCGCTACGATGCCGACGGTCCGTTAGGCATCGGCGTTCGCCGCGTCACCTACCTGATCGCGGAAGACGGGACGATCACGGATGCCGTCCAGGCCGACCTGATGATCGGACGGCACCGCAGCTTCATCGAGAACGCGATGAGAATGAACGACTCTGCCTGAGTGCTGCACGCCCTCACTCATTCGCCATGGACAGTGATCGTCAGGCGGCGGCGGTGGCCCGCGTGACGATGTTCCCAGAGATAGATTCCCTGCCACGTACCCAGTACACATCGGCCTTCCCGTACCGGGATCGTGAGTTCGGACTGGGTCAGCACGGTGCGGACGTGCGCCGGCATGTCATCCGGCCCTTCTGACCGATGCCGGAACAGGGGATCGCCGTCCGGCGCGATCCGCTGCATGAAGCGCTCCAGATCGTGCCGCACTTCGGGATCGGCATTCTCGCACAGCATCAGCGACGCGCTCGTATGCTGCAGGAAAACGTGGGCGAGCCCCGTCGAGACGCCGCTCGCATCCACGACGTCGCGAACTTCGCCGGTGATGTCATGGGTCTGCCGCCCGGTCGTGGCTATCTCTATCGTGGACTGTCTGAACATGGAGGTGATCGCCGGCGGCCCAGGGTTTAGAATCCTACGATAAGCGGCGCGAGCTGCCGTTGGAAGAGGCGAAGGCACGGGGCACCAATGACACCGGCGCGCTACAGGAAGATCCGCAGGGTGCTCGACCGGCGCCAGCCCGACCTGACGCTGCTCACCGAAAACGTGCACAAGTCTCACAACATCTCGGCGATCCTCCGCACGGCGGATGCGGTCGGGATCTACGAGGCGCATGCGATCTCCGAGGGCGGTGAATTCCCACGACACCACATGGCGTCGGCGGGCTCCCGGAAGTGGGTCGAGATCCGCACTCACCGCGATCTCGGATCGGCCTTGCGGCATCTGCGCAGCGCCGGCCACCAGATTCTGGCCGCGCACTTCTCCGATAAGTCCGTCGACTTCCGGGAGATCGACTACACCGGCGCGACGGCCATCCTGCTCGGTTCCGAACTCTGGGGTGTAAGCCGCGAGGCCGCCGACTCCGCGGATCGACACATCGTCATACCGATGGAGGGGATGGTGGCCTCCCTGAACGTCTCCGTCGCGACCGCATTGATTCTGTACGAGGCGCAGCGGCAGCGCGAGGCCGCCGGCCTGTATGCAGAACGCCGTCTGGACCAGGAGATCTACCGCGAGAAGCTGTTCGAGTGGTGCTATCCGGAGGTCGCCGAACAACTCAGGAAGGAAGGCCGACCGTACCCGGAACTCGATGCCGAAGGCTATCTGCCTCCCGGCAGCGCCGCGTCCTCCTGAGACGGCGGTTCGCCGTACTTGAACCGCAGCGTCTTCGTCTTGCCGAACCAGGGGATCGTGACGACGTAGAGATTGTCGTGCTCGTTCTCGGCAATCGGCGGCACATTCTTGCTGCCACCGAGTTCCGCGACCATCTGCGGGATGGTATCGCTGTGCGCGACGACGAGGATTATCCTGCCCTTGTGTTCGCGCAGGATCTTCTCGAGCACACCGACCACATCGCTGGCGTTGTAGAGGATCGGTGTGAGGTCCAGTCGCCGGGCGAGAGGCAGCGCCGTCTCCTGGGTGCGGCGGTACTGGCTTGCGTAGATGAAGTCCACGCCGGCCACGACGTCCGCCTCACCCAGGACACGTGCCAGCAGCCGGGCCCGTGCCTGACCTTGCGGACTGAGTCCCGGATCGCTGACGGGTTGGACTGCCTTTTCGGCGTGACGCACAAACAGGATCGTCGTCGTTGCCTGGGACTCCAGAAACCAGGCGAGTCCGACGGCGACCAGTACGAAGCCGGCCATCGAGACGAGCCGTTGACGGAGCCGTCGGCGCTTTGAATTGTTGTTGGCTGCCACGCGCGGAAGCTTACGCGGTTTCAGTGCGTCAGGCTATGTCGGGTCAGCGTCGCCGCCGTCGCCTCTCCTCCAGGTCGATGACACGGTATTCGCCCTCGATGACCCCGTCGGCGCGCGGCTCCGCCCCGCCCCGCCGCGCCAGTTGCCGACGCAACCACCAGAGCCGGATTCCCACGACCGCCGCCAGTACCGCGAGCGAGACCAGAAACACGGCCAGTACCACCAGCCCGAGCAGCATCGCGGCGCCGAGCGCGAGGAACCCGAGCACCACGATCAAACCATTCAGCAGCGGATTCGTCGTCGGCAGGATGCTCCCGAACCCCGCACTGTTCTCGTAACGTCCGCTCATTCCGTTCTCGCCTGCCTGCTGTAGAAACCCTCGAACCACGGCTGCCACGACTCGGCATCGTCAGAAGACTGTTCGAAATACTGACGAACGCGACCGTCCGGCAGGGGTGTCCAGGCACCACGGAAGCGCACCGTCTGTCCGGTGCCGACGTAATGGAGGTACCCCTCGAGCTTCATCACACCTGCCGGGTCCAGCCCGCCGCGGATCGTCAGCTGCGTCCCGCCGCTGCCGTTCCAGACCTGGACCCATTCGCCGGTGGCCGTATCGAAGTAGTTGACGCTGATGCCACTGCCGCCACCGCCACTCGTCCACTCCTCCAGCAGCACGCAGTCGTCCGCCCGTCTGCTGATGCGGTTCGTACCGACCAGATTCCCATCGCCGTCCCTGACGTCCCAATCGCCGACCCAGAAGTCGAACTGCCGGAATTCGGGACGCTCGGCGCACGGCGTCGGCCGGGAGCGACGCTGTTCCGCGTCCGTCGGCTGATTCTGGCCCGAGGCCGGAGCCATCGGGAAGAGCAGCGATACGGTGATTGCTGCGAGCCCCGTATTCAACCAGCGCTTCATGGGGTATTCAGACCGTGGCCGAGTGGCTCAGTTCAACCGGAAAATGGCGGAGAGGGTGGGATTCGAACCCACGAAGGGCTACTAACCCTTGCCGGTTTTCAAGACCGGTGCATTCAACCGCTCTGCCACCTCTCCGGAGCGGTGCATTGTGGCGTCGCATCGTCGGTGTTTCAACTGACCGGGAGCCTTTCGGTATACTGCTGCGAACGTGCCTCGCCGGGGAATCTTGCACATCATGAAGGCTGAATGCCGCGCGCGCCATCGATGGCCAGCCTTCCTGGGTACCCTGCTCGCCTTCCTCGCAGTCACCGTCTCCGCCCAGACCGGCGAGACGTTCTCGCCGCCCGCCTCACTGGAGCGACTCCAGTTCCTCGTCGATCGCCTCGAAGGGGGCGAACGGGATCAGCAGGCGCTTCAGGCCGCCCAGGAGGAAGCGCAGGCGCTCGGTGACCGCGGCAGGGCCTGTGTTCAGAAGAGCGCTCCCGAAGTCGACCGCCTCACCGAACAGAACAAGATCCTCGAGGACATCGATCCCTCGGCCGATACGGCGCTCTGGGATCAACGCGTCCGAATCAGAAACGAACTGACGAACGCCCAGGCGCGTCTGTCGACCTGCCGGGAGATCGTCAACCTCGCCGCCGAGCTGAACGAACTGGTGGCGCAAGTGCAGGCGGAGATCTCGGCGGCATTCCTGTGGGAGCGCCGCAGCACGGTCATCGGACTCATCCGGGACATGCCGGCGAATATCGCGAAGTGGCCGTCACGGCTGCGCAGTATCGGCCGCCTCGACCTGCGGCACGGCCTGACCGAGGCGAACCTCCTGTGGCTGCTGCTGGCGACAGCCGTCGTGGCCGCCGGTATCGGTCTCGCCATCCGCTATCGCTTCATGCGCTGGTTCAACAGCGTGACGAGCATCGACGACACGCCGCGGCTGAAGTACCTGTTCCCGAAACCGCTGGCCCAGTATGCGCCGCTCCTCCTCGAAGGCGCGGCCCTGACGGCAGTGCTGTTCTTCTCCATCCGCAACGCGACATTCGATCTTGCGGCCATCCGCCTTGCGGCGGCGATATTCCTGGTCGGTGTCGGCGCGGTCGTCATCGACTGGGCGACCGGACCGCTATCCCCGGCCGCCAAGGTGCCGGGATTGATACCGGACCACGTCCAGCCTCTGCGACGGCGACTGCGCCTGTTCGTCTTGAGCCTCGTGGCGAGTTTCGTCGTGCTGGGTCAGGGCTGGCTCGGGCCGCGTGCCACGGTCGAGGACAATCTGCTGCACGTCCTGCTGCTGCTCACCGTCGCCGTCACACTGCTGATGGTCCTGATCTATCTCCGCCGCATACCGGGTCTGCAGGGCCGGTTCCGATTCATCCGCTTCGCGGGCATCACGGCCGTGATCGTCGCGGTCGGCGCGGTGCTGATCGGCTATCACAACTTCGCGAGCTACATCATCCACGGTGTCGTGCGGACGACTCTCGCGCTGTTCGTCCTCTGGATACTGTTGTGGCTCGTGTTCTCCGCCTTCGAGGGGCTGGTGGAGGGGGAATCGTCGGCCGCTTCCCGCATCCGCGACCTGATGGGCATCACGGATACCGAATCGCGCACGAGTTTCGGCTTCATGCAGCTGGTCGCCGATCTCGTGCTGTGGATCGGTTTCGTCGTCTTCGTGATCTATGTCTGGGACAGTTCCGGCAATACGCTGGACCAGCTGGGCGAACTGGTCATGCGCGGCGAACAGATCGGCGAGCTGGAACTTGTGCCCGTGAAGATCGTGACCGGCATCATGACCTTCGCGGCGCTGATCGTGGTCACCGGCTGGATCAAACGCTGGATCGACCGCCGCTGGCTCCGGCATATGGCACTGGACCGCGGTGCGCGCGATGCGCTGGTCACCCTGTTCGGCTATATCGGCTTCGTGATCGCCATACTGGTCGCGCTGAATGTCGCGGGCATCGATCTGACGGGTCTGGCCTGGTTCGTCACGGCACTCGGCCTCGGTATCGGTTTCGGCCTGCAGGCCATCGCCAGCAATTTCGTCTCCGGACTGATCCTGCTGTTCGAGCGGCCCATAAAGGCCGGCGACTTCGTCACCGTCGGTGGTACCGAGGGTTTCGTGCGCCGCGTACGCATCCGGGCCACGGACATCGAGACCCTCGACAACCAGAACGTGCTCGTCCCGAATTCCGAACTCGTCTCGGGGCGCGTGACGAACTGGGTCTTCAGGAATCCCCAGGGTCGGCTCCGCATTCAGGTGGGCGTCGCCTATGGTTCGGATATCGAGAAGGTGCGCGACATCCTCGAGTCCATCGCGAGAGATCATCCCGAAGTGATCACGGACGGCCGCGCTCCGGCACCGCGTGCGTTGTTCATGTCCTTCGGCGACAGCTCGCTCGATTTCGAACTGCGCGTCCGGATCAAGCGCATCGAACGGCGATTCACCGTCATCAGCGACATCAATTTCGCGATCGACAAGGCGTTCCGCGAGGGGGGCGTCACCATCCCCTTCCCGCAACGGGATCTGCATCTCATTTCTCTGCCGGAGCAGACGCAGATGGCTGCGCCCGCGGAGGAGGTCGGTCCGCCGGAACCCCCGCCCCGCCCCGCCCCGCAAGCCCCGCTGCACCCGGAGGAACTCACCCGCAGCCACTCGCACGAGGTCGAACTCTCCAATCGCCTCGAGACCGTATGGGGCACGATCACCGACGACAAGTGGCTGGTCCGGTGGTACTGCCGGGAGGCCGAAGTCCAGCCGCGGATCGGTGGCAGCTACCGGGTCCAGTTCGAGGACGACTCCGTGCGCGAGGGCCGGATCGACATCTTCATGCCGCCGCGGCGGATGCGCATCGTCATGGTGCCGCCGGAAGGCGATGAATACCTGCCGACCGGTCCCATCACCGAGGAGTACGTGATCCGCGAGATCGAAGAGGCCGTCGTGCTGACGGTGACGGTGGCGGGCATCCCGGCGACCGAGGACTGGGAAGAGTATTACCGCAGCTCCGAGGAGCGCTGGGACCAGGCCCTCGGCGAACTGCAGAAGGTGCTGAAGAACCGCAACGATGCGCGCTGAGCAGGGTCAGGGAGCGATCCGCTCCAGGCCTCCCATGTAGGGACGAAGGGCGTCGGGCACCACGACGGTGCCGTCCTCCTGCTGGTAGTTTTCGAGTACGGCGATCAGCGCACGTCCCGCCGCCACGCCCGACCCGTTCAGGGTATGCACGGGTTCCGGCTTGCCGGTCTCCGGGTTCCTCCAGCGCGCCTGCATACGACGGGCCTGGAAGTCCGTGCAGTTGGAGCAGGAAGAGATCTCCCGGTAGCGCGCCTGCCCGGGCAGCCAGACCTCGATGTCGTGGGTCCGGGCCGCGGAAAAGCCCGTGTCACCGGCACACAGCACGATGAGCCGATAGGGCAGTTCCAGGCGCTGCAGGATCTTCTCGGCGTTACCCGTCAGCTCCTCGAGGGCCTCTCCGGAATCCTCCGGCCGCACGATGTGGACGAGTTCCACCTTCTCGAACTGGTGCTGGCGGATCATGCCCCGCGTGTCCTTGCCGTGAGAACCGGCTTCCGAGCGAAAGCACGGCGTGTGCGCGACCATGCGCAGGGGCAGGTCGTCTGCCTCCAGGATTTGCTCGCGGACCACGTTCGTCACCGGGACCTCGGCGGTCGGGATCAGGTAGAAATCCCTCTCGTCGTCCGTGTGGAACAGGTCTTCGCCGAATTTCGGCAACTGGCCCGTACCCAGCAAGGCTTCGCCGCGCACGAGGTACGGGACGTACATCTCACGGTAGCCGTGTTCCCGGGTGTGCACGTCCAGCATGAACTGGATCAGGGCGCGGTGCAGGTGCGCGATGCCACCCGCCATCACCGCGAAGCGGGCACCGGAGATGCGGCTGGCCGCCTCGAAATCGAGCTGTCCCAGTGCCTCACCGAGGGCGACGTGGTCTTTCGGTTCGAAATCGAACTGCCGGGGCTCGCCCCAGCGCCGGAGCTCTACATTCTGTTCCTCGCTCGTACCGTCAGGCACCGACTCGTCAAGCAGATTCGGCAGGCCGAGCTGCCATTCTTCCAGCTGCCCCCGCACCCGGTTCAGCTCGGCCTCGGCCGTCTCGAGACGGTCGCCGAGATCCTGGACGGCATCGAGCAGCGGCTGGATGTCCTTGCCCTCGGCCTTGGCCCGGCCGATCGACTTGGCACTACGATTGCGTTCCTGTCGCAGTTCGTCGCATTCCACCTGCAGTCGCTTTCGCTCGGCGTCGGCACGGAGGAAAGCGTCCGGATCGAAGTCGAAGCCGCGCCGCGCCAGATTCGTCGCGACGGCGGTCGTCTCGTTTCGCAGTGTCTTCGGATCGATCATCGCTCTGGCGTGGTCTCTCTCGGCCTCAATCGTCGCCGGCCTCACGGTCCCGGCGCCGCAGTTCCCGCAGCTTCTCGGCAATCCGCTGCTCCAGTCCGCGGGGCACGGGATGATAATACTTTCGCCGGGGCATTTCCTCGGGGAAATAGTCCACGCCGGCCGCATAACCGTCGGGCTCATCGTGGGGGTAACGATAGGCGCTACCGTAGTCGAGGGATTTCATGAGGCGGGTCGGCGCATTGCGAAGATGTAGCGGTACCTCCAGCGAACCATAACGCTGTACGTCGTCCGCTGCCGCCTGCACGGCACTGTAGACCGCGTTGCTCTTCGCCGCACAGGCAAGGAACACGACGGCCTGCGCGATCGCGAGTTCGCCTTCGGGACTGCCCAGTCTCTCCTGAGCTTCCCAGGCATCCAGCGCGATACGCAAACCGCGGGGATCGGCGCAGCCGACATCTTCAGTCGCCATGCGTACCACCCGTCTGGCGACGTACAGCGGATCGCAGCCACCGTCCAGCATCCGCGCGAGCCAGTACAGAGCGGCATCCGGGTCGGACCCGCGCACCGATTTGTGGAGGGCGGAAATCTGATCGTAGAAAGCCTCGCCGCCTTTGTCGAAGCGGCGGCGGCCGCCGGCGACGACTTCCGTGACCACCGCATCCGGCACGCGGCCATCCTCGTCGGCCAGGTCGGCGCACAGTTCCAGCAGGTTCAGAGCGCGTCGCGCGTCGCCGTCGGCGGCTGTCGCGATGGTCTCGAGTTGCGCGGGCTCCATATGTATCCCGCGATTACCGAGGCCTCGCTCCTCGTCCGATAGAGCCCGCTCCAGGATGCGGACCAGTGCTGCGCGGTCGAGCGCCTTCAGGACATAGACACGGGCCCGCGACAGCAGTGCATTGTTCAGCTCGAAAGACGGATTCTCGGTCGTCGCGCCGATGAAGGTCAGCGTCCCGTCCTCCACGAACGGGAGAAAGGCGTCCTGCTGTGCCTTGTTGAACCGGTGCACCTCGTCGAGGAACAGCACCGTCGCCTCGCCGAAATCTTCCCGGGCAAGCCGCGCCTCCTCGACTGCCGCGCGTATGTCCTTGACGCCAGCCATCACCGCCGACAGGGCGATGAATCGGGCCGAGCCCCGCGTCGCGACCATGCGCGCCAGGGTCGTCTTGCCGGTGCCAGGCGGACCCCAGAACACCATGGAGTGGATACGTCCCGCTTCGACCGCACGGGCCAGGGGACTGTCGGGGCCGAGGAGATGGTGCTGCCCCGCGAATTCCGAGAGATCCGCCGGCCGCATCCGGTCAGCCAGCGGCCGATGCGCCGACGCCGGATCAGGCACGATGATTCCCCTGGATGAAGGACTCCACGCCCCGGCACCAGCCGGCACCACCGGCCGCGCAGAGTGCCAGCCCGAGGGCGATGCCGGCCGCATTGGCGACCATGTCGGCGGTCTCGGGATAGCGATAACCGGTCGCGCTCTGGGCCAGCTCGATCGCAGCACCGAACAGCAGCAGGCCGAGGACGACGCGGGGCCAGCGCTCGTAGACACCGCAGAACCAGACGGTGAGGAACAGGAATGTCGCCACGTGCAGATACTTGTCCAGATTGCCCGGTGCATCGGGCACCTCCGGCCACGGCATCAGCGCACTGACCGCGACGACCGCGAGCATCAGCCAGCCCGCCGAACGCCACCAGCGCTCGTAACGCAGCGACACCCTGTCCGTCATTCGGACGCGGCCGGTGGAGGCTCTCCGGGCACCTCTGTCGCGCCGATCACGTCGACGCCCGCCGGCGGCTCGAATCTGAATAACGATTCGTCCGGTGCTGCGTTCAGGACCAGATCCGAGAACTCGATCCGGGTCACCTGCCCGAGCGCGTCGGCCAGTTCCATCGATTCCAGATCGCCGCCGGAGAAAGCGAGACTGACGTAGCGGAAATCCGATTCCGGGGCCACGGGTTCCAGGCGCATCCAGTCATACCCGTCTGCGCTGTAGCTGCCGAGGTAGCGGAAAGCGTCGAGGGCCGTGGTATCGCCGCCCAGCAGCATGGCCGGCGACTGGCTGAGCGAACCCGTCTGCTCCCGCACCGTGACCTGCTCCAGATCCACGTCATAGAGCCAGAGGCGCTCGCCGTCGGCGACGATCAGTTGCTCGTAGGGGGCGGTGTAATGCCACCGGAAGCGACCCGGTCTGGCAATCGCCAGTTCGCCTTCGGCGCTCTCTACCTCACCGCCTCGCGGATCGAATACGAGCTGGCGGAACTCGCCCCGGATGGACTCGATCCCGGCGAAGAACTCCCGCAGTTCGGCCGGTATCGAATCATCGGCTGCCGCGGCAGGAGCGCTGACCCACAGCACCGCGAGCATCGCGTTCAATAGAAAACAGCGCATCCGCAATCAATCCTCCGGTGGCGGCGGGGCGAGCACCTCCCGCGATCCGTTCGCCTGCAGCGGCCCCACCAGGCCCGCCTCCTCCATCGCCTCCACCATCCGGGCAGCCCGGTTGTAGCCGATCTTCAGGCGCCTCTGGACGCCCGAGATCGACGCCTTGCGCGTCTCGGTGACGATGCGGACCGCCTCGTCGTAGAGGGGATCCTGCTCGCTGTCGCCACCGGCTTCACCGCTGCCGCCGATGTCCGGCATCCCGGGTATTGGACTCGTCGGGCCGCTCAGAATTTCCTCCAGATAGCGGGGAGCCCCACCCTTGCGCAGGTATTTGACGACCTTGTGCACCTCGTGATCGGCCACGAACGCTCCGTGCACCCGTTCCGGCATCGAGGTGCCGGGCGGCAGGAACAACATGTCACCGTGGCCGAGCAGGTTCTCGGCGCCCTGCTGATCCAGGATGGTGCGCGAATCCACTTTTGCGGACACCTGGAAGGCGATCCTTGCAGGCACATTCGCCTTGATCAGACCCGTGATGACGTCGACGCTCGGCCGCTGGGTGGCGAGGATCATGTGGATGCCCGAGGCGCGCGCCTTCTGCGCGAGCCGGGCGATGAGCTCCTCCACCTTCTTACCGACGATCATCATCATGTCGGCGAGCTCGTCGATGACCACGACGATGAACGGCAGCGGCTCGAGATCCGGCGCCTCCACCGGCTTCTCCTCGTCCACCAGGTCCGGCGCCTGCCAGGTCGGGTCCTTCAGCGGCGTACCGGCGTCGATCGACTCGTGGACCTTGCGGTTGTAGCCGCCGATATTGCGCACCCCCAGCGCCGCCATCAGCTGATAGCGTCGTTCCATCTCGGCGACGCACCAGCGCAGCGCATTGGCCGCCTCGTTCATGTTCGTCACCACCGGCGTCAGCAGGTGCGGGATATCCTCGTAGACGGAGAGCTCGAGCATCTTCGGGTCGATCATGATCAGCCGCACGTGTTCGGGCTTCGCCTTGTAGAGCAGGCTGAGGACCATGGCATTGATGCCGACGGACTTACCGGAGCCGGTCGTGCCGGCGATCATCAGGTGGGGCATGCGGGCGAGATCCGCCACCACCGAATTGCCACCGATATCCTTGCCCAGCGCCAGCGTGAGCGGTGACGCCATCTCGTCGTAGACCCGCGAGCGCAGAATCTCGCCGAGCGTCACGAGTTCCCGGGTCTCGTTCGGGATCTCGAGTCCGATATAGGACTTGCCCGGGATGACCTCGACGACACGGACGCTGACTACCGACAGGGACCGTGCCAGGTCCTTCGCCAGATTCGAGATCTGCGCCGATTTCACGCCGGGCGCCGGGTCGAGTTCGAAGCGCGTGATCACGGGACCCGGATGGACGGAAATCACCTCGACGTCGATGCCGAAATCCTTCAGCTTCAGCTCGACGAGGCGCGACATCGCCTCGAGCGACTCCTCCGAATAACCCGAACTCTGTTTCTGCGGGTCGTCGAGGAGACTGAGCGGCGGCAGCTCGCTCGCCGCCGGCGGTTCGAACAGCGGCACCTGGCGCTCTTTCTCCGCGCGCGTGCTGGTCTCGAGGGTCGGGATGACCGGTTCGATCCGTGGCCTCTGGCGGCTCGCGCTGCGTTTCTTCTCCGCCAGAACCACCTCCTTGCGCTCCTGCTGGGCCCGGCGTCCCTGTGCCCGGTCACGGAACCGGTCGAATAGCAGGAGTATCCGGTCCCAACCGGCCAGCACGAGGTGGCCCACGCGATCCATGACGCCCAGCCACGAGAATCCCAGGAAAACGGCGACGCTGCCGATCCAGAGCGCCAGCAGGAGGAGCGTCGCGCCGAGCGTCCCCATCACCGCCTGCAATCCGCCGCCGACCGCCTGGCCGAGCACGCCGCCGGCAGTCTCGCGCAGCTCCGGTGCGGCGAAGTGAAGCGTCGCCAGGCCGCAGCTGGTCGCCAGCGTCAGCAGGAAGCCGGCGAAGCGCAGCCCGAATTCCGCGCGGTTGAGCGGCTCCGGATTACGACGCTCGCGGAAAATCAGCCAGCCCGCGAACAGCATCATCAACGGAAACAGATAGGCCGGCCCCCCGAACAGCATGTAGCTCAGGTCCGAGAACCAGGCGCCGACGGCCCCGATCCGATTGTGGATGCGCTCCGCCCCGCCGCTCTGGGAGAAGGCGGGATCGTCGGGATGATAGGTCAGGAGCGCGACGAACAGGATGATCGCCAGCGCGCCGAAGATCCACAGTGCCGCCTCCCGGAGCGTACGGATCACCGGCGCCTGCACCGGCGAACGCGCGCCGGTGCGGGAACCATTCAGACTGGATGCTTTCGCCATAGGGAGATTATGTCGGGGAACAGCCGCCTACGATAGGGCGGCGGCTGCCGCCTTGGCAACCGCTGCCGGGGCTCGGGCGGCATTTTGCCGAGCCACCGTCGTTTCCCATAAACTCCCTGCTTCTGATCCATGCGGACCCGCCGGGTTCCGCCGCCCCGGGACATTCCCGACCGGCGACAGATTCGCGGAGCGACTATGACTGAGACGAAACACTGCCGGGTTCTGATCCTCGGCTCCGGTCCCGCTGGCTATTCCGCCGCGGTCTATGCAGCGCGCGCCGGGCTCGATCCGGTGGTGATCACCGGCGTCGAGCAGGGTGGCCAGCTGATGACCACGACCGATGTCGACAACTGGCCCGGCGACGTCGAGGGCCTGCAGGGCCCAGCCCTGATGGACCGGATGCTTCGCCACGCCGAGCGCTTCGACACGGAGGTCATCAACGATCACATACACACGGCGGATATCCTGCGGCATCCGTTCACGCTGCAGGGGGACTACGGGACCTACACCTGCGATGCGCTGATCATCGCCACCGGATCCTCGGCCAAATACCTGGGACTGCCCTCGGAGGAGGCCTACAAGGGGCGCGGCGTCTCCGCCTGTGCCACCTGTGACGGTTTCTTCTATCGCGGCAAGCCTGTGGTCGTGATCGGCGGTGGCAACACCGCGGTCGAGGAAGCGCTCTATCTGTCCAACCTCGCCTCCAAGGTCACGCTCGTCCATCGGCGTGACGCCCTGCGCGCGGAGAAGATACTGCAGGACAAATTGTTCGCCCGGGCGGACGAAGGCAAGATCGAGATCGTCTGGGATCACGTCCTCGACGAGGTGCTGGGCAACGATCAGGGCGTGACCGGAATCCGCGTACGCGACGCCGCGCACGCGCACTCGACGCGTGAGATCGACTGCGAGGGCGTATTCATCGCCATCGGGCACCATCCGAACACGGACCTCTTCCGGGAGCAGCTGGAGACCCGCAACGGTTACATCGTGGTCCGGGCCGGACTGGACGGCAATGCGACGGCGACCAGCGTGCCCGGCGTCTTCGCCGCGGGCGACGTGGCGGATCATGTCTATCGCCAGGCCATCACCTCGGCAGGGACCGGTTGCATGGCAGCCCTCGATGCCGACAAGTACCTTGAATATCAGGAGACCGGTGCATCCCGGGAAGCAGCCGCCTGAAGCCGGGGTCGCACGGGTGGCCGGGACGAACGACACCATCGTCCGTTTCCACGCCGGCATGGACGAGATCGTGCCGGATAGCTGGAACGCGCTCGTCGATCCCCGTTATCCGTTCCTGCGCCACGAGTTCCTGGCGGCGGCGGAACGGCACGACTGTGTGTCGCCGGAGACCGGCTGGACACCCTGCCATGCGGCTCTGTACCGTCACGACGAACTGCTCGCCGCACTGCCCCTGTACGAGAAGACCCACTCCTGGGGCGAATTCATCTTCGACTGGAGCTGGGCCGACGCCTACCGCCGCGCCGGCCTGGATTACTATCCAAAGCTCGTGTCGGCCGTCCCCTTCACGCCGGCCACGGGACACCGATTACTGGTCCGGGACGAGGCCGACCGCAGCCGGTCGGGTCGGGCACTGTTGCAGGCCGTGGCGGCCCACGCAGATGCGCACGGTTTTTCCTCTGCGCACGTCCTGTTCCCGACACCGGCCGAACTCCCCGCGCTGGAAGCGTCGGGCTTCGTCCTCCGCAAGGACTGTCAATTCCAGTGGCGGAACCGGGGCTATGAGAACTTCGACGACTTCCTCTCCGACTTCAGCTCGGCGAAGCGCAAGAAGGCACGACGCGAGAGACGGCGCGTGGCGGAGGCCGGGATTCGATTCCGCAATCTTGCTTCCGACGAACTGGACAACGGGGAATGGTCCCGGGTGTTCCGTCTGTGCAGCTACACGTTCATCCGTCGGGGTAATCTCCCTTATCTTTCCCTCGAATTCTTCCTCGAACTCCGGGAGACCATCCCCCGGTCACTGCGCGTGATCGTCGCCGAGCACGAAGGAGAGATCATCGCGGCCGCGATCTTCTTCCGCGGCCACGATACGCTGTACGGCCGCTACTGGGGCAGCGAGGACGACTATCACAGCCTCCATTTCGAGACCTGCTATTACCAGGGCATCGATTACTGCATCGCGGAAGGGATCTCGCTCTTCGAGCCGGGGACCCAGGGCGAGCACAAGATCCGCCGCGGTTTCCTGCCGACGGTGACATGGTCGGCACACCGGATGGCGGATCCGCGCTTCGCGGAGGCCATCCGGCGGTATCTCGACGAGGAAGGACGACATGTCGACGATTACGTGCGGGCCGCCGGCAGCCACTCGCCGTTCCGCAGCGATCTGGGCGAGACGCCCGACGCCCCGTAAGCGGACCCGCGCCCGCGACGGCATGCTACCGATCCACTGGATCTCTGCAGAAGACCCCCCGGACGCTTTCCCGGACGCCCGCAAGGCATTGCGTGAGCCCGACGGGCTGCTGGCTGCCGGCGGCGACGTCGGCGTCCAGCGCCTCCTGGCGGCCTACCCGCGGGGCATATTCCCGTGGTACGAGGAGGGACAACCGGTCCTATGGTGGTCTCCCGACCCCCGGGCGGTGCTGCGCCCCGAAGCGCTGCATGTCTCACGGAGTCTTCGCCGCAGCCTCCGGCGCAGCGGATTCGTCGTCACCTGGGACCGGGCGTTCCCGGAGGTCGTCCGCCGCTGTGCCGAACCACGGGCCGGGCAGTCGGGGACATGGATCACGGAAGCCATGCACGAGAGCTTCTGCCGTCTCGCCGGACTCGGCTGGGCGCACTCCGTCGAGATCTGGTCCGAGGACGTGCTGGTCGGTGGAATCTACGGCCTGTCGATAGGCCGCGTCTTCTTCGGAGAATCGATGTTCAGTCGCCGAAGCGACGCCTCGAAGATCGCGATGGTGGCCCTGGCCGAGGAACTGAGGCGCCGGGAGTTCTCCCTGATCGACTGCCAGGTCGTATCGTCTCACTTGCTCACGATGGGAGCCGGGACCATGCCGCGGCGCCAGTTCCTCGAGGTACTGGCCAGCAACTGCGAACCCGCGCAACGTCTCGCGGATCTGCCCTCAGGAGAGACCGAGGCGGGCTCTCTCGTGGCCGCTCGTCGCATTGCAAACCCAGACTAGTTTCTGCACAATGCCGGGCTTTCCGAAGAACCGAGGCGTGTCAGACACCGTGGCGAAAGAAGAAGCCATACAGATGGAAGGGACAGTGACCGAGACACTGCCCAACACCACTTTTCGGGTGGAACTCGAGAACGGTCATGTCGTGACGGCGCATATCTCGGGCAAGATGCGGAAGAACTACATCCGCATTCTTACCGGCGACAAGGTGACGGTGGAGCTGACTCCGTACGATCTCAGCAAGGGCCGCATCGTCTACCGCGGCCGCTGATCGACCTCGCAGGAGGGCTTTCGGGCCCGACCCGCAGTCGCGGCTGAAGCCGCTCCTATCGTTCGTTCAGACCGCTTCTAATCGCCGCCGCCGTCGTGAGGCAGGTGTGCGAGTTCGCGGCGGATCGGTTCCGACTTCAGGATGAGGTCACCATCGTCTCCGACCATGATGCGGACGTGCCCGCCCTCCGCCAGTTTTCCGAAGAGCAACTCCTCGGCCAGCGGACGTTTTATCTTCTCCTGGATCAGCCGCGCCATGGGGCGCGCACCCATCTTCGGATCGTAACCCCGCTCCGCGATCCAGGTACGCGCCTCGTCATCGAGTTCGAGCGTCACGTTGTTGGCGGTCAGTCGGGCTTCGAGTTCAACGACGAGCTTGTCGACGACCCGGGCGATCGAGGTCGGATCGAGCGACGAGAACTGGATGATGCCGTCGAGCCGGTTACGGAATTCCGGCGTGAAGGTCTTGCTGATGATCGACATCGCGTCGGACGAATGGTCCTGCTGCATGAATCCGATCGACGTCCGGCTCATCTCCGCAGCGCCGGCATTCGTCGTCATCACCAGGATCACGTTGCGGAAGTCGGCCTTGCGGCCATTGTTGTCGGTGAGGGTACCGTGATCCATGACCTGCAGGAGCAGGTTGAACACCTCCGGATGAGCCTTCTCGATCTCGTCGAGCAGCACGACCGAATGGGGGTTCTTGCTGACCGCCTCGGTCAGCAGCCCGCCCTGATCATAGCCGACGTACCCGGGCGGTGCGCCGATCAGGCGCGACACCGTATGGCGCTCCATGTATTCCGACATGTCGAAGCGGATGAGCTCGATGCCCAGCGACAGTGCGAGCTGCCGTGTGACTTCCGTCTTGCCGACACCGGTCGGCCCGGCGAAAAGGAAGCTGCCGACCGGCTTCTCGTCCTCGGTCAGACCCGATCGGGCCATCTTGATCGAGGAGGCGAGCGCCTCGATGGCCCGATCCTGGCCGAAGATGACGAGCTTCAGGTCCCGCTCGAGATTCCGCAGCACGTCCTTGTCCGAAGCAGAAACGCTCTTCGGCGGTATGCGGGCCATCTTCGCCACGATGTTCTGGACCATATCCACGGTGACCGTGTCGCCACGCTCTCCCGCGGGCTGCAGGCGCAGATTGGCGCCGGCCTCATCGATGACGTCGATCGCCTTGTCCGGCAGGTGACGGTCGTTGATGTGCCGTGACGACAGTTCGGCCGCGGCGCGGAGAGAATCCGTTTCGTAACGTACGCCGTGATGCTCCTCGAAACGACTGCGGAGTCCTTTCAGGATCTCGATCGTCTCCTCGACCGACGGCTCCGGCACCTCGATTTTCTGGAAACGGCGCGCGAGCGCATGGTCCTTCTCGAAGATACCGCGATATTCCTGGTAGGTGGTCGACCCGATGCAGCGCAGTTGGCCATTGGCCAGCACCGGCTTTATCAGGTTCGACGCGTCCATGACGCCGCCCGATGCCGCGCCCGCACCGATCACTGTGTGGATCTCGTCGATGAACAGGATGGCACCGGGGTCCTCCCGGACTTCCGCGAGCACCGCCTTCAGCCGCTTCTCGAAGTCGCCGCGGTATTTCGTACCGGCGATCAACGCACCCATGTCGAGTGCGTAGATCGTGGCGTCCTGCAAGACCTCCGGCACCTTCTCTTCGACGATCAGGCGGGCGAGCCCTTCGGCCAGAGCCGTCTTGCCGACACCGGCCTCTCCGACATAAAGGGGGTTATTCTTGCGCCGCCGGCAGAGGATCTCGACGGTGCGCTCGATCTCGATGCTTCGGCCTATCAGCGGATCGATCCGCCCTTCCTCGGCCATGGCATTGAGATTCGTCGCGTATTTCTCCAGCGCGGAAGATCCGCCTTCGGCTTCGGCAGCCGGTTCCTCCTGTGCACTCTCCGCCCGCTCGGGTCCTTCGTCACCGATCTTCGTGATGCCGTGGGAGATGTAATTCACGACGTCCAGGCGATTCACGTCCTGCAGATTCAGGAAATAGACGGCCTGGGACTGCTTTTCGCTAAATATCGCCACCAGCACGTTGAGACCCGTTACCTCCTTGCGACCGCTGGACTGGACGTGGAACACGGCTCTCTGCAACACGCGCTGGAAACCGAGCGTGGGCTGCACGTCGTTCTCGTCGTCCATCGAGACGCGTGGTGTGGACTCGTCGATGAATTCGGTGAGCTGGGTCCTGAGTTGCGCCACGTCCGCATCACACGCCTGCAGCACGTCGTGCACCTGCGGCACATCGAGCAATGCCAGCAGCAGATGCTCGACCGTCATGAATTCATGTCGGTTTTCCCGCGCCGCCTGGAAGGCCTCATTGAGGCAGAATTCGAGTTCGCTGTTCAACATAAATCGTTCCGACCATCCGCTGTCGCTGTAGTTCGCCGGCGGCGCTCAGGCCTCCTCCATCGTACACAGCAGCGGGTGCTGATGCTGCTGAGCGTATCCGTTGACCTGGGCCACTTTGGTCTCGGCGATCTCGTAAGTGTATACGCCGCACACTCCCTTGCCCCGAGTATGAACCTCCAGCATGATACGTGTCGCCTTCGTTCGGTCCATGCCGAAGACGCGTTCAAGAACCTCGACGACGAACTCCATCGGCGTGTAGTCGTCATTGATGAGCACTACGCGGTAGAGCGGCGGGCGCTTCAGTTTCGGCCGGGACTCCTCGACCGCCAGGCCCGTATTGTCCTGCTGATCCCCGTTCGGTCTTTCTTCACTCATGATCGCGCGCTCGCTTCCTGCCGGCTGAAAAGAGCGGTCCCGGACGCAGCGCGTCCGACCACCGATTATATATGGGGCCCGGGGGCCGTTTGACAACCGGAACGCCGCCGGCAGCGAGGGCGCCACGCGCTGCCGGTCGAACATAATGCAGGATATCTGTAGATCATCGTCGCAGGTCCTCAGATTTACTGGCATTCTCACAAGATGAAGCTGCTTGTTCGACCGGAGTCTGGCCCTTATCATCGTACCGGTGCGTCAGCCGGGCTGGGGCTAGCCGAAGGGACATTGGTCGGGCGTGGGGATCGCCGCGTGTATTCATGAATGCGGAGCTGAAACTGTCGGAGGTCAGGAGCCTCAGTCCCGCGGATGCGGTATCCGCGGCGTCCCGGCATCTCCCGCGCTGGGTTTCGCTTCTGCTGATCATATTGATCGCGTGGCAACTCGCTGCGCTGTTCTGGCGCCTGATGCCGTCCGGTGAGGAACTGCCGCCGGCACCGCAACCCACCGGGAACCCGTCGTCCGCGGGTGAAGGGGCAGAGACGCCCGGTATCGACGTCTCCACGATCGTCAATGCCCATCTGTTCGGCGAAGCCTCCGCCGAGGCACCGGCGCCGGTGCAGACCGAGATCGACGATGCGCCCGAGACACGGCTCAGTCTCACGCTGAAGGGCACGGTGGCCGCAGACGATCCCGCCTTGTCCCTGGCCATCATCGCCGACAGCCGGGGCGAGGAGAAGGTCTACGGCATCCGCGACAGTATCCCGGGCGGGGCCAGCCTGCACGCAGTCTATGCCGACCGGGTCATCCTGAACCGCGCCGGCGTCCTCGAGGCACTGAAGCTGCCCCGGGAAGCCGAAATGCGGCGCACCTCCACCAGCCGTCAGACCAGCTCGGCGCGGGTGGCGACGACGACCCGTGCGGCGAGCGTCCAGCAGACGCTCACGGACAACGCCGTGCAGCTGATGGACGTCATCCGGCCGCAGCCCTACTTTGCGGACGGTCAGCAGCGGGGCTACCGTGTGTATCCGGGTCGGGACCGCAAGAGCTTCTCGGCGCTCGGCCTGCGTCCCGGCGACCTGGTGACGGCCATCAACGGCACGCCCATGACCGACCCCCGCACCGGTATGGAGATCTTCAGGGGCCTGGGTGACGCCACCCAGATCACGGTGACCCTCGAGCGCGATGGTCAGCCCGAACAACTGACGCTCAGCACCAGTCAGCTGGAGCTCGGCGAGGACAGAACCCGATGACGATGGCGGTGAAAATGCATAACCATAATGACTCCACGCGGTCTGTTTCGGCCAGGCTTCGAGCCGTCCTGGCCGGACTGGTGCTGGTTGTCTGCAGCTCGCTCGCGGCCCAGAACGCGACGATCACGCCGAATTACAAGGACGCTGACATCCGTCAGATCATCGAGGCCGTCAGTGACGTGACCGGACGTAACTTCATCGTCGATCCGCGCGTGAAAGCGCAGGTGACGATGCTCTCCTCCACACCCATGTCGGCCGACGCTTTCTACGAAACGTTCCTGTCCATCCTCGACGTCTACGGGTTCGTGGCCGTGCGCAGCGGCGACGTCGTGAAGATCCTGCCGGACGCGAATGCACGCCAGATCCCCGGCGCGGAGACCTACGGGACCGGTCAGCCCTCGAGCGACGACATCATCACCCAGGTCGTCGAGGTCCGGAATATCGGCGCGGCGCAGCTGGTGCCGATCCTGCGCCCGCTGATCCCGCAGTACGGTCACCTCGCCGCCCATCCGCCATCCAACATGCTGATCATCTCCGACCGGGCGGCGAACGTGCGCCGCATGCTGCGCATCATCGGGCGGATCGATCAGGCCGGCGACGAGGATATCGAGGTGGTGCCGCTCGAGCACGCCACCGCCGGCGATATCGTCCGGGTCCTGACCTCGCTCACCCAGGCCCAGCGTGTGGAGGGCGCAGGCCAGCTCGGTCTCGTGGCCGACGACCGGACGAACAGCGTTCTGATCAGCGGCGAGCGCAACCAGCGATTGAAGCTGAGAACGCTGATCGCCCACCTGGATACACCGCTCGAGGACGGCGGCAACACCCGTGTCCGCTACCTGCGCTATGCAAACGCGGAGGAGCTGTCGACAAAGCTGCAGAGTCAGTTTAGCGGCAGCGGGGCTCTGGCGGGGGCGCAGGCCGCTCAGGCTGCTGCCGGCGGCGCCGCCGCGACCGCCGGTCCGGTACAGATCTGGGCGGACGAGCTGACCAATGCGCTGATCGTCACGGCTCCGCCGAAGGCGATGCGCGCCATCATGGCGGTGGTCGACAAACTCGACATTCGCCGTGCCCAGGTGCTCGTCGAGGCGATCATCGTGGAGATCGCCGCAGACAAGTCGGCGGAACTGGGTGTGGAATGGGCCGTCGACGGCAGCGACGACAACAATGCCATCGGTATCACGAATTTCCCGGCGAACGGCCCGAACCTGCTGGGGCTGGCCGGGGCAGCCGGCGGTACGACCGGCACCACGGGCGATCCGGCCAATGCCCTGGCAGCCATCGGTACGGGTATCACCCTCGGTGTCGGGCGCATCTCAGACAACGGCACGAGTTTCGTCGCTCTGCTGCGCGCCCTCCAGGGGGACGCCGACACCAACATCATCTCGACCCCCACCATCGTCACCATGGACAACGAGGAGGCGTCGATCGAGGTCGGCCAGGAAGTGCCCTTCGTTACGGGCCAGTTCACCAATACCGGCGCGGCGGCCGGCGCGGTGAACCCCTTCCAGACGATCAACCGGGAGAGCGTAGGTACGAAACTGGAGATCACGCCCCAGATCAGCGAGGGGGAGTCGATCGTCCTGAAGATCAACCAGGAGATCTCGAGTATCGCTCAGGGAGCGACCGGCGCCGTCGACCTGATCACCCAGGAGCGCAAGATCTCGACGTCGGTGATCGTCGAGAACGGCGGCATCCTGGTGCTGGGCGGGCTGATCGACGATACGATCCGGGAGAGCGACCAGCGGGTGCCGTTGCTGGGCAGCATCCCCCTCCTCGGTAACCTGTTTCGCTCCCGCGCGACGAATACCGTCAAGGCGAATCTCATGGTGTTCATACGCCCGTCGATACTGCGCACGCCGGTCGACACGCACCTGGCGACCAGCGAGAAGTACAACTACATGCGTGAATTGCAGACCAAGGACGGCGTCGGGCTGATGCCTGACAAGACACGGCCGACGCTGCCGCCACTGGAGACTTATGTGCCGCTGCCGCCCACCGAGATTCCGGTAGAAAGCATGCCCGGGGAGGACCTCGACGAATGAGCCAGACCGAACCCGCCGAACTGACGCTGGCGGAGGACACACCGCGATCCGAGGCGCCGGCACCGGAGGTCGGGCCGTTGCCCGAGAAACGCCTGCCCTTCTCTTTCGCCAAGCGGCACGGCGTGCTGATCAGGGACTACGACCAGGGCAGAGCCGACGTCGTCTGCCGCGTCGGGGTCTCGCCGGTCAGTCTCGCGGAGGTCCGTCGCTTTGCCGGCGTCGCGTTGAAGCTGACGCGGGTGAGCGCGGAGGCGTTCGACGCGATGCTGCGACAGGCCTACGAGGGCGGCAGTAACAATGCCATGCAGATGATGGAGGGGCTGGGCGAGGACACGAGCCTCTTCCAGGTGGCCCAGGAATTGCCGGAGCCATCGGACCTGCTGGAGAGCGACGACGACGCCCCCATCATCCGCCTGATCAACGCCGTCTTGACCGAGGCCGTCAAGGAGAATGCTTCCGATATCCACGTCGAGCCATACGAGAACCGCCTGGTCATCCGCTTCCGGGTCGACGGCGTATTGCGCGAGATGCTGGAGACGCGCCGCGCCGTGGCACCGCTGATCGTCTCGCGGATCAAGGTCATGTCCAAGCTCGATATCGCCGAGAAACGCCTGCCCCAGGACGGCCGCATCTCGCTGAGAATCGCCGGCCGCGCCGTCGACGTCCGTGTGTCGACCATCCCGTCCGGCCATGGAGAACGAGTGGTCCTGCGTCTCCTGGACAAACAGGCGGGCCGACTCGACCTCGGATCGCTCGGCATGGACCAGGCGACGCAGCGCACCATGGACGAACTGATCCACAAGCCTCACGGTATCCTCCTCGTTACCGGTCCGACGGGCTCGGGTAAAACGACGACGCTCTATGCGGCACTGGAGCGCATCAACGACAACAGCCGTAACATCATGACGGTCGAGGATCCGATCGAGTACTACATCGACGGCATTGGTCAGACGCAGGTCAACACCAAGGTCGAGATGACTTTCGCCAGGGGCCTGCGCGCCATACTCCGCCAGGATCCGGACGTGGTCATGGTCGGCGAGATTCGCGACCTGGAAACGGCGGAGATCGCCGTCCAGGCCTCGCTGACCGGTCACCTGGTGCTGTCCACACTGCATACGAACACGGCCGTCGGCGCCGTCACCCGGCTGAGGGATATGGGCGTCGAACCCTTCCTGCTCTCCTCCAGTCTCATCGGCGTGCTCGCGCAGCGCCTGGTCAGGGTGCTGGACGACGACTCGAAGGTTCCCTACACGGCACGGGAATACGAGTGCCGCGTGCTGAAGAGCGATCCCGACAATCCGCCCACCATCTACCGGGCGAGCGACCTCGAGGAAGGCGGTTTCCGTGGACGGTCCGGCATCTACGAACTCGTGCCCGTCGACGATCACATGCGGACCATGATCCACGACGGTGCGGGCGAGCACGAACTCGACAAATATGCCCGGACGCTGAGTCCCAGCATCCGGGACGACGGCCGCAGCAAGGTTCTCTCGGGCGTGACGACACTGGAGGAGGTACTCCGGGTCACCAGGGCCGACTGAGTTTCAGGCGACCAGTCACGTGGGAGCGTTCGAATACGTCGCGCTGGACAGCGCGGGCCGCGAGAAGAAAGGCGTCCTCGAAGGCGATACGGCCCGGCAGGTGCGCCAGATCCTGCGCGAACGGACACTCGTGCCCCTCGAGGTCTCCGAGGTCGCCGAGAAAGAATCCTCGCGCCAGCTCTCGCTGTCGCTCCGACGAGGATTTTCGGCCAACGAGCTGGCGCTGGTCACGCGGCAGCTCGCCACGCTCGTGCATTCCGGCATGCCGCTGGAAGAGACGCTGCAGGCGGTCGCGCAGCAGACCGACAAGCCCCGGACCCAGAGCATCCTGCTCGGTGTGCGCGCCCGGGTCATGGAGGGTCACACCCTGGCCGAAGGACTCGAGGAGTTCCCCCAGGCTTTTCCCGAGATCTATCGCGCCACCGTATCGGCGGGCGAGCAATCCGGCCACCTCGACGCCGTGCTCGAGCGCCTGGCCGATTACACGGAGACGCGCCAGGCACTCCGCCAGCGCATCACGAATGCACTGGTCTATCCGGTCGTACTGGTATTGATGTCCCTCGGCATCATCGCCTTCATGCTGTCCTACGTCGTGCCCCAGGTGGTCGGCGTCTTCGAGACCACGGGTGCAGAACTGCCCATCCTTACCCGCATCCTGATCGGCGTGAGCGACTTCCTCAGGGAGTGGTGGTGGCTCCTCCTGGCCGGTATCGCCGCGGCCGGCTTCGGCATCTGGCGACTGTTGAAACTCGAGGGTCCGCGCCGCCGTTACCATCGACTGCTGCTGCGCCTGCCGCTGATCGGGCGCATCACGCGCGGCGTGAACACGGCCCGCTTCACGCGGACGCTGAGTATCCTGGCAGGCAGCGGTGTACCGGTACTCGAGGCGCTGAAGATCTCGGCCGAGGTGATCATGAACATCCCCATGAGGGAGGCCGTGCAGGAGGCTTCGCTGCGCGTGCGGGAAGGCGCTGCGATCTCCCGTTCGCTGGCCGCCAGCCGCCTGTTCCCGCCGATGACGATCCATCTGATCTCGAGCGGCGAGTCCAGTGGTCAGCTCGAACAGATGCTGGGCCGTGCGGCGGACAATCAGGAGCGGGAGATGGACGGGTTGATCACGACGCTGATGGGCATCCTGGAGCCCCTGCTCATCGTGTTCATGGGTGGCGTGGTCCTCACCATCGTCCTTGCGATACTGCTTCCGATCTTCCAGATAAACAACCTCATCCAGTAATCGAATTCACGATTAAATACATAAACTTAGGAGATTCGTCAAAACTGTGGAAAGCCCTGTTGCGCTGAGGCGGGATTCGGGGTATAGATGCGCGAAACATGACATAAACTCTCTGCAACACGCCGGCGGGGGCTGCCATGAACGAGACGTTGATGCACGTGGAACGCGAAAATCCGATGGATGTGGACGACGAATTCGAGGATGACGATATGGGTGATGCGGAAATCTCCGCGGAGGACGAGAGCGAGGACGATAACGTCGGAGAGCTTTCCGTCGAGATCAACGTCGAGCAGCTCGTCGCTGAGTTCGAGGATTCACAGTCGGGCGGTACCGGCAGCTTTGCCGCGCGACGCCGCCTCGAGGAACTGATGGAGCAGAAGCGTTTCGAGCGCGCGCTCCGGGATATGGACGACTGGGACTTCGACGACTGAATCCCGGTCGAACCTGCGCTTGCCCGCGTCAGTGGAAAGAACCTGCGCTTGCCCGCGTCAGTGGAAATCCCGCGAATGCAGAGCCAGAGTCCCCAGCAGTGCGTTGTGCTCGGTCAACCGCTGCGCTATGACGTGGATCACCTCTCCCTCGATCTGTACTTCCCCCTCCACGCCCATTAACCGCGCGGACAACAGCTGACGCCGCTGTGCCTCTGCGGTCGCCTTCCAGACCACCAGATTGATCTGACCCGTCTCGTCCTCGAGCGTCACGAAGGTGACCCCGCTGGCACTGCCGGGACGCTGGCGTGTAATCACGAGTCCCGCCACCCTCACGCGGGCGCCATGGCCGGCTGCCGGCAAGTCCTCCGCCGCGATATAGTGTCTGCGGCGGAACCGTTCCCGCAGCAGCGCCATCGGATGACGACCCAGTGTCAGCCCGATACTCTGATAATCCGCGCGGATGTCCTGTCCTTCGGCCGGCCTGCCGAGCATGGGCAACGGCTCGTAACGAGTCATCGAGGAGAAGAGCCCGGAGGCCACCTCCACGCCGGCCACGTCCCAGCGGGCCCGGAATCGATGTCCGGCAAGGGTAGCGAGTGCGCCCGCGGCAGCGAGGGCGGACAGGGCCGCCCGATCGAGGTCGGCACATTCGGCCAACTCCTGGACGGAACGGAAGCTTCCCCGGTTCTCCCGCGCGGCGACCACTGCCTCGGCCGCAGTGTCCGCCAGTCCTTTCACCATGCCGAGTCCGAGACGCACTACGGAACGCCCCTCCGATTCCCGCTCCAGCGTCGACTCCCTGCGACTCGCATTCACGTCGACGGGGCGCACTTCGACCCCATGCCGGACGGCATCCTGTACCAGCTGGGACGGCGCATAGAACCCCATGGGCTGGCTGTTCAGGAGTGCGCACAGGAAGGCGGCGGGCTCGTGACACTTCAGCCACGCGGAAACATACACCAGCAGGGCGAAACTCGCGGAATGGGATTCCGGGAAACCGTATTCCCCGAAACCCTGGATCTGGTTGAAGATCTGCTCCGCGAAATACTCGCTGTATCCACGCTCGCGCATACCATTCTTGAGTCTGTCCTCGAAGGGGCCCAGGCCACCCCGGCGCTTCCAGGCCGCCATCGCCCGTCGCAGCCGGTCCGCCTCCCCCGGCGAGAAGCCGGCCGCGACCACGGCCAGTTCCATCACCTGCTCCTGGAATATCGGTACACCGAGGGTGCGCTCCAGTACCGCCCGGACCTCCTCGCTGGGATAGCTCACCGCTTCCTCCCCCCGGCGGCGGCGCAGGTACGGATGCACCATGTCCCCCTGTATCGGTCCCGGACGGATGATGGCCACCTCGATGACGAGATCGTAATAGCAACGCGGACGAAGCCGGGGCAGCATCGCCATCTGCGCCCGGGACTCGATCTGGAACACTCCCATCGTGTCGGCCGCGGAGATCATGTCGTAGACCGCCGGATCCTCGGCCGGCACGCTGGCGAGATCCAGTTCCCGTCCGTCGAAGTCTCTCAGGAGCTCGAAACAGCGCCGTATCGCCGTCAGCATCCCGAGCCCCAGCACGTCCACTTTCAGCAGACCGAGTTCCTCCAGGTCGTCCTCGTCATCGACGTGACTGCCATCCCACCACTGCATCGCCCGCGCCAGACGATCGGTCTGGAGGGACGAGAGTCCTAGCGCCTTGCCCACGTCGCGCATCGCGCTGCGCGGCCTGTAAGTGATCACCGTCGCGGCCAGCGCCGCATGATCGCGACCGTACTTGCCATAGATGTACTGGATGACCTCCTCGCGACGCTCGTGCTCGAAGTCCACGTCGATGTCCGGTGGTTCGTTGCGCTCCCTGGAGATGAATCGCTCGACGAGGGTCGCCATCCGGTCGGGGTCCACCTCTGTGATACCGAGACAGAAACAGACGGCGGAGTTGGCCGCGGATCCCCGCCCCTGACAGAGGATGCCCCGGGCGCGGGCCCAGGAGACGATATCGTGCACCGTCAGGAAATAGGACTCGTAGGACAGATCGGCGATCAGGGCGAGTTCGTGGCGCACGAGATCGCACACCTTCCCGGGTGCACCCCCGGGCCAGCGCCGCGCCATGCCCTCATCGGTCAGGTGAGCGAGCCAGCTCGCCGGCGTATGACCCTCGGGCACGAGTTCATGCGGATATTCGTAGGCGAGTTCATCCAGGGAAAAATCGATGCGCTCTGCGACGTTGATCGTCTCGCGCAGTAGCGGCGCAGGATACAGTTCGGCGAGTCGTGGACGGGAGCGCAGATGGCGCTCGCCATTGGGATGGAGCGAGAAACCGGCGTCCCGGACCGGCACCTTCAGGCGGATGGCAGTCAGCGTATCCTGCAGCGCCCTGCGGCCACGCCGGTGCATGTGCACGTCGCCTGCCGCCACCAGGGGCAGGTCGGTCTGCCCGCCGAGCCGTTCCAGCGCTTCGAGCCGCACACGGTCGAATCCGTCTGCCGCGAGTTCCACGGCGATCCAGCAACGATCGGGGAAGTGACTGGCGAACCAGTCACCCTCGCCTCTGTCGTCCAGCCGGCGTTCGGGGAGCCATAGAACGAGGCAGTCCGGCAGTCCGTCGTCGAGATCGGCACGGCACAGTCGATAGCTGCCCTTCTCCGCACGGCGCCGCCCGCGGGTGATGAGACGGCAAAGCCGGGCGTAACCCCGGCGATCGGTCGCCAGCACCACCAGCCGGGGTCCATCGATGAGGCGGAATTCGGCGCCGACGATGAATTTGAGGTCCTGTCCCCTGGCGACCCCGTGAGCCCGGACGACACCTGCCACGGAACACTCGTCCGTCAGTGCCAGAGCCGAATAGCCGAGCTCGATCGCCCTTTCCACGAGTTCCTCGGGATGGGATGCACCGCGCAGGAACGTGAAATTGCTGATGGCGTGCAGTTCGGCGTAGGACTCCATCAACCGAAGATGCCCTGCAGATACCATGCGTCCGGCCGGCGCCGATCCCGGTATATCCAGAGACGGATTCCCGCCCCGGTCTCCGCCACGTAATAGTCATGGGCCGTATCCGCACCGTCCCACCAGCCGCTCTCGATCCGCTCCGGCCCGGCCACGATATCGAGGAAACCATCGTGACACGGACATCCGTCCTGGACGACGAGTCGCTGCGGCTCCTTCAACAACCAGAGCGGACGCTCCAACAACAGTCCGCTCCCCGTTGGCGGACCGAACCCTTCCGGCACCGTCTCCAAACGGCCCCAGGGCGACAGATCCGTGCTTCCCGTCTCGCCGAGCGGATCGACCTCGTCCCAGGCCCGTCTGGGTCGATGCTCCGGCAGGGTCCGCAGTCCCAGAACGGCATCCTCGCCGAGCCTCGCCCGCAGACTCTCGACGAGCCGTGGCGGCCCACCGCACTGCCTGCCGGTCTCCCCCGCCGTCAACGGTAACGCCGGGGTCTCCCCCCGCCAGGACTCCAGTCGTCCCGACGCGAGTTCGATCGTGATCACCGGCGCCCGCAGGCGGAGCTGTTCGAGACGGATACCGAGCAGGTCGCGCCAGTGATCCACATCACGACCGGCCTCGCTGAAGCCCAGCACGAGCGGTGTCGCCTCGCCGCGGAGATCGAAGAACCGGAAACGCAGGCGCCGGGCGGCTCTCTGATGACGCAGCAGGAAATCCTCCAGCGCCGACAGCAGGCGGGAACAGCCTTCCATGAGTCGTGCCGCATCCAGACTCTCCTCGCCGAGGTCGAGCCGTTCGCAGAAACTCAGCGAACCGTTGTAGCGGGGTCGCGGATCCGGGAGGCTGCCGAAGGCACGGTCCAGGGCCTGCAGACGGCTCATGCCGAAACGACGCGCGAAGCCTTCCCGTGGCAGGCGCCGGCAGCCACCGATGGTGGTCACACCGACACCATCCAGTGCCCGAAGTATCTCCCCGGACCAACCCGTCACCCTGAGGTCGAGAGAGTTCAGGTATCGTGGCAACTCCCCGGGCGTTTCGACCCGGGCAGTCCCTGCCCGTGACAGCCAGAGTGCCGCCAGCGGGGTCGGTGCGCTGCAGAGCCGGGCTCGATGACCGCGCTCTTCCAGGCCATCGGAGATCAGCCCGCAGAGCCGCTCCAAACCACGGAACAGGCGCAGGCTGCCCTTTACCTCCAGCAGCAGGGCATCCGGTGGTTCGAGACTGACCAGTGGCGTGAAACGGGTGGCCCAGTCGGCCACTGATTCCAGCGCCGTGCGTTCACGCCGCGGCCGTCGGGGCAGCGTCTCGAGTGCCGGCGCCAGTGCGAGAGCGGCGCTCAACGTCTGTCCGGACCGTATGCCTGCAGCGGCCGCTTGCCGGTTGGCAAGATGGACGACGGGCTGTCCGCCCTGCTCTTCCATCACCGCCAGCGGACATGCCGATGCCAGCGCATCTCTCAGTGCTTCGAGGGGCAGCCGGGGCAATCGGATACACAACCAGAGTTGCGAGCGTCGCTGCAGCGAATCGGCCGACGGGCGTGCATGCTCTTCCCCGCCCAGGGGCAGAGATTGTTGACGACCAGGATCAGGGACGAGTGTCAGACGGCCCGGACCGGGGTCCGGAGCCGGAAAACCTCTCCGGGGCGGGAAGACGGGATCGGGAGGCGAAGCCATGAACAGCCGGAAACATCGTCAGCCCGGAGCGGGACGATCGTTACGGGGGCGGCGCTCGTCGACACGGCTTGCCGGAGACTCCGGCGGACGCATCAACGGCAACGGACGCCGGGCATCACTGTCGTCGTAGTTACTCACCAGCGCAGGCCGTGCACCACGCACCTTGAAAAAATCGATGTCCGGACCATTGCTGCCGGGACGCAGCATCAGCCGCAACGCAGCGGCAGAGGCTTCCTGCCGGGCCGATGCGGGACGGAAGGCGATAGCCCAGCTCCCGCCGCGTCCGGCCGCGAGCTGCAATCGCCGACTCGTACGCTCGTCCATTCGGTTTATCCAGGCCAGCACGGCGACACAGGTGCCCGAGGACAATGCCTGTTCCATCGCCCACAGCGCCTCCCTGTCCCCGGCCGGATGAATCAGCAGCACCCGGGAGACATCCAGACCCCACTGCATCAGGGCAGGCGCATAAGGAACATGTGGCGGCGCGATCCAGACCACCCAGCCTTCACGCTGTCGGCACAGGGCCGACAACGCCGGCATGAACAGGCGTAACTCGCCGATGCCACAGGTGACGGACAGAGCTTCCGTGAGCGATGCCAGGGGCCATCCGCCACCCGGCAGACAGGCATCCAGTTTCGGATAGCCCGTCGCAGTCACGCGGCCCGCCTCGCCCTCCCGCAGCGCACCTTCCCGGCCACGCCACAGGCGATAACTGCCGAGCAATTGTTCCAGGGCTTCATCCACGGTACGGACGCGGCTTCAGTGCACCGGCATGCCATCACGGATGACGCCGACGACCACACCCTCGATGACCAGCGGCTGATGGGTGAGATCGACACGGATGGGAGCGAATTCGCTGTTTTCCGGCATCAGCCAGACCAGAGAGCCTTCCTGGCGATAACGTTTCACCGTCACTTCGTCTTCCAGTCGGGCCACCACGATCTGGCGACTACGCACATCCGGCGTGCGATGCACCGCGACCAGGTCGCCGTCCAGGATGCCGACATCCTTCATACTCATGCCCTGCACCCGCAGCAGATAATGCGGTTTCGGACGGAACAGGCTCTTGTCTATCTGGTAATGTGCCTCGATATTCTGCTCGGCGAGGATGGGCTGACCGGCGGCGACCCGTCCCACCAGTGGCAGGCCCATCTGTTCACGCAACGAATCCTTCAACTGAATCCCGCGAGAAGTACCCGGCATGAGTTCCAGCACGCCTTTGCGCTGCAGTGCCCGGAGATGTTCCTCGGCCGCGTTGGGCGAGCGGAAGCCGAGTTCCTCCGCTATCTCCGCACGGGTGGGCGGCATCCCCGTCTCGGCGATGAAATCCTGGATCATTTTCAGAATCTGCGACTGGCGCGGGGTAAGATCGGCCATGATGTTATCCTGTATATATGCCCATGTACTGTGATTATATACAGTCATTGATCATGCGCAAGCATTTCCTGACGATCCTGTCCGTAACCCTGTTACTCGCAGGATGCGCCACGCTGTCGGAAACCGAATGCCGGCAGGCCGACTGGGAAGCCCTCGGCGAAGCGGACGGCGCCCTCGGCTACCCGCCCGAACGTATCGCCGAACACCGCGAAGCCTGTGCCGAATACGGCATCGCCCCGGATGCGGATGCCTATGCCCGCGGCCGCCTGGCCGGGCTGGACCGACTCTGTACGATCCAGGGCGGTCTCGCTCACGGCCGCGCCGGCCGGGGCTATTCCGGTGTTTGCCCGCCCGGCTACGAGCGGGACTTCTACGACGGCTACCAGGTCGGCAGACGCATCCATGACGTGCGCACGGAACTCGAACGCACGGAGGAAGACATCGACGACATCGAGTTCGATCTGCGCAGGAACGACCTCGACGAGACCCGGCGCCAGATCCTGTATTTCCAGCTCACGGAGAAAGAGCGAGACCAGCGGATACTGCGACGTGAGCTTTCCACACTGGAGCAGGAAGCACGGGACCTCATCAGCGAACTCTGACGACTCGCTTGTCTGTCGCAAAAGGCAGACAAATCAGGCACCTCTCTGCGAAAAAAAGATCATCGCACCAGCGCCGCCGCATTGAATACTGACCGCGTTTAAGAAATAATGCGCCTGTTTTTTACACGGCTTCCAACAGGGGAACGTTTATGAAGAAGACCGCAACGAAACTGGGCGCGATCGCCGCCACGCTGGTGCTGGCCGCGGGCTGCGCCACATCCGACATCACGCTCGAACAAGTGAAGGCGACTGCCGATCGTGCTGCTTCCGACGCCGCTGCCGCCAAGTCGGCTGCCGACGCCGCTCGTTCAGCTGCCGACCGGGCCAGCCAGATGGCGTCGAGTGCTCAGAACACGGCCAGCCAGGCACTGTCCGCTGCGCAGAGTGCGCAGAACTGCTGCGATGCCAACCGCGAACGTATCGAACGGATGTTCCAGAAGTCGATGTCCAAATAATCCGTCGATCACAGAATCATTCAACGCCGCGCTTGTCGCGGCGTTTTTTTGTCCGCGAGGAGCACGTCCTCACCACCTGCCGAATCGACACGGCGGGGGATGCCGTCGGCTTCGACGTGCACGGACTCGACGAGGCTCCAGTCCACTTCCACGTCGCGACCCGCGGTGGCGGCGACGAAAAGCCGGGTAAGCCGGGTCAGCGGACTGACGGCAACAGGCGGCGCCGTGTCGTCGCCCCCCTCGCCGTCCGGCGACACCGTCTCGAGCGGCGGATGAGCTTCCATGAGGAGCTGCCCGTCGTACCACCCGAACTTGTACGGCTCGTCGATGATCCGTACCGACGTTCCGACGGGGATCCGGTCGAACACGAACTCGATGTCCTCGGGGAACATCCGGATACAGCCGTGGGTGACCCGCATACCCACGCCGGCCGGTTTGTTCGTGCCGTGAATGAGATACCCGGGGATGGCGAGACGCATGGCGAATTGGCCCAACGGATTGTCCGGACCCGCAGGCACGACTCTCGGCAGGGACCGGCCG